>DASQTZ010000123.1:0-7213 GCA_035641605.1 Gaiellaceae bacterium | reverse complement strand
CCGTAGCCAGCTGGCGCTATCAGGAGGCGGATCTTGGCAGTGCTTTCTTCAAGCATGGAGGTCAGGCGCGGACGGCGGATGATCCGTCGTCTAGCCGCTGCGACCTCGGTTGCCATCAGCTTTCAAGGCTAGTCGTCTTGCATCGAGATTTCGATGGGCCGAATCCGGGGAATCCGCGCCTGCGCCCGGGACGCAGGCGCGGTGCCGTCAGTCCCCCGAGCCGCGTGGCGGCCCGAGGCTGCGCGAAAGTGGGTCGTCGCCGGTAAGCAGGCGGTAAGCGACCGGGATCTGTCGTCTTCGGGCGACGCCGAGCTTCTGGCGCAGCACGTCGCAGTGCGCCTTGGCAGTTCGGGGAGAGATCCCGAGTCGCTCACCCACCTCTTCGTTCGAGCAGCCCGCAGCGATCAGCTCGATCACCTGACGCTGTCGTTCGGTGATGCTCGTCGGGACTTTGGTGAGCGCCTCTTGCATGGTCTCGACGCTAACAGCGCCGTCTTCGACTGCCTATTGGCCAAAGGGCGTATTTGCGCCTCTACGCCCTCTGGAGCACCGGCTCGCGCGGGACGAAGCTGGCCTCGTGCCCGCGTTGGTTCGCGTCGCCGAGCTGGGACTCGTCGAGCGCCCCGATGCGCAACAGCAGCTCGAACTCGTCACGCAGGTGGGTCCGCATCATCTCTGGCCCGTCAGTTGCGATCGTAAACGGCACCTCGCACTCGGTGAAGGAGCGGAAAGTGTCGCGCACCGCCTCCTCGTCCGGCAGCGCCTTCGTCAGCAGGTTCGACGTCGGGCAGATCTCGAGCACGATCTCGGCCTCGGAGATCTGGCCCATCAGCCGCCGGTCCTGGGCGGCGAGGATGCCGTGGCCGATGCGATCCGGCCGAAGGGTCGAGACGACCTCGCGGATCTCGGCGATCCCGTACTCACCGCCCTCCTCGCCGACGTGGATCGTGACGCCGAGGCCGGCCTCGCGCGCCTGCTCGACGAGGGGCAGCAGCTCGCGGTAGGGGTAGGGCCCGGCGCCGTCGGGGCGCGGGCCGGCGATGTCGATGCCAACGATCCCGCGAGGCGCGTAGCGGATCGCCTTCTCGACGATGACCGCGTTCTGCCGCTCGGTGAACGTCCGGTCCATCATCAGGATCAGGCCGGCGCGCACCTGCGGATACTCGAGGCTCGCGCGGTCGAGCCCGCGGATCGCGGCCATGATGATGTGGTCGAGGTCGCGCTCGCCGCCCCTGTTTCGCTTCATCGGGTTGAAGCGGAGCTCGAGTGTCGTGATCCGCTGCGAGCGGTAGGCACCGCCGATGGCGGCGTGGACGGAGCGCTCGACCGCGAGCGGACTCGACTGGATCAGCTCCGTCCACTTGTAGATCTGGTCGAGCGCGGTCAGGTCGGGGACGCCGCGGGGGTCGGAGACGGTAACGAGCTGGTCGAACTCCCAGTAGTCCTTGACCGGCAGCGCGATCCCCTGCTCGTGCGCCAGCGTCCACATGATCTCGGTGGCGACCGAGCCGCCGAGGTGGGTGTGCAGCTCGGCGAGGCCTTCCTGGTCGGGCATCCGTCGAGCCTAGCGCCCGCGTGAGTCAAGATCCTCGCGTGGCGCGGAAGGCGGCCGACCTCTACGGGCTCCCGCTCGAGGAGTTCACGAAGGCACGGGACGAGCTCGGGAAGGAGCTCCGGCGTGCTGGGCGCAAGGAAGCGGCCGATGAGCTCAAGGCGCTGCGGAAGCCGTCGGTCTCGGCCTGGACGGTCAACCAGCTGGCGCGACGCCGGCCGCAGGAGATCCGCGGGCTCGTCAAGTCAGGGGAGGAGCTTCGGAAGGCGCAGCGAGCCGCGGTCGGAGGACGCGGGCCCGAGGCGCTCCGGGATGCGTCGCGCTCGCACCGAGATCGTCTCGACGAGCTGACGGCGGCCGCGCGCCACGAGCTCGGCGCCGACGGACCGACGCTGCAGCGGGTCATCCAGACCCTCCGAGCCGCCTCCGTCGACAAGGAGACCTCGAAGGCGCTCCTGGCCGGAACCCTCACGGGCGACGTCGAGCAGTCGGGGTTCGGGCCGGTTCTGTCCGTCGTGCCGGCGCGCACCTCGCGCGCGAGGCCGCGGCCGAAGGCGAAGCCGAAGACCGAGCCGAAACCGAAGCCGCCGCCCAAGCCGAAGCCGGATCCGAACGTGGCTCGCAGGAAGAAGCTAGAGGAGCAGCTGGACAAGGCCCGGGCGCGGGTGCGGGAGCTCGAGTCGCGGCTGGACGAGCTCGGCAGCTAAAGAGCCTCTAACTGAACGAAGCCTTGTGCCGTCGGGCCGCGCTGGGCGGCGCGATGCGGCGTCTTCGGTCTCGCCCGTATCCTCCGGATACGAACGAGACGCTGCGTCCTTGCCTCGCACCGCCCATCGCACCCCGACGACGAAGCGTCATTCAGTTAGGGCTCTGTCTCAGGAGCAGGTTCCGGCCGTGATCACGCCGATCGCGAAGAGCGAGATCAGCACGGCGATGATCGTGACCGCGATCCCGACCACCCGCTGCCCCGACCACCGGCCCGCGGCCGAGCCGAGCTGACTCGCTCCGGCGGCGACGAGCCCGAAGACGAGGACGTTCCAGCCGGAGATACCCTCGCCGCAGCCCCAGATGGCCGGAACCAGCGCCAGTGCGAGCAGGATCGCGCCGGAACCGATCGCGGCATTGGTCTTCGCGCTCATGCTGTCGGCGTCGTTCTCACGGCGGGATCATTGCGAGAAGGGCTGGAAGGAAGCACGATGGAGTCGGAGCGGCTGACGCGGATCGTCGGCGACATCCTCCTGGGCCCACCAGATCGACGCCGGGCGTTTGCGGCTGACGAATCAGGAGTTCGATGCTGTCGGCCTGGTGCACAACGTCGTAGCGGAGGTCGAGGCTGCGCTCACGGGGAAGGAAGGCATCTCGCTCGAGGCCGTCACGCCGGAGTCCGTGGCGCTCGTCTCGGGGGACGAGGACAGGCTCCGCCAGGTGCTGCTGAACCTGATCGACAACGCCCTCAAGTACTCGCCCGACGGTGGTCGGGTGGAGATCGCGCCCGAGCCGAGCGACGGAGGCCTGCGGATCGCGGTGCGGGACGCGAGGGTCTCGGGATTCCGCCACGCCGAGCAGCAGCGGATCTTCGGCAAGTTCTACCGCGTCGATTCCCAGCAGACCCTGGGCGTCGGCGGCACGGGGCTGGGTCTGTAATCTGCCGCGAGCTCGTCCGGCGGATGGAGGGCCGGGTCTCGGTCAGCTCGAGGGAAGGGGAGGGGTCGACGTTCGTCGTCGACCTGCCGCTGGTGCCGAGCAGCGCCCGCGAGCAGGCCGTCGTCTCGCAGTCCGCGTAGCCACCTAGACGTAACGCGCCATCTCGGGAAGCCAGCCGTCGCGGTACGCGGTTGGCTCGCGGCGCGGGAACGGGGCGTACGCGACTCCCCCATCCGTCGTGTCCTCCCCGACGCTCGCACCGTGGCGCTTCGCGACTTCGTCGACGGTGAAGCCGAGCAAGTCGCGCTCGCGTGCGCCGATCGCGATCACGAGGCACGGACCGCTTCCTGCCCCGATGATCACGTGCTTCGTGTTCGGCGGGCAATGCACGAAGTCCCACGCGCGCAATTGCCGCTCCTCGCCTTCGATGATCAGAACTGCTTCGCCCGAGACGACGAGGAAGGCCTCCTGATCGGCCTCCCAGTGATACATGGCCATCGGTTCGCCCGGCCTGAGCACGAACGGATTGACGCCGAGCTGTTCGAGTTGCCGCTCGCCTTCGAAATCGTCCGCGACCGTGCAGACGGCGCCGCGGCCGTCGACGTGACGCCACACGGCGTCGCGCATGTTGAGGACGAACCATCCCTCGCCCTTCGGGACGAGCCCGTGCTCCGTCTTCTCCAGTTTCGACTCGGGAACCAATGAACGCAGATCCTGCCGTAGCCGCTGTGTGCTGCGCTGTCACCAACGTCCTGCCCTAGAGATCCCGTTCGTCATAGTTGGCCGGATGAAGGTCGGGATCGTCGTCCCGTACTCCTGGTCGTTCTGGGGTGCCGTCGTGGAGCACGCGGAGCTCCAGGCGCAAGCCCTCCGCGACCTCGGCGTCGAGACGCGGACGATCATGGGCAACGACCCCCCCGGCCAGTTCACGCGGGCATTGCACCCTCGCATCGGACGCGACGGGCCGCCGCCGCCGGACGTGATTCCAGTCGGCCGCTCGGCGATCGTGCCTGCGAATGCGTCGTTGCCGAACATCATCCTCGGACCTCGGTCGGTTCTTCGCGTCAAGCGCGCGCTCGAGCGTGAGCGGTTCGACGTTCTCCATGTGCATGAGCCTCTGACACCTGTCCTGTCGATTGGCGCGCTGGCGATGACGCGTTCCCCGGTAGTTGCCACCTTCCACGCCTCCGGCGAGCTCGGCTGGACGAAGATCGGGATGCCGGTCTGGGGGTTTCTGCTCGACCGGATCGATGCGCGGATCGCGGTCTCCGAACGGGCACGGGCAACCGCCGAGCGGTATGCGCCCGCCGAGTACGAGGTGGTCCCAAACGGTGTTCTGATCCCGCCCGGGGCCGATCCCGGGGGCCGGGAGAATCGGATCCTGTTCGTCGGGCGGCAGGAGGCCCGGAAGGGCCTGCCGGTGCTGCTCCGCGCCTGGCCGGAGATCCACCGACGGACCGGGGCGCGGCTCCGCGTGATCGGCGCCGACCCGCTCGCCGTTCGACTGATGATCGCGAGACAACGGATCCCTGACGAGGGGATCGACGCGCTCGGCTTCCTCCCGCAGGAGCAGCTGACGGAAGAGCTGCTTACGGCGAAGGCGATGGCGGCACCGTCGCTCGGCGGCGAGAGCTTCGGGATGGTGCTCACAAGGGCCTTTGCCTGTGCCACGCCGGTCGTCGCCTCGGACATCGAGGGCTACCGTGACGTCATGATGCCGGAGACCGGCCTCAGCGTCCCGCCTGGGGACCCGGCCGCGCTGGCGGACGCGCTGGTCTCGCTCCTCGCCGACGAGGACCGGCGTTGCCGCTTCGGCCTCTCGGCGCGCCGGCTCGCGGAGGAGCGCTATTCGTGGGACGAGGTCGCGCGCCGGCTGCTTCAGGTCTACGAGCGGGTGCTGGGGTGGGTGCCGGCCGCAGCATGAGAACCGGGGTCCCGCAGAGCTGGTTCCTGCGGTTGCTGATCCCGGCTCTGATGCTCGTCGCCATCCTCGCGCTGCTGTGGTGGCGCGGGCCCGAGTGGGACCGCGTCTGGGACGCGTTCCGGCTCGTCTCCTGGAGCTGGATCGCGGCCGCGCTCGGCCTCAATCTTCTCTCGGTCGTGATCCGGGCCTGGGCGTGGCGGACGGTGATCAACCAGGCCCTGCCTCGGACCGAGCAGCCCAGTTTCCCGAGCGTGTTCTCGGCATTCGCGGTCGGGCTGCTGGGCAACGCGGTGCTGCCGGGGCGGATCGGCGAGCTGGCGCGCGTCGCCGTCCTGACCCGGGAGCTGGAGCGTGGGAAAGGGGCGACGGGCCGCCTGCTCGGATCGGTCTTCGCGCACCGGCTCTTCGACGTGATCCCCGCGCTGATCTTGACGATCTACGTGCTGGCGACGGCGAGAATCCCGCGCTGGGCGATCACGAGCCTCGAGATCGCGATCGTCGTCGGCATCGTCCTCTTCCTCGTGACGATGCTCGTCGCCGGGCTGGAACAGCGTCCCCTGCCGGAGAGCGCACGAGCCGTCCGGAAGTTGTTCGCGATGGCCCGGCTCGGCCTGAACGTGATGCGCGAGCCGACCGCCGCCGTCGCGGCGGCACTGCTGCAAACGACGGGCTGGCTCCTCCAACTGTTCGCTGTGTGGGCGACGATGTTCGCGTTCGGGATCGAGGAGCACATGCCGGCCGCAGGCCTCGTCCTTCTGCTCATGAACGTCGCGACGATCTTCCCCCTCTGGCCGGGCAACGTCGGACTGGTCCAGGCGGTCGTCGCACTCCCGCTCGTCTCCTACGGCGTCGCGTACTCGACGGGGATCGCGTTCGGGCTCGGCCTGCAGGTCTTGGAGATGTCGGTCGGCGTGGGCCTCGGCCTGCTGTTCCTGATGCGCGAAGGACTCTCGCTCGCGACGCTGCGCATGGGCGCGGAGGAGTCCGAGAGCAAGGAGGACGCCGTGCCCGAGGAGCTCCATGCACGCACTGGCGTGTCCGGCTAGCCTCAAAGGCGTCCTCTCGGCTCATGAGGCTGCGGCCGCACTCGCCGAGGGCTTGCGGGGCGCCGAGCTGCTCCCGGTGGCCGACGGTGGAGAGGGCACGCTCGACGTGCTGTACGCACCGCTCGGCGGCGAGTGGCGAGAGGCGCTGGTTCACGACCCGCTCGGCAGGGAGGTTCGCGCCAGCTGGTTGCTCCTTGCCGATCGTGTTGCCGCAGTCGAGTCGGCGGAGGCGATCGGCCTTGGGCTCGTAGCCGAAAGCGAGCGGGACGTTATGCGGGCCACGAGCCGTGGTCTCGGCGAGCTGATCCTCGACGCGACGGCTGCGGATCCGGCCGAGCTGGTCGTTTTCCTCGGAGGGACGGCGACTGTGGACGGCGGTCTCGGACTGCTGGAGATGCTCGACAGGTTTCCGATATCGGTGCGGGCCGCCTGCGACGTGCACGCGCCCTTGCTCGACGCGGTGCGGATCTTCGCAGAGCAGAAAGGCGCGACGCCCGAGCAGCTTCCTGAGCTGGAGCGAAGGTTGCTGGAGAATCCTGCGCTCGAGCCGTTCAGGGAGCTCCCGGGTGCGGGAGCCGCAGGCGGGCTTGGGGCAGCTCTCGCGTCACTGGGGGCCGAGCTAGTGGAAGGCGCCCGACTCGTCCTCGAGCTGATCGAGTTTCGGGAGCGGCTTGGCGGCGCCGATCTCGTCGTCACGGGCGAGGGCACAATCGACCGCTCGACGTGGCTGGGGAAGGCTCCGTCCACCGTTCTCAGGGTTTGCGAGGAGGCCGGCGTGCGGTGCGCGGTGTTCGGCGGGAAGGTGCTCGAGCGGCCGCCGGGCGTCGAGATCCATGAGCTCAGCGGCGATCCTGCGCGGGCGCGCGAGGATCTCGTCGAGCTGGGCGCGCGGCTAGAGGGTTGATGGGGAAATTCGGCCGCAGTCGGGGGCGCTCCAGACCAAGCCGGGCAGTGCGGTCGTTCGCGGCGCGTAGCAGCGCTACGTGTCGCGGGCGAACGTGCTGATCCGGCGCCGTGTCTGGGGCGTCATCCGGCCCGGCGGAATTT
>DASQTZ010000122.1:0-5522 GCA_035641605.1 Gaiellaceae bacterium | reverse complement strand
CTACGCGTCGACCGGATCGACCTCTACCAGCTCCATGCCGTCGATCCGGCTGTCCCGATCGAGGAATCGGTCGGGACGCTCGTCGACCTCCAGCGCGAGGGGAAGATCAGACACATCGGGCTCTCGAACGTCGATTCGCGCCAGCTTGCGCAGGCGCGCCGGGTCGCCACGATCGTGTCGGTGCAGAACCGCTACAACCTTGTCGACCGCCACTCGGAAGGCGTGCTCGACGCGTGCGAACGAGAGGGAATCGCCTTCCTGCCCTGGTTCCCGCTCGGCTTCGGCGACCTGACGCGCGGCGGCGGGCGCCTGGCCGACATCGCCTCGACCAAGGGGGCGACACAGGCCCAGATCGCGCTTGCCTGGCTCCTCCGCCGGTCGCCCGCCATGCTGCCGATTCCCGGAACCTCGTCACTCGAGCACCTAGAGGAGAACGTCGCGGCTGCAGGGGTCGAGCTCACGGACGCGGAGTTCGCCGAGCTCAGCCGCGCCGCCGGCGCAGTGCTCTAATGGTCCTCTCCGACCGAACGATCCGGAGGCTGATCGACGAGGGTCGGATCGAGATCGACCCCTACGACGAATCGCTCCTGCAGCCCTCGAGCGTCGACGTGAGGGTCGACCGCTACTTCCGCGTCTTCCACAACGCCCGCTACCCGTACATCGATGTCAAGGAGCCGCAGGAGGACCTGACCGAGCTCGTGCAGGTCGACGACGAGTCCCCGTTCATCCTCCACCCGGGCGAGTTCGTCCTCGCCTCGACGCTCGAGCGGATCCGCCTGCCGGACGACCTCGTGGCCCGACTGGAGGGGAAGAGCTCGCTCGGCCGCCTCGGCCTGCTGATCCACTCGACTGCCGGCTTCATCGACCCCGGCTGGGACGGCCACGTCACCCTCGAGCTCTCGAACGTGGCCAATCTCCCGATCACGATCTACTACGGGATGAAGATCGGTCAGCTCTCGTTCGTCCAGCTCTCGGAGCCGGCCGAAACGCCCTACGGCGCCGGGGAGCTCGGCTCCAAGTACCAGGGCCAGGAGGGACCGACTCCCTCCCGCTACTGGCAGAACTTCCGGCGTGAGCGCGTATGAGGGTGTTCATTACCGGCGCGACGGGGTTCGTCGGCCCCGCGATCGCGAACGCGATCGTCGACGCCGGCCACGAGCTGCGCGTGCTCGAGCGCAAGCCCGGCTCCTGGATGGAAGCGGGCATCCGCTGCCGGGCGGCGGTGCAGGGGGACGTCACCGACCCGGACAGCCTTCGCACGGCGGTTCAGGACGTCGACGTCGTCGTTCACCTCGTCGCGATCCGGCAGGGCAGGCCGGAGGACTTCGAACGGGTCATGATCGGCGGCACGCGCAACCTTCTGGCCGCTGCCCGCGAGGCCGGAGTCCGCCGCTTCGTCCTGATGAGCGCGCTGGGGACCAGCGAGGAGACGAAGGATCTCGTCCCGTACTACCACGCGAAGTGGACGATGGAGCAGGACACGAAGGCGTCCGGTCTGGAACACGCGATCTTCCGGCCGAGCTTTATCTTCGGCCGCGAGGGTGGGATCCTTCCCACCTTCAAGAGGCTGGCAAGGCTCTCCCCGGTCACCGGGATCATCGGAAGCGGGGAGCAGAAGATCCAGCCGATCTGGATCGAGGACGTCGGCGCCTACTTTGCCGCTGCGATTGGCAAGTCCGAGGCCGCAAATCGCACGTTCGAGGTCGGCGGACCGGATGTCGTGAGCTGGAACGAATTCTGGGAACGGCTGCGCTCGGTGCTCGGGATCCGTCGCCGTCCGACGATGCACCTGCCTACCGGGCTGATGAAGATTCCCGCAACGGTGACCGAGCGCCTTCCGGGAAACATCCCGCTTACGCGTGACCTGCTCACGATGCTCGAGACGGGTGACAGCGTCGTCTCGAACGACGACGCTGTGCGCACGTTCCAGCTCCCCCTCGTCCCGCTGGACGAGCAACTACGCCGCGCCGTCTGAGCGAAGCGTCAGGCGAGTGTTCGCGCGGTAACGAGCTTGCGCGCGGCGGCGGCGATTGCCTCGGCGTCGATGCCGGCTGCCGCGAGCAGCTCCGCCGGCTTGCCGGAGCGCGGCAACTCGCGGACCGCAAGCACCGAGACCGGCGGTCGTTCCTCGGCGTCGGCAAGGGCGGCGAGCACTGCCTCTCCGAGCCCGCCCGCAGCCCAGTGGTCCTCGGCGGTGACGATCGGCGTGCCGACAGCACGCAGTGTCTCCCCGTCGATCGGCTTGACCGAGTAGCAGTCGATCACGCGGGCAGAGACTCCCTCGCCGGCGAGCGACTCGGCCGCCTTCAGCGCCTCGTGAAGCGTGATCCCCGCGGCGACGATCGTGACGTCGTCGTCGTCCGAGGAGCGCACGGTCTTGCTCCCACCGACGGGAAACTCCCCACCCGATCCATAGATGACGGGAGTGTCCGAGCGGGTCGTCCGCAGGTAAGAGATCCCTTCGAGCTCGGCCATCGCCCGGACTAGCTCGGTCGTCTGATTCCCGTCGCAGGGGTACAGGACGGTGGAGCCGTGGACGGCGCGAAAGGCGGCGAGATCCTCGAGTCCCATCTGCGAGGGCCCGTCCTCGCCGATCGACACCCCCGCGTGGGAGCCGCAGAGCTTCAGCGTCGCGCGGCTGATCGCACCCATGCGGAGGAAGTCGTAGGCGCGGGTCATGAACGCGGCGAACGTCGAGGCGAACGGCTTCCAGCCGAGCACCTGCAGGCCGACGGCGGCCGCAATCATCTGCTGCTCGGCGATGAACATCTCGAAGTAGCGGTCGGGATGGGCGTCGCGGAAGATCTCCGCATAGGTCGAGTTCGAGACCTCACCGTCGAGCGCGACGACGTCGCCACGCTCGCCGCCGAGCGCCGCGAGCGCCTCGCCGTAGGCCTTTCTGGTCGCGACCTCGGAGCCGACCTCGTAGGCTGGCCATTCCTGTGGAGCGGGCTCGAACCGGTGCGACTCACGGTCTTCGGGCACGGGGATGTCCAGGGTGAGGTTTCGGACGCCGCCGAGCTCCTCGATCGCCTCTTCGGCAATCGCCTTGCCGTGCCAGCCGCCCTGGTCCTCCACCTTCGAATAGCCCTTGCCCTTGAGCGTCCTGGCGACGATCGCTGTCGGACGTCCGTTCGTCGCCTCGGCCTCGCGGTAGGCGGCATCGATGGCGGCGACGTCGTGGCCGTCGATCTCGATTGCATGCCAGCCGTTCGCGCGCAGGCGGTCCGAGTAGGACGAGAGGTCCCAGCCGTGCATCGTCTCGCCGCGCTGGCCGAGCCGGTTGACGTCGACGATCGCGGTCAGGTTGTCCAGCTCGTAGAACGCCGCGTGCTCGATCGCCTCCCACATCGAGCCCTCCGCCATCTCGCTGTCGCCGCAGATCACCCACACCCGGAACGGAAGCTGGTTGAGGCGCTTGCCGGCGAGGGCGACGCCGACGCCGATCGGCAGTCCCTGACCCAGCGAGCCGGTCGCGACGTCGACCCAGGGAAGCGCCGGGGTCGGATGACCCTCGAGCCGGCTGCCGAACTGGCGGTACGTCAGAAATTCCTCCTCCGAGAGCGCGCCGGCGGCTCGGAAGAGCCCGTAGACGAGCGGCGACGCGTGCCCCTTGGAGAAGATCAGCCGGTCGTTCGCCGGGCTCTTCGGGTTGTCGAAGTCGTAGCGGAAGTGCTCGGCGAGGAGCACGGCGGCGAGATCGGCTGCGGACATCGACGAAGTCGGGTGGCCGGAGCCCGCTTTCGCGCTGGCCCGGACGGCGTCGACCCGCAGCTGCTGGCCGAGCTCCCGCCAGAGATCTTGGTCGCCCATGTCGGGGTAACGTAGTCGAGCTATGAGGGTTGCTGTCGCGTTCGACCATCGGGGCGTGAAGCTCCGTGACCGCGTGCTCGAGGAACTGGGGAAGCTTGGGCACGAGGCGGTTGACCTGGGTACTGACAAGGCGGAGCCTCGCGTGGACTATCCGGACAAGGCCCGGGAGGTCGGCGAGGCCATTCGGGGCGGCGAGGCGGAGCGCGGAGTCTTCGTCTGCGGCTCCGGTGTCGGGGCCGCGATCGCCGCCTGCAAGCTGGCAGGGATCCGGGCCGCGATCTGCCACGACACGTACTCGGCCAGGCAAGGTGTCCAACACGACGACATGAACGTGCTCTGCATTGGATCCGACGTCGTCGGCGGCGAGCTCGCCGCCGAGCTCGTCGCGGCGTTTCTCGCTGCCGAGTTCGACGGCGCCGAGCGGTACCGCCGCCGGCTTGAGAAGATCGAAGCGATGGAAAGAGAGGCATCAGGTGTCTAAGTCACGGCTCCATCAGCTGAGCGAGCTGGGCCAGAGCGTCTGGATCGACTCGCTCTCACGCGAGTGGCTTCGAACCGGGGAGCTTCACCGGATGATCGACGAGGACGCGGTCGTAGGTGTCACGTCGAATCCGACCATCTTCCAAAAGGCCATGTCAGAAGGCGACTGGTATGACGAGCAGCTGAGGGAGGTGCTCGCAGAGGAGGATGACCTCAAGGAAATCTTCCTCCGCCTCGCCTTCGACGACATCGGCGAGGCCTGCGACCTCCTCCGCCCGATCTGGGACCGGGCGCAAGGGCTTGACGGCTATGTCTCGCTCGAGGTTGATCCCCACCTCGCCCACGAGACGGACGCGACGATCGAAGAGGCACAGCGTTTTCACGAGACTCTCGACCGCCCGAACCTCTACGTGAAGATCCCCGCGACGAAGGCAGGCCTCCCGGCGATCGAGGAAATGATCGCCCGCGGCCGGAACATCAACGTCACTCTGATCTTCTCGCTCAAGCGGTACGTCGAGGTGACGGAGGCCTACATCCGCGGCGTCGAGAGGCTCGTGGAGGCCGGCGGCGATCCGTCACAGGTCGCCTCGGTCGCGAGCTTCTTCGTCTC
Organism: Gaiellaceae bacterium; assembly: GCA_035641605.1. Classification (GTDB taxonomy): domain Bacteria; phylum Actinomycetota; class Thermoleophilia; order Gaiellales; family Gaiellaceae; genus JACDAN01. The sequence continues at coordinate 619 of DASQTZ010000122.1, read as the reverse complement.
CCGTGTCGACACGGAGGCAGACAAGCGCCTCGACTCGCTCGGCGGCCACGACCACCTCAGGGGCCGGCTGGCGATCGCGAACGCGAAGCTCGCGTACGAGCGCTACAAGGAGATCTTCAGCGGCCCTCGGTGGGAACCGCTCGCCGCGAAGGGTGCGACCCCGCAGCGGTGCCTGTGGGCATCAACGTCGACGAAGAACCCCGACTACCGCGACGTCATGTACGTGGAGGAGCTGATCGGGCCCGAGACGGTGAACACGATGCCCAAGGAGACGATCGAGGCCTTCCAGGATCACGGCGAGGTGCGGCTGACGCTCGAAGCGGGCCTCGACGAGGCGCGCCAACTGTTCGAGGAACTGGCCGCTGCCGGCGTCGACTACGACGACGTGACGCGCGTGCTCGAGGAGGAGGGCGTCCAGAAGTTCGCGGACTCCGTTGACGAGCTGCTCGAAGGTGTTCGTGCCAAGCGCGGCGAGCTCGTCTCGGCGTAGGCCTACCGCCTTGATCGAGACCGCCGAGCTCGTCGAACGCATCTGGCAGCGCGACCCCTCGGTCTGGACGGGCAGGGACGAGGCCCAGTGGCTCGGCTGGCTGGACGAGCCGCCGCGCATGCGGGAGCG
>DASQTZ010000121.1:0-4886 GCA_035641605.1 Gaiellaceae bacterium | reverse complement strand
AACAGCGTCCACCGTCTCGGCCCTGGTCACCCCGAGCTCGCGAAAGCGATCCTTGGCGACGAACGGGTCGTGCGCGACCACGTCCATCCCGAGACCTACTGCACGGCGCGCGACCTGCTGGCCGATCCGTCCGAAGCCGAGCACGCCCAGCGTCTTGCCCTCGAGCTCGATCCCGCCGTAGGTCGAGCGTTCCCACCGCCCCTGTTTGAGCGAGGCGTGCGCCTGCGGGATGTGCCGCGCGAGTGCGACGAGCAGCCCCACGGCATGCTCCGCCGCCGAGACGACCGTCGACTCGGGGGCATTCGCAACGACGATCCCGCGGCGCGTCGCGGCGTCGACGTCGACGTTGTCGACCCCCACTCCCGCCCGACCGATCACCTTCAGCCGGTCGGCGCGCTCGAGGACCTCGGCGGTCAGCTTCGTCGCGGAGCGGATGACGATCGCGTCGTAGTCACCGATCCGCTCCTCGAGCGGCAGGTCGCCGTCGACGTCGACCTCGAACTGCTCCCGCAGGAGCTCGACTCCGGCCTCGGCGATCGGCTCGCGGACGAGGACTCGGAGGCGCTCGCTCATTTGACGGATTCCTGGGTCGCCGCTGGTGGTTCGAGGCCGGAGGGCACAGTGCGAGACAGCAGGGGCCCGGAAGGCATCGAGCCGCCAGCGGCGGCATGGAGCGGCGGAGCCGGGCTCCGCCCGGCGGGAGCCGGTGCCGGCCAGGGAAGCGTCACACTCTTGTGTGCTCGAACGCTTCCAGCGCCGCGGTGATGGCGGCGCCGCGCTCCATGTCCGCGCCCAGCTCGGCGAGCACGAGCTCGACGCCGGCCAGCGCGGTCGTGATGTCGAAGACGTCGTAGTAGCCGATGTGGCCGATCCGGAAGACCTTGCCCTTGAGCGGCCCCTGCCCCGGCGCGAGGACGATTCCCTGGCGGTCGCGCAGCGTCTGCACGAGCTCGCTGGAGTCGATGCCGTCCGGCGCGTTGATCGCGGTGACGACCGCCGAGCGGTCGTCGTCCGGCGAGAAGAGCTCGAGGCCCATGGCGCGGACGCCGGCGCGGCAGGCGCGGCCGAGGCGGGTGTGGCGCTCGAACGCCTGCTCCAAACCCTCCTCGAGGAGCAGCCCCAGCGCGATGTCGAGACCGACCACGATCGAGACTGCCGGCGTGAACGCCGGGTCGAACTGCTCCTGGCGCTCCCGAGTCTCGTGCCAGTCGAAGTAGTACCTGCCGGGTGCGTCTTTCTCGACCGCGGCCCAGGCGTCGTTCGAGACGGAGACGGTGGCGAGCCCAGGCGGCGTCATCAGCGCCTTCTGCGATCCCGAGACGACGGCGTCGAGGCCCCAGGAATCCGTCTCGAGCGGGACGGCCCCCAGGCTCGAGACGGCATCGACGACGACGAGCGGGCCTGACTCCTTCGCAGCGGCCGCGAGGGACTGGACGTCGGCGACGACGCCGGTCGAGGTCTCGGAATGCGTGAGGAACACGACCTTGGCGCCGCCGATCTCTGCTAGGCGTGCCGCGAGATCGTCGGCCGACGGCGTCTCACCCCACTCGTACTCGATCGTCTCGACCTCGCATCCGAAGTTGCCGGCCATCGCCGCCCAGCGCTCGCCGAAGTGCCCGGCAGACACGACGACGACGCGGTCGCCGGGCCGCGCGAGGTTGGAGATCGCGGACTCCATCCCGCCTGTCCCCGACGACGTGTAGAGGAGGACGTCGCCCTCGGTTCGGTACACCTCGCCGAGTCGGCCGAACGTGCGCTGCAGAACCTCGCGGAAGTCCGAGCTGCGGTGGTGGATGATCGGCCGGCTCATCGCCTCCAGCACTTGTGGCGGGACCGGCGTCGGGCCCGGCGTGAAGAGGTAGCGCTTGTCGGCCACTGCCGTGGAGGCTAGCGCGTGGGTCGTACTACCCTCGCCCGGGATGGAAGCCTTGCTTGCGTTCGCAGCCGCCCTGCTCTCGCTGCGCCTCGCCGGGAGGCTGGCCGGCCGCTGGGGCGCACGGCGCGCGCCCGAGCTGCTCGCGTGGGCCGTGTCGCTCGCGGCCTTCGCCCTCGCCGCCGGCGCGCTGGCCTGGGGATCGGCCGCAGGGTGGAGCGGTGCCTCGTTCCGGCTCTACTACCTGTTCGGCGGCCTCCTCACCGCGCCGCTGCTCGGCGCCGGCTCGATGCTCCTCCGCGGTCACCGGTGGGTGATTCCTGTCGTCCTCGTCTACGCGGGCCTGGCCGTGGGCGCCGCGATCTCGGAACCGTTGTCGATGCCGGTGTCGGGCGACGAGATCCCCGAGGCCCAGGAGCACCTCGACTACTTCCCCCTGCGGATCCTCGCGATCGCCGGAAACGTTGCCGGCACGGCGGCAGTCTTCTGGGTTGCGATTGCCACGATCAGGCGCCGGCCGCTGGCGATGAGCCTGATCCTGGCCGGCGTCGGCATCGCCGCCGTCGGGAGTGCGGTTGCCGGGCTCGGAGTTGCGCAAACTGCGACATTTCTTGCGATATCTTCGCTTCTTCTTTACGCAGGTTTTACGATTTCCAGCGGAAAACGCGCACCTTCGTTGCCTGGGTAGGCACACCGGTCTGCTAATAATGGCGCCGTCCGGCGGCCGGAGCCGACCGGATCCAAGGAATCGACGGAGCGTACGTCGGCTCTGGAGCGCACTGCGGAACATCGCGCCCGGGCCCGAGCTCCGCACGAACGGAGGATCAGCTCGTGCCCGGAAAACTCGTTGGACTGCTCGCTGCTATCGCAATGCTGCTCGGCCTCGCGGGCGCGACCAGCGTGCCTGCGGGGCAGGCGTCGGAGCAGGTTCGCGCCATGCCTGACGGCAGGGTCGTCATCCGCAAGATCAAGCGGTACCAGCGCGCGACCTGGCGCTGGCAGCGGCTGATGGGCGTGGCCAAGACTCCAAACCGCGGCCGCTACCTCCGGACGAGAGATGTCACATTCAGGCTGGTCGTGCTGAAGCAGTGGCGCGTGCGCGCGATCCGCGCCAGAGTCAAGGCACACAACCCGCCGCACGAGCGTCACTGGCGCTGCCTCCAGCGGCACGAGGGGCCGTGGCGCGATGCCCATGATCCCTACTGGGGCGGGCTCCAGATGGATCGCTCGTTCATGCGGCAATACGCCCCGCGCCATCTCCTCCGCCGCGGCTGGGCGAACACCTGGACGCCGGTGGAGCAGATGTGGGTCGCGGAACGCGCTTTCCGGGCCGGGCGGGGCTTCTACCCCTGGCCCAACGCGGCCCGAGTCTGCGGCTTGCTCTAGGCCGTCAGACGGCACCAGAGCCGCTGGGCCACGGCGAAGAGCTCGTGGTGGCCGCGTGTCGCGCCGGCGCATGCGAAGTAGCGCCTCGAACGCCGAGGCGCTACCCCGTTTCGCCTTCTCGACGAGTCGGCTTCCTGGGATGAGGCCTCCACGTGCCCGGGTTACATCGGACGCGCGGAAAAGTCACACCTGACCGCGGTCGCCCTAGCTCGGACCGCCCGACGAGAGGTGCCGCTCGAGGCTCGCGAGAACCGCCTCCCAACCGTGGGCATGGAGGCCCCGGATCTCCTCGCCCGCGAATCCACTGTGCGTGAGCGAGACCTCCGTCCCGCCGCCGGCCTCTGCGAACTCGACGGTGACGAGCGAGTTCTCGCTCCCGGACATCTCGTCAGCCTTGCTCTCCCACGACCACGTGTAGACCAGCCGCTCCGGCGGCTGGATCTCCTTGTACTCGCCGACGACGACGTGGGTCTCGTTCTTGTCCGTGTCGGTCATGGCGAGCCGGTAGCGGCCTCCCGGCCGGAGATCGACCTCGGCGGTCGGCGTCTCCCAGTGCGGGCCGGCGCGCCACCAGTCGAGAAGCACGTCCGGGTTCGTCCAGGCGTCGAACACCCGCTCCCGTGGCGCGTCGAACCGGCGGCTCATCCGGAGAACGACATCCTGAGCCTGCTGCGTCATTGGTTTCCTCCTTCCCCGCCGAGATAGCGCTCGACGGCATCGAATTTCCGCTCCCACAGCTCGCGATGGCGCTCGATCCATCGCTCCGCCTCCGTCATCGACGCACCCTCCAGGCGCAGCCGGTGCTCGCGGCCCTCGACGATCCGCCGGATCAGGCCCGCATCCTCGAGGACGCGCACGTGCTTGCTGATCGCCGGCTTGGAGAGGTCCAGCCCCTTCGAGGCTTGACCGACGGTGGCGGGCCCCTCCGCGAGCCGCGCGACGATCGTCCGCCGGGCGTGATGCGAGAGGGCGAGGAAGCTGCGATCGAGCTCCTGCGAACTGTTCACCTAAAGGTGAACTATATAGGATGCCGCGGGATGGGACGCGGAAGCAGGCCGAAGGTGCGCTGGGCACGGGATCGCCAGCGCAAGAAGAAGGGGCGCGACAAGGCGAAAGCCACATCGTCCGCCGAGAAGGCCGCGGCGCCGCGGCGCCGACGTTCCACGAGCTCCGGCTAGGTCAGCTGCGAGAACGGGCTCGGCGTCGCCTCGATCTTCGGGATCGAGAAGCGGGCGATCGCGCCGAAGTGAGGTGCCGGCTTGCAGGCCTGGGCAATGCCTGCGTCGCAGGCGACCGATAGGAAGATGAAGGCGTCCTCCAGGGAGAAGCCCCACTCGTCGACGAGCAGCCGGGCGGCCTCCTCCGAGCACTGCTCCAGCGCAGCCGGGAAGTCCTCGGCCGTCGCGTGAGCCACCCAACGGTCGGCGAGCTCGGTCACCGGCCAGCGCGCCTGCTTGCCCTTCAGGACGTCGAAGCGCACTGTGACTTCACCGGCGATCTCGACGCCCGTGAAGCAGATCTCGCCGTCTCCCATCGAGGCGTGCATGTCCCCGACGGCGAACAGCCCGCCCTCCTGCCGAACCGGGAAGTAGATCCTCGAGCCCGGTCCGTGCATGTGGTTGTCCAG
>DASQTZ010000120.1:0-3294 GCA_035641605.1 Gaiellaceae bacterium | reverse complement strand
CGCCATGAGCTGCTGCTCGAACCCTCCGCCCTGAAACGGCTCGCCTCCTGCCGTCGGAAGACGGATCGTCTCGTCGACGAGTCCAGACTCGCGGTCGACTCGCGAAACGCTCCCCAAGAAACTCGTGCCCCCTTCGCGGAAACCGTTTCCGATCCAGACCGCGCCCGCCCCCGCGACGAGCGCTGTTGGGCGCGTTCCGATGCTGAATGTGCGGCGGACGGCACGGTCATCGGGATCGACCCGCGTCACGGTCCTGTCGTCGGCATCGAGGACCCACGTGCTGCCCTCTCCCACCGCGACCGCCGCCGGCGCCGTCCCGAGCGGAATTGTCTCGACGAGCTCGCCGGTGCTTGGATCGAGCACGCCCAGGCCGCCGCCGGCGATCGCAAGCCCCCTCCCCTGAGGCGCCGCTTCGCTCCCCCCACGTGACAGCTGGAAGATTGCGGTACCGGCGGCGACGGACGCGGCAAGAACGAGCCCTGCCGCGACGAGTCCGAGAAGCGGCCGGCGCCGCAGCGGCGCCAGCGCGAACGGTGCGCGCGGACGGGCCGGCGCCGCGAGCACTGGATCGTGTTCGAGGATCTGGCGTTCGAGCCGCTGCAGCGCATGGCTGGGCTCGAGCCCGAGCTCCTCGGCGAAGGCCATCCGGCCGCGTCGATAGACCTCGAGCGCTTCCGCCTGACGGTCCGAGCGGTACAGCGCGAGCATGAGCTGGCCGCGCAGGCGCTCGCGAAGCGGGTGCTGCTGGACGAGTGCCTCGAGCTCGGCGACGAGCTCGGCGTGACGACCGAGGGCAAGCTCCGCCTCGTTCCGCTCTTCGAGCGCGCTCAAGCGCAGGTCCTCGAGCCGGCTGATCTCGGCCTGGGCGAACGATTCATAGGTGAAGTCGGCGAGGGCGGGACCGCGCCAGAGCGCCAGTGCCTCTTCGAGCGTCTCGGCCGCGGACCCGGCCTCTCCGCGCGCGAGCGCGCGACGGCCGTCCTCAAGCAAGCGCTGGAATCGTCCGGCGTCCAGCTGATCCGGCTCGACCCTGAGGAAGTAGCCCTGGCCGCGGGTTTCGAGCCGCGCTTCGTCGGCATTGATCGCTTTCCGAAGCCGCGACACGTGCGCCTGGAGCGTCTTCGCAGCCGTAGGGGGAGGCGACTCGCCCCACAACTCATCGATCAGCTTGTCCGCGGAGACGACGTCGTTCGCGTGCAGGAGGAGGATCGCGATGAGCTCGCGCTGCTTGCGGCCACCGAGCTCCACCCGCCGACCGCCGACGGCGACCTCGAGAGGACCGAGAATCCGGAATTCCATCTTCGCTCCTTGCCGCTCGGATGGCAGGTGGAGTGCCGCCCGACGTGCGGGATCGCAACCAACTTTGACCGACCTGCAACCGAGCGGCAACCGGCGGCCGCAAGCCTCGGCGGGTCAAAGCAGCGAATCGAGGAGGTCCAGCATGAGGCGAATTCCGAGGGCGGTGGCGATCGCGTCGCTCGCGTCGGCGGTCGCGGCGTTCTGCGCGCTCGCTCCGGCGGCGAGCGCGATCGGCAACGGCGTCCCGGACGGCGACGCACACCCCAACGTCGGAATGCTCGCCGTCGGCTTCGAGGAAGACGGCGAGCTCGTCCGCTACGGCATCTGCTCGGGCTCGTACGGCGGACCGCGAATCGGACAGCCTGAGCTGAAGGTCTTCGTGACCGCGGCCCACTGCGTCGCGTGGGCGCCTGAAGAGGGTGTCGGTGCGGACCAGTTCTGGGTGACGTTCGATGCGAACGTCACCTTCGATTCCACCGGTGCGGTCACGAGCTTGAACGACTGGCACCGCGCGTCCGAGGTCGCGTTCGACGCGGCGTTCGGCGCCTCGCATGCGAACCCGCACGACTACGGCGCCGTCGTGCTCGAAAGCGCGCCGGCGGGACTCGCGCCCGTTGAATGGCCGACAGCCGGTCTGCTCGACACGCTGGCCGCACGCGGCGGGCTCAGGCCGGACACCGTCTTCGACAACGTCGGCTACGGGCTCGTCCCGAGCTTCAAGCAGGGACCGCCGCGGTTCGAGTTCGCACCGGGGCGAATGTCCTCGACGTCGCGCTTCATGGGGCTCACGCACACGTACCTGAAGCTGAACATGAACTCCGAGCTGGAGGAGAACGGCGGCGTGTGCTTCGGCGACTCCGGATCGCCGAAGTTCATTCACGACACGAACATGGTCGTCGCGATCACGACCGGCGGAGATGCGATCTGCCGGGCGAACAACTACAACAGCCGGCTCGACACGAGCGAGGCGAGGGCGTTCTACGGCCAGTATCTCGCGCTGCCGTGACCTGGGCGCCTGAATCGAAAGGAGCGAGACAAATGAAGATCAAGCGCATCGTCATCCTCGGGCTCGTGGCATTCGGCCTGATCGCAGGCGTCGCAGTGGCCACCCCCGGATTCCTCGTCTCTGCGTCGACGCCAGTCCGCGGCACGATCACGGAGCCGTTCAAGGTCGAGATCGACGGGCTGGTCGAGCTAAAGACAAAGAGCGCGATGGACGTCGCCGATCAGACCATCACAATCCAGCCCGGAGGCCACACAGGCTGGCATAGCCATCCGGGCCCGGCGCTCGTCGTCGTCAAGTCGGGGACGTTCACCCTCTACGACGGAGACGACGCGAGCTGTGCGCCGCACGTCTTCAGCGCCGGGTCGGCGTTCGTCGACCGCGGCGGCGGCCACGTCCACATCGGCAGGAACGAGGGCACGACGGTCGTCGAACTGTCGGTCACGTACCTCCTGCCGGTTGGTGCCGGACCACGCGCCGACGTCACGCCGGCGCCGGGCAACTGCCCGTTCTAAGCCGGACTTTTGACACAACGAGGCTGTTCGCCCCTAAAACGGGCGAACAGCCTCAATTACGCAGATCGAGCCACATTGTTATGAGCTCGTCGTTGCCTCGAATGAAATCAGCGCGCGGACACAAAACGGACACACCAGAAACGACACGCGCGACGTCTCGCGTCGCATCGAGAAGCTGCTGAACGTGCCGATTTACAGGAAGAAGTGTGTCGCGAGTGATCGCGTGTGTACGCCCGTGACGCCCCGAAACTCCATGGTAAGGAGGGGGTCGACGGTTCGAGTCCGTCAGAGGGCTTCGACAAAACCCCTGCAAACAGGGCCGTTGTGTTGCCTGTATTGGCGCGCCACTAGACTCGCGGGTACGAAACGGGCACACGTTTCGGGACTGGCGGGCACTCGCGGGCAAGAGCGACGTCTGGTGTCGCCCTGCGACACAACTCGTCGCGACGGTTGGAGCTCGCTCTCGAGAAGATCTCC
>DASQTZ010000119.1:0-11749 GCA_035641605.1 Gaiellaceae bacterium | reverse complement strand
AAGGTCTTGACGACCTTGGTGAGGAGGAGGGTGGGCTCTGGCGCCGCGTGATCGCGGGCCAGAAGCCGGCATGTATTGCTGGGCGGGGCACCAGCTAAAGTCAGGGACATGGCACGCGTCGCGGGACTCTGGACGTCGCCGGCCAAGAACAGCGGCCGCATGGAGCCGAGAGAGCGTGTTCGAGCACTCGAAGGCCACGGCCTCGAGGGCTGCGCGCACGCGCGCGCCGGGACGAAGCGCCAGGTGTTGTTCGCGTCGGCGGAACATCTCGACGCACTCGGCGTCGACTACGGCCGGATCCGCGAGAACTTCACCATCGAGGACGCAGACGTCCACGACTGGCCGGTCGGCCAGCGGCTCCGGATCGGCGAGGCGCTGTTCGAGATCACGATGATCTGCGATCCCTGTTCGCGCATGGATGAGATCCGGCCCGGTCTCCAGGCCGAGCTCGACGGCCGGCGGGGGATGCTCGCGCGCGTCGTCGAGAGCGGCGAAGTCGCCGCCGGCGACGAAGTCCAGCTCTTCTAAGGGGCGCGGCGCGCGACGAAAACCATGTCCTCGCCGCCGCCGTAGGGGCGGTAGTCGAACCAGCCGTACGAGCGCTCCACCTCGAAGCCGGCCTTCTCCAGCGTGCGGCGCCACTCGGGTTCCGAGATCCACGCGAGCCGCATCGTTCCCTCGCCTTCCGGACCGCGCACCGACAGCGTGAGCGTCTGCGCCTGTTCGTCCCAGTCGGCGCGCTCGAAGATCTGAGGTTCGCGCTCGATCCAGCGGCCGTGGGTTTCCTCGATGTCGTCCCGAAGCGGAGCGAAGACGTCGAAGATCAGCCGCCCGCCCGGGACGAGGACGTCACGTGCCGCAGCCAATGCGCCGAGTCGCGCGGCGGCGTCGGGAAGATGCAGGTACGCGCGGAAGGGACAGGTGACCAACCGAACCGTCTCGGAGACAGGCGGCGCCGCCAGGTCGCCGAGCCGCAGGTCGAGGCGCTCGGCCACGCCCGTGGCTTCGGCGCGACGGCGGCAGATGTCGAGCATCCGCGCGGAGGAGTCGACGCCGATCACGGCGACTCCGGCCACGGCCGTCGGGACGGCGATGCGGCCGGTGCCGACGCCGAGCTCGACCACCGGCCCACCCGCCTTCCGCGCCTCGGCGACGTAGAAGGGGACGTCCTCCGTAACGCTCTGGCTCCACGGGTCGTAGAGCTCGGCGATCGCGTCGTAGGGAGAGCGCTCTACTCGGGCTTCCGCGCCACCCACACGAACTCCGGGCTCTCGTCGTCGAACGGTCGCCTATCGAACCAGCCGTAGAGCGCCTCGACCTCGAGTCCCGCGACGTCGATCAAGCCGAGCCATTCGTTCTTCGTCGCCCACCAGATGGAAACAGAGCTACCCGAGTCGAGCGTGAGATCGATCCTGCTGTCGCCCACGGCCTGGTGAACCAGGTGCGGAACGGGCTCCTCTTCGCGTTGACCGTCGAGACGCGCGGCGATCGCGAAGTCGAATACGAAGGCGTTCCACGCGAAACGGCCGCCGGGACGAAGCGACGCCGCGACACGTTCGAACGTCCGGCGCCGATCCGCCCACGTCGGCAGGTGGAGGAGCGAGCGGAAAGGGCAGTAGATCAACGCGGCTGGCTCGTCCAGCGAGAGCTCTCGCATGTCTCCCTCTCGGAGGTCGAGCTCGACGTGGGCGGTCTTCGCGTCCTGGCGCGCCTTCGCGAGCATTGCGGGTGACCGATCGAGACCGATCACCGGTCGGCCGATCGCCTTGGCCACGGGCACGGCCACTCGCCCGCTGCCGACCGCGAGCTCCACCACGGGCCCGTCGGCCTCCCGTGCGAGATCTACGTAGAACGGCACGTCGTCGGTCATGTGCGCCGACCACACGTCGTACACCTCGGCCAGCCCCGCGTACTCGTCCACGCCCGCATTGTCCGTTATCGTTCGCTTGTGGCGACGAGGCGTCTGGATTCCCCGTTTACCCGGCCCCGGGTCGTGTCCGGGGACCGGCGCTGACGCCCTCGCCGCCGATCCGAGGAGACTCGAGCCGGGGCCGCCTTGGACGCTGAGGCGTATCGGAAGGACGCGCTGGCAGCCGTAGAGAGCGCCTCGAGCATCGGCGAGCTCGATGACGCGCGGATCCGCTACCTCGGTCGCAAGAGCGAGCTGAAGCAAGCGCTGCGGGAGGTTCGCGACCGCGAGGTGGGAATGGCGCTGAACGCTGCCCGCGAGACGATCGAGCAGGCGATCGCGGCCCGCCAGGAAGAGCTCGAGCGCACTGAGCTCGACCGGGCGCTGACCGAGGAGAGGATCGATATCACTCTCCCGGGTGAGCGGGCGGCGCGCGGACATCTGCACCCGATCACTCAGATCCGCCGCGAGGTCGAGGATGCCTTCCTCGGTCTTGGCTATTACGTCCGTTACGACCGCGAGGTCGAGACCACGGAATACAACTTCGACAAGCTCGAGTTCCCGCTGTGGCATGCAGCGCGTTCGCCGCGAGCGACGTTCTTCCTCAACGGCGACGTGGTCCTCAGAACGGAGACGTCACCGTCCCAGATCCACGAGATGGAGGAGCACGAGCCTCCGATGTACATGGTCTCCATCGGCCGCTGCTACCGCCGTGACACGATCGACGCGACCCACTACCCGATCTTCCACCAGTTCGAGGGCCTGGCGGTGGACCGGGGCCTGACTCTGGCCGACCTCAAAGGCACGCTGCTGCACGTGATGCGCGCGCTCTTCGGCGAGGATCGCGCCATTCGCTTCCGCACCCACTACTTTCCGTTCACAGAGCCGTCGATCGAGCCCGACGTCTCCTGCGGCATCTGCGGCGGCGAGGGCTGCCGCACCTGCCGGTACTCCGGCTGGTTGGAGATGGGCGGTGCGGGCATGGTCGATCCGGCAGTGCTGCGGAACGGCGGCATCGACCCGGAGGAATGGTCGGGCTTCGCCTTCGGTTGCGGTCTCGAACGCGTGGGGCAACTCCGCCACAACATCCCGGACATCCGGGTGCTCTGGGAAAACGACATGCGGGTCCTGAGGCAGTTCTGATGCGCGTTCCGCTGAGTTGGCTGCGCGAATACGTCTCCGTCGACGCACCCACGCCCGAGTTGGCCGACCGCTTTAGCGTCGCCAGCGCCGAGGTCAAGTCGATCGAGCGTCGCGGCGTCCCCGACCTCGACGGGAACCTCGGCCTCTACCTGGTCGGCCGGGTGGTCGAAGCAGGGAAGCATCCGAATGCCGACCGACTGCAGCTCTGCAGCGTCGACGTGGGGGAGGGGGAGCCGCGCCAGATCGTATGCGGTGCCTGGAACTTCGGCGCCGGCGACACGGTGGCGGTGGCGCTCCCTGGCGCCGTGCTTCCTGGCGGTGACAGGCTCGAGCGCGCGAAGCTGCGCGGGATCGTGAGCGACGGGATGATCCTGTCCGAGCGGGAACTCGCGCTCGGTCCCGACCACACCGGGATCCTGGTCCTGGCCGGCGGCGAGCCCGGAACACCGCTCGTCGACGTCTTGCCGTTATCCGAAGAGGTGCTCGAGGTGGAGCCGACCGGAAACCGGCCCGACCTCCTCTCGATCTACGGGCTCGCGCGCGAAGTCGCGGCCATCTACGGGACGGAACTCGAGCCGCCTCCTGGCAACGACCCGACGCACGTAGCCGAGGAGCAAGTCGACATCGCGATCGAGGATCTCGAAGGCTGCCCGCGTTACATCGGACGCCTCTTCCGCGAGGTCAGCGTCACGGCGTCTCCTGTCTGGCTGAAGGGGAGGCTGAGCGCGGCGGGCATGAGGCCAATCTCGAACGTCGTCGATGTGACGAACTACGTGATGCTTGCGCTTGGCAACCCGCTCCACGCCTTCGACCACACGACTCTCGCGGGCGGCCGGATTGTTGTTCGTCGCGCGCGGCCCGGTGAACAACTGCGCACACTCGACGGGGTCGACCGCGAGCTCGATCCGTCCGATCTGGTCATCGCCGACGCCGAGCGCGCCGTTGCGCTCGCAGGAATCATGGGCGGCGAGGAGACCGAGGTCACCGAGAAGACGCAGACCGTGCTGCTCGAGGCGGCCAACTTCGAGCCGTACGGCCTCCTGCGGAGCTCCGAGCGGCTGAAGCTTCGTACGGAGGGGTCGAACCGATGGGAAAAAGGTGTTGATCCGCACCTCGCTCCGCAGGCAGCGGCCCTCGCGACAGAGCTACTCGTCGAACTCGCCGACGCCAAGTGGGTCGGGCATGTGGACGTCCAGGGCGATCTGCCGGAGCGGCCTCGGATCGAGGTGCGCGCCGATCGTGCCTCGGAGGTCGTCGGGTTGGAGATCCGGCAGGCGGAGCAGACCGAGATACTGGAGCGAATCGGCTTCGCTGTGGACAACGGCTCCGTGATGGTGCCGACCTGGCGCGCCCGCGACGTGACCCGCGAGATCGACGTTGTCGAGGAGATCGCCCGCTTCCGCCTCGACGACGTCCCGTTCACACTGCCGCTGCGCCGCCACATGACCGGGCGCCTCACCCGCGCCCAGGGCCTCAGGCGCATCGTCGAGGAGGCGCTGGTCGGAGCGGGGTTCTCCGAGGCTTATACACCGACGCTGGTTCCTTCGGGTAGCAATCTCGGGGCGATCGCTCTCCCCGAGCCGATGACGGAGGAGCAAGCCCTCCTTCGGCAGTCGCTGCTCCCGAGCCTGGTTGAGGCTGCCGAGCGAAACGTCGCAGCGGGCAACGAGGGGATCGCGCTCTTTGAGCTCGCCCGAGTCTTTTGGCCGGCCGAGAAGCTCCCCGAGGAGCGAGAGCTACTCGCTGGGATCGTCGAAGGCGGCTTCCAGCGGGCGAAGGGCGCGGTCGAGACCGTCTACGAGGCGATCCGCGCGGAGCCGCGTTTCGAGCGGCTGTCCGAGACGTTCCTCCATCCGGGGAAGGCGGCACGAACGCGCGAAGGGTGGGTTGGAGAGCTCCATCCCGGGCTGTACGAGGGGGTCCGGGGTGCTTTCGAGCTCGACTTCGACGCACTGGTCGAGGCTGCCGCCGATTCGCCCCAGTACCAGGACGTCATCACGTATCCGCCTGTCAAGCAGGACCTCGCGTTCGCCGTGGACGAGGACGTAGCAGCCGGCGACCTCGTTGACGCGGCGCGCGAAACAGTTCCCGAGCTCCGCGAGATGACACCGTTCGACGTCTACCGCGGCGCGCAGGTCGGGGCAGGCCGCAAGTCGATCGCCTTCAGGGTCGAGTTCCAGTCGCCGGAGCGCACGCTTACTGACGACGAGGCAGCTGCCCTTCGCCAGAACATCGTCGAGGCGCTGAGATCGAAGTTCGGCGCGGAGCTGCGGGCCTAGTGGCGACCATGACCTTCGTTCCGCCGGCCCGCCATCTGCTTCGCGCCAAGGACCTGGCCGACGCCCGGTACTTCGAGCCCCTCGGCGTGGACGACCTGGCCGCCGCCGCCGGCCTCTCCCGCGCGCACTTCAGCCGCGAGTTCCGGCTCGCCTTCGGCGAGTCACCTCACGCATACCTCCTGACGCGCCGTCTGGAGCGCGCCGCCGCGCTGCTGCGGGCGACCGATCGCTCGGTCGCCCAGATCTGCCTGGCCGTTGGCCTGCGCAGCGTCGGCTCGTTCACGACCAGCTTCACGCGAACCTTCGGCGTCTCGCCGACCGCCTACCGCAGCGGCTTCCCGCCCGCCTCCCACCAGGCCTTGATCCCGGCGTGCGTGGTGCGGATGTACAGCCGTCCGCAACGCCGCACGTTTCGAGAAGACAGCCGAGCAGCGCGGGGCTAGCATGCCCCGCTGACTGTTCCTTCGAACCCAGGAGTCCCCATGACGAAGATCGCCAATGCCCAACTGTGGGTGCACGACCAGGACCAGGCGCTCGCGTTCTACACCGAGAAGGTCGGCATGGAGGTGCGCTCCGACGTCACCGTGCCCGAGATGGGCAACTTCCGCTGGCTTGCTGTCGCGCCGCCCAGGCAGACCGATGTCGCGATCGTCCTGATGGCCATCCCCGACCCGCCGGTGATGGATCCGGAGACGGCCGAGCAGGTGCGCACCCTGATGGCCAAGGGGTTCGCGGGGACGATCTTCCTCACGACCGACGACGTCCACAGCGCCTACGAAGAGCTCAAGGGCCGCGGGGTCGAATTCACCGAACCGCCGGAGGAGCGTCCCTACGGGATCGACTCGGCGTTCCGTGATCCCTCTGGGAACAGCATCCGGCTGACCGAAGTCCGAACTTAGAGGTTCTCGTCCGGGCCGAGCCGCGCCGCTAGTGCGCTCATCACCTTGCCCTGGATCGCCGGCTGGTGCTCGAGCAACGAGCGGAAGCTGCGGTCTGTGATCACGAGTGCGCGGACCGGCGCGGTCGTGACGACTGTGGCAGTGCGCGGTCGCTGAGTAACCAGGGCGATCTCGCCGAAGAAGTCGCCGGGTCCGAGCGTATTCACTCGCCGGGAGCCCTTCTTCACGTCGGCCTCGCCTTCGATCAGCACGAAGAACTCGCGTCCAGGACGGCCTTCCTTGGTGAGCTCCTTGCCCTCACGCAGGTCGATCTCGTCTGCGATGCCGGCGATCTCGTTCAGATCCTTGCGCGAGCACTCGGTAAAAAGCGGAACGCCCTTGATCAGCTCGACCTTTGCGTTTTTCCGAAGCATCAATGCGAGTCTAAATCCATGCGGAGGGGGAAGACGTACTTGCTGACATGACGCATCGCATCCGACTCCTCGTCATTGCCGCAACGGCACTAGGCGTTTTTGGCTCGCCGGCGGCCGCATTCGCCCAGACCAAGTTGATCGCCAACGTCGGCCTGAACGACGCGTTCACGATCTCGCTCACGACGGAATCCGGCGGAACCGTGAGGGACATCCCCGCCGGTGCCTACGTGATCGAGGTTCGCGACCACTCCTCGATGCACAACTTCCGCCTCAGCGGGCCCGGCGTCCAGATGGCGACGACGGAGGCCTTCGTCGGAACCGTCACCTGGAACGTCACGCTGCAGGACAAGTCCAATTACACCTTTCTTTGCGATCCGCACCCCACGCAGATGCGGGGGAGCTTCACGACCGGAGGCGGCCCGCCTCAGCCTCCGCCACCGCCGCCCGCCCCGCCTGTGCAGAAGCTCTTCGCAACCGTCGGCCCGGGACCGACGATCTCACTCCGCACGGCGAGCGGCCGCCGCGTGACGCGGCTCCGTGCGGGGCGCTACCGGATCACCGTGCGTGATCGATCGAGGATGCACAACTTCCACCTGCTCGGCTCCGGCGTGAACAAGCGCACGACCGTGGCGTTCCGAGGGACGCGGACGTGGCTTGTCACCTTCCGCAAGGGCAAGCAGTACCGCTACATCTGCGATCCGCACCGAACGCGGATGAAGGGAAGTTTCCGAGTTACGTAGCTAGTGCGACCGCCGGGCCGGCCTGACGAGGCCTGCGTTCTCTCCACCGGCCGCGTGGATGTCGGCCTGGCGGTCGAGCTCCGAGTTCAGCTCCGCGCCGAAGAGCAGCGCGAACGCGGAGTAGTTCAGCCAGAGCAGCAGGATGATCCCGCCGGCGAGCGAGCCGTACGTCTTGTCGTACGACTCCGAGAAGCTCGTGTAGAGCGCGAAGAGGCCGGAGAGTGCGAGCCAGAGCAGAGCCCCGACGAGCGACCCGGGTGTGATCCACTTCCAGTCCCGCTGGTCGACGTTCGGGCCTGCCCAGTAGACGAGTGCGAAGAAGAGCAGGATCGCGCCGAACGCGAGCGGCCAGCGGAGGATCGCCCAGACGAGCTCGAAGGCGCCGCCGAGATGGGCTCGGCTCGTGATCGCCTCACCGATCGGGCCGCCGAAGACGATCAGCAAGAAGAGCCCTGCCAGCGCGAATCCGCTCGCGAGGACGAGTGCGATCGCGGTCAGGCGCACCTTCCAGAACGGGCGGGTCTCGATCCGGTCGTAGGCGGCGTTGAGCGCCTTGATCACGGAGTTCATGGCACCGCTCGCCGCCCAGATCGCGCCGAAGGCGCCGAGCACGACGGCGAAGGAGGCCGCCGCCTCCTGACCCGCTGCGCTTGCCTGAGCCATGTCGATCGCGTCGATCACGGCACCGGGAGCAACCACGCCCAGGAATTCCTTGAGGTCGTCGTAGGCGCCGATCAGGCCGAGCAGACCGACGAGCAGGATCATCGCCGGAAAGAAGGCGAGGCTGAAGGCGATCTGCTGGGCGAGGCCCATGCAGTCGTCTGCCATGAACTCCTTGAAGGCGCGCTTGGAGACGTCGATCCACTCGCGGAGGCCCAGTCGCTCCGGCCCCGAAGGGATCTGGCCTGCGTCCGGGCGGTCAGTCGCGGTCGACGAAGGAGAAGCGGCCAAAGCGGGCCTTTTCCTTCCCCTCTCGGCCGCGGCGAAACAGCAGTCGCATCGTCGCTCCGACTCCGCCGGCGAGGAAGAACCCTGCCCCGAGGGCGCCGGCGGCGAGGACCGGGAGGTTGCCGCGGAGCTTCGCGCTCACGTTGGTAACTTCCTTGACCTCGGCGCGAAGGGAATCGACGGCGTGCGCGAGCCGCTCGCGCTCCGACTGGAGCTCGCGGCGTACCTCTTCGGTGGTACGGCTGTTACCCGCGGCCATTGCTCTTCAACGCCTGGGTCGTGAGTTTCGCCTCGTCGATCGCCTGCTTCGGGACCGGCGGCGTGCCGCGCTGGACCTTCTTCACGCCGGCGAACGCAAGCAGCGCGGTCAGCAAGAAGAGAAACCCGGTCACGATCAGGAGCGAGAGCCAGAGGGGCAGGAACGTCGCAAGCGCGGCGGCGACCGTGGCGAAGCCGAAGCCGACGGTGTAGA
The DNA here is from genome assembly GCA_035641605.1 of Gaiellaceae bacterium. Taxonomy (GTDB): domain Bacteria; phylum Actinomycetota; class Thermoleophilia; order Gaiellales; family Gaiellaceae; genus JACDAN01. The sequence goes on along the minus strand of DASQTZ010000119.1, from coordinate 2,946 downwards.
CGAGGACGAGCAGCGCTCCGACGAGGAGCCCGATGCCCATGCCGAGCGCCGCAACCTTCTTCTTGAGCTCCATCGAGGCGAGCTCGAGCTCGAGGCGCGCGATCGCGCTGGCCTTCTCGGCAACGAGCTTGGCGGCGGTGCCGAGGCCCGGCGACTCAGTCTCTGGGGTGGGCATGGCCTCTCCAGTCGATTACCTTCGCGATCACGATGCCGACCACGAGGGCTGCGCCGATGACCAGGAACGGACTCGGGCCGCTGCCGCGCTTCTTCGGCCGCGGGCCGAGCTGCGGCCTCGTCGGCGACGTGGGCGCTCCGCTCCCGGCCGGCATGTCGGTCGGGGCTTGGCCTTTGGCCCGCGCGACGATCAGGCTCGGTTTCAGCTTGCGCAGGAACGCCGAGTCCTCCGCCAGCGGCTCGGCGAGCTTCGCCGTCAATCCACCCTGGGCCGCGACTCGGTCGGCTGCGTCGCGCAGACGGTCGGCGGCTCGGTCGATCAGCTGGTCGGCCTTCGTCATTTCTTGATCGGCGGCTCTTCGCCGGTGGCGAGCCGGTAGATCCGGGACGCGACGACGCGCGCGCCGATCGCGGCGATCGCGCCGAGAGCGCCGTAGATCGCGGTCCAGAGGAGTTTGCGGAGCACGGGGGAAACTTACCGCGGTTCGGGAGGCTGGAAACCTATTCTCTTCCTATGCAGGCCGACGCTCGTCCATTCTCCAAGCCCGAGCGGCAGCGGCTGATTGCGAGCCTGGTCTCCCGGCGGCGAATCGGAACGCAGCACGATCTGCTGGCCGTCCTGGCCGCCGAGGGTTGCCTCGCCACACAGGCGACGGTCTCCCGCGATATCCGTGAGCTCGGGCTCGAGAAGAGTCACGATCAGCTGGGTCGGCCACGCTACGTCTTGCCCCAGAACGGGCGGCGGAGCAATCCACGCGAAGCTCTGGCCTCGGTGCTGTCGCAGTTCGGGCGCCGCGCGACGGCGGCGCAGAACATCGTCGTCGTCCACTCCGAGCTTGGCTCGGCGCCTGCGATCGGCCGAGCGCTCGACCGCCTGGCCCATCCGCTCATCGTCGGAACCCTGGCCGGCGACGACACGTGCCTCGTGATCGCGGCGGACAAGTCCGGGGCTTCGAAGCTTGCCCGCGAGCTCGGCGAGATCATTGGCTGAGGTCGGCGCGGCGACTAGGCCCGAAACTCTGTCGACGGCGGCTGGGGCTCGTGGTCGTCGAGGTCCTCGATTGCCTCCGTCGGGAAATCCAGCCTCACCAAACCGTCGGTGATCTCCGCCACTCGCTCGGCGGGAACGTACTTCGGTTTCGCCAGAACGCCGGTCGAGACGGCAAGACCGTTGAAGATGTCCGTACCCGTGTCGCCGACGACCTCCTCGACCTGGCCTACCTCGCTGCCGTCGGCGGCTACCACGGTCCAGCCGGGCTCGATCACGAACCACGAGACCGGGTCGGTCATTTCTACACCGGCCCGCTCTCGCCGTACCAGACCGGCCCCTGCGTGGCCACCGCTTTGGTGTCGGACAGCGCCCAGAGGATCGCCAGCCGCCCCTTGATCCCCTCCTCGTCGAGCCGCGCCATGCAGCGCCTCGTCATCTCCGACGAGGCGCCATAGCCGAAGCTCCGAGCGACCCGGAACTTGAGCGCGAGGCCGCGGTCGGGCCGCGAGGGGTTCAGCGGCGCGAGCCGCAACGCCCCGGAATCGAGGAAGTCACTCGAGGCGAGCTCGACCTCCGCGTAGAGGTCGCTCCAGTCCTCCGGCAACGCGGCGACGGCGGAGAGCCATGCGTCCTCCAGCGGCGGCCACGACGCGCGCCCCTCGCGCGCCTCGGGTACGCCCGACGAGAACGTCACGAGCTCGAGTCGCCCGCGAATCCGCTGCCGGTCGATCCGTACGAGCAGCCGGCGCAGCCGCTCGGCGGCACCGCCCTGCCGCGACACCGTCAGCTGAATCCGGTTCCCCACCCTTCCGGGCCCGAGCGGTGCCAGCAACCCCGCTGCCCGCTCGATCTGCCGCGTGTCGTCAACCGCGAGAACGAGCCGCGCATCGGCCCAGTCGGCGGGCAGATGCGACTCGAGCTCGCGGAACTGGTCGGCGACACGCATGGGCCCGAGCATAGACTGAACGCCGATGGCGAAGGTTGAGAGGAAGGGGGCTGTTTCGCCTGAGCTCTTGCGGGACTTCTTCCGCGAGATGCTGCTCATTCGTCGCTTCGAGGAGAAGGTCGAGGAGCGCTTCCGCGCCGGCGAGCTGCCCGGATTCCTGCACGTCGCGATCGGCCAGGAGGCGGTCGCCGTCGGCGTCTGCCGCGCTCTCGAGGAAGGCGACGTGATCGCCTCGACGCACCGCGCCCACGGGCACGCACTTGCCAAGGGCACGCACCCGAACGAGGTGATGGCCGAGCTCTACGGGAAGCTCGAAGGCTGCTCGCACGGCTACGGCGGCTCGATGCATCTCTACGACATCGAGCGCGGAAATCTCGGCGCAAACGCTGTCGTCGGCGGCGGCCTGCCGGCGATCGTGGGGGCTGCTCTCGCCTTCAAGTTCCGGGACGAGCCGCGCGTCGCCGTGGCCTTCTTCGGCGACGGGGCGACGAACATCGGCACCGTCCACGAGTCGCTGAACCTCGCCCAGCTCTGGCAGGTCCCCGCGGTCTTCGTCTGCGAGGACAACCATTGGGCGGAGTCGACGCCGGCGAGCCAGCACATGCCGATCAAGGACCTGACGAAGCGCGCGGTCGCCTACGGCATGGAGTCGATGAAGGTCGACGGCCAGGACGTCGGCAAGGTGTACGAAACGGCCTCGAAAGCCGTCGAGCACGCTCGCTCCGGCCGCGGGCCGGTCTTCCTGCTCGCCGAGACCTATCGGCTGGTCGGTCACTACATCGGCGACCCCCAGGTCTACCGGCCCAAGGACGAGCTCAAGAAGCTTCGCGAGACG
>DASQTZ010000118.1:0-25525 GCA_035641605.1 Gaiellaceae bacterium | reverse complement strand
CCTCGGCTTTCTCATGGTCATTCCCGCAGCGCTGATCGCGCTGAGCGTCTTCGCCCGCCACCCGGAAGTCGCGCGCTAGGCATACCGCCGCATGTGCGGCCGTGCATCGAGAGCGTCGGTTGCGCTTTAGCCCAAAGCGCGCGGCGGACCGGCGATGACGACCAGCCGGCGGGAGTTCTTGCCGGCGGGGAGTGGCCGCGCAGCGACTCCGAGCTGTTTCGCGAGCCGCTGGCCGATCGCCTCGCCGCCGGGCGGGAAGTAGACCGCCGTCTCCGGATAGTCGAAGCGGTTTGCGCGGGCGACACGCTTGATCTGGTACGCCATCGACCCAATGCGGTCGGCGACGCGTCGCGTGTAGTTGATGTCGCCGCCGCCATTCAGGACGACGACCGAGATTTTCCAAGGGGCCGGCAGGTTCTGGGTGGCGACGGCGTCATTACCGCCCGCGCTCCGGAGCACCTCCGGCAGTGTGAACACCGCTGCGACGGCGAGCGCGGTCGCAACCATTCCGACGAGCACGGCGAGCCGGTTGCTGCTGGTGGACTCGAGGAGAGGGAGTCCAGCGAGACGACGGGCCTCGCGCCGCGAGATGTCGAGGGCGGTCGCGTAGAGAAGTAGGGCGAGCGTCGCCTTTTCGCTCGGACCGAAGCGGTAGAGGCGGCCGTCCTCGATCCAGCCGACTTCCTCCGGCGTCAGGCCGGCGCGCTTGGCCGCCTGCTCGACCGTCAGCTGCCGCTGCACCCGCGCGCGGGCGAGCGGAGACGGCTCCGTGTGCTGCTGTTCGAGCGCTGCGGCTTCCACAAGGGCGTTCATTCGCTCAAGTCCTCTCGCAACCTACCGGGAACCTCATCGGCAAAATCAACGTCTCCTGGAGAGCCCAGATCGTCGCACGGGACGAGCACGGGTTCCAGAGCCCGCGCTCCCTCGTCGGGGACTTGCCCCCACACCGCGCGATCGAGCACCACGGGGTGACCGCGGTCGCCTCGGTACGAGGCAGCGACTACTTCGCCGGCACCTGCGCGCCAGGCCTCGACGACGCGGTCGACGGCCGCCGGCGAGAGGTCGGGGCCGTCGGCGAGGACCACGACGGCCGCCTCGGCTTCTCCCGGCAGCGCTCGCAGCCCGCAGCGCAGCGACGCCCCTGGGCCCCGCTCCCAGTCGGCGCACTCGACGACAGTTGGCTCGACGTCGAGCGGGTACGCGCCGGCGACCACAACAATCTCGTCGACGGAGCTCGGCCCCAGCGCGTCGAGCACGGGCGCGAGGAGGAGGTGCTGCTTCGGGCCGCCGTACCGGCTCCCCGCTCCGGCGGCGAGCACGACAGCGGCGACCATCTACCTACAACCCTGCAGCCGCCGCCAGAGTGCGGCGACCTTGGCGACGTAGGTGAGCACCTCTGCGCTCGGCGCGCCGCCGGCTCGCGCGACCGCCGTCGGCCCCGCGTTATACGCGGCGAGCGCCAAATCGGTCGAGTGGAAGCGATCGAGCATCATCCGCAGGTAGCGGGCAGCGGCGAGGACGTTCGAGGGCGGACGCCGCAGGCTCGACTCGACCTGCGCGACCGCGGTGAGCAGTGCCAGCGGCAACTCCGTGTCCCGCGCGGCGCGCTCGAACGACCGACGAGAGCGCTCTGGGAGAGGGCAGAGCCGAGCGGCGGCCGGAGTCGCCTTAGGAACACGATTCACGGCAGCCTTCTCCTCGGTGCCCGCGGCGGCGACGGCTGCCGCGAGCCACGCGCCCGTAGCGGCAACGAGGAGCAGCCCGAAGAGGCGAAGCCACATGAATCGGCAGCTTAGAGGCCGGAAACCGTCGCCTGCTCGATCACGATCTCCTCGGTCGGCGTCTGCGTCTGAAGGTCCCCGAGCTTCCCGATTTTCGCGACCACGGCCATGCCCTCGACGACCTTGCCGATCGGTGCGTAGTCCGGCGGGAGCGTGACGTTGCTACCTGTCACCACGAAGAATTGGCTGCCGCCGGTGCCGGGTGGGTCGAGCTCGGTCTTCGCCATCGCAACGACTCCTTTCCGGTATTGCGTGTCGGCAGGCGGAGGATCGATCGTCGTATACCCGGGACCTCCGTCCGGAGTCTTCGTCGACTGGCCGGCCTGGATAACGAAGCCCGGAACGATCCGGTGGAACACGACGCCGTCGAAGAACGCGTTCTCCGCCAGCTGCATCATCGACCCGCCGTTGCACGGGGCCAGCTCCTCGTCGATCTCCACGGTGAAGCTGCCGTGCGTCGTCTCGAACTCGATCTTGTAATTGCCGCCGTCCTCGAGCGGCTTGACGTCCGAGGCGCGCTCCTCGTCGACGACGACGACCTCGCACGACGCGCTCGACTCACCGCCGCAGCCGGCGAGCAGCGCAACGCCCACCAGCAGGGCGACCCACCTCAAGCGACCGCCTCCGAGGCCCTCCGCACAAGCGTCTTGGCGATCTCGACCTTGTACGCAGTCCCCGGCAGCGGCGTCGCCTGCTCGAGCGCGTCGTCGCTGTCGAGCAGCCATGGAGTCGGCGCGACGCCTGCGAGCGCCAGTCGCGTCCCGGTCTCGTACCGAGCCGCCGCAACGCCCACGATTGCGAACGCGTAGCGGCGGCGGTCCATTGCTTTCAGGTACGTCGAGGCCAGCGGCGCGTCGTACTCGAGCTCGAGAATCAGCTCGCGCGGTTCGAGCGTCGTCGTCCTGCGGTCATCCTCACTCGGCCCTCGATAGAGCTCCGCCAGCGAGATCCGGCGGCGATCGGTCACGACCGTCGCAGCGAGGGCGAGCAGCGCCGCGGCTGGATCGGAGGGATGGGCGGAGGCGCAGAAGTCGTTCGCGAAGATCGCGTGCTCGCGATGCTCTCCCTCTCGCGCGAAGCAGCGATCGCCGCCGTGGAGTCGGCAAGGAAAACGGAGACGCCAGTACCAGCAGCGCGTCGCCTGTAAGAGGTTGCCGGCGATCGTCCCCATTGCGCGGAGCTGCGGCGACGCGGCGAGCGAACAGGCTTCCTGTAGCGCCGCCGGGATCTGAGGATCGACCTCGAGCTCGGCGAGCGTCGTTCCAGCACCGATCCAGCCGTCGCGGACGCCCTTCGGTACGACGCGCGAGATCTCGACGAGAGTGTCCGGCGCGATGATTCCCTCGCGCATCAGCGGAACGACTTCGGTCCCGCCCGCGAGCGCGACCCCGCCGTTGCCGAGCGCCGTAGTCGCCGCCTCGACGGAGTCAGCCCGCAGGAGCTCCAACGCGCTCCGATCTGCGCTCGCGTGCCTCCCGGAGCGCGCGCAACATCTCTTCCCGCGTGATCGGCAGCGAGCGGACGTCTGCGCCGGTCGCGTCGCGGATCGCGTTGGCGATCGCCGCCGAGGTCGGGACGATCGGCGGCTCGCCCAGCCCCTTCGAGCCCAGGTTCGTCAGGTGCTCGTCGGGAACGTCGATCAGCTCGGTGACGATCTCGGGGAGGTCGGCGATCGTGGGCATCCGATACGAGTCGAGCGTCTGGGTTAGGACGGTTCCCGTGTTGGGGTCGAGCAGCCGCTGCTCCGAGAGCGTGTGGCCGAGCCCCTGGATGATCCCGCCTTCCACTTGGCTCGACGCGCCGAGGGGGTTGATCACGCGGCCGACGTCATGGATTGCGGCTATCCGCTCCACACGCACCTCGCCGGTTTCGACGTCGACGGCGACCTGGGCGACCTGGACGCCGAAGGTGAGGACGCGCATCCCGGTCGGATTCGGGCCGCGAGAGCCCTTGCCGAGGATCTGCGCCGACTCCAGCAGCCCCGTGACCTCGTCGAGCGACCAGGAGCCGCCGTCGCTGGAGACGATCCTCCCGCCGCGAAGCGAGAGCAGCCGCTGCTCGACCTCGAAACGCTGCGCCGCGATCTCGAGGATCTGCCGCGCCGCGTCGGCCGCCGCCGCGCGCACGGCGGGCCCCAGCGACGGGACGGTCGACGAGCCTGCCGAGATCGTCGCATACGGCCCGCGTGCCGAGTCGCCGAGCGAGACGTCGAGACTCTCGACCGGCAGGCCGAGCTCCTCGGCGGCGATCTGGGCCATCGCCGTCGCCGTGCCGGTGCCGATGTCCTGCATCGCCGTGATCACCACCGCCCGAGCATCGGCTCCGATCCGGACCCACGCGTACGACGGGGGGCCGCCGCCGCCGTACCAGATCTGGCTCGCCATCCCGACACCGCGCTGCCAAGGCCCCTCGGAGCGGGCGCGAACCTCCTCCCGCCGATCCCAGTGCGGTTGTGCGCGGCGGTAGCACTCGAGCAGGTTCTTGGACGAGAACGGACGCCCGTCGACGGCGTCGTGGTCCGAGTGGTTGCGCCGACGGAACTCGAGCGGGTCGAGGCCGAGCTTCGCGGCGAGCTCGTCGATCAGACACTCGAGCCCGAACGTGCCTTCGACGAAGCCGGGGGCCCGGAAAGCCTTCATGGGGCCCGTGGTGAGCTTCGCGCCGTACTCCGCGATGCTCACGTTCTCGCAGCCGTAGAGCATCTCCATCGGCCCGCCGGTGGACGAAAGCCAGCCGTCCCACCCAGTGGCATTGACGAACTCGCCTTCGAGCGCGGTCAGCGTTCCGTCCGAGCGCGCGCCTGCGCGCAGGCGTTGGATCGTGGCGTTGCGGTTGCCGGAGTCGAGGTTCTCGGCACGGCGGGTGAGGGCACACTTGACCGGGCGACCGGTCTCGCGGGCGAGATCGGCGGCGATGAAGGTGTAGTCGCCGGGCCCGTTCTTGGAGCCGAAGCCGCCGCCCATGAAGCGGCAGACGACGCGGACGTGATCCGGTGGTAGCCCGTAATGGTCCGCGACGTCCTCCCGGACGCCCCAGATGTACTGCGTGGAGATGTAGACCGTCAGGCGATCGCCGGCTTCCCACTCACAGACCGCCTGATGGGTCTCCATCGAGTTGTGGAGGACGGTCTGCGTGCGGTACTCGGCCTCGACGATGACGTCGGCCTCGGCGAAGCCGCGCTCGACGTCGCCTCGTTCCTCAGTCCGCCGCCCGATGAGCTCCGTGAGCACGACCGCCTCGTCGGGATCGAGCCGTGGCTCCAGCACGTCCCACTCGACCCGGATCTGTGCGGCGGCGGCACGTGCCTCCTCGAGCGTCTCGGCCGCCACCGCGGCCACGGCTTGGCCGTGGTAGCCGATCTCTTCGGTGAGCGGGCCGAGCACCGCCCGGACGCCGGGAACGTTGCGCGCGGGCTCGAGGTCGAGACCCTTCACACGCGCGTGCGCGTGAGGGCTCCGCAGAACGGCCGCGTGCAGCATTGCGGGGAGCTGGATGTCCGCGGTGTACCGCGCCTCCCCGCGGGCCCGCTGGAGCCCGTCGAGCCGCTGCGCGGGCCGGCCGACGGTCTCGAGCGGACCTTCGGGCCACTGCTTGAGCGTGTCCTCCTCGACGACGATCCACTGCTCGGTGTAGCGGCCCTCGACCTCCTTCTCGGTTCGGATCAGCCGCGCCACACCGTCTCCTCTGGCCACGGCCGGTGCCAGGCACCGGACGTGGCTCGAACAGTCAGTCCCGCCACGAGGCGATCGCCTCCTCGATCTTGGGATAGGTGCCGCAGCGGCAGATGTTCCCGGCCATCCCATGGCGGATCTCCTCGCTGCTCGGCGAGGGATTGGCGGCGACGAGCGCTGCGGCGGACACGATCTGGCCCGGCGTGCAGAAACCGCACTGCGTCGCGTCGGCGCGGACGAAAGCCTCGATCAGTGGGTGGTCCCGGAGCCCTTCGATCGTCGTCACCTCGCGCTCGCGGACCGTGTGGACGAGCGTCAGGCAGGAGAGGACCGGGATTCCATCGAGCTGGACGGTGCAGGCGCCGCAATGCCCCTCGTTGCAGGCGATCTTCGTGCCGGTCAAGCCGAGCTCGTCGCGCAGGGCCTCGGCGAGCGACGTGTCCGCCGGCGCGTCGAGCGCGTGTCGCTGTCCGTTGACAGAGAGCTCAAGCACCGGGCGTCACCGCGATGATGTCCGCGAGATGGACGAGCGCGAAGGTCGCGCGGCTCATCGCCCGCCGCTCGCCCTCGTCTTCGATCTCCGGAAGAGTTCGCCAGAGATCCTGTGCGGTGGCGAGGAGCTGGCGGATCTGCTCGAGCTCCTGCGGATACCCGTCGCGCTCGTAGCAAGCGTTCAGCGCCAGCCCGAGCACGCCGATCGTGTCCTGCTGGCGCGTCCAAAGGAGCGGCGTCGCCATCGAGAGGTACTGGTGGATCCGCGCCAGCGCCATCGACTGCGAGAATTCGTCCGTTCCGCTGGGCGTCGAGGGCTCGAGCGGCTCCTCTCCCGCTGCGATTCGGTTGGCGTTGCCGGCAAGCATGTCGCGGAGCTGCTTCTCGTCCAGGCCCGCGGTGAGCGCCGTCCGGAGCCCGATCAGGAGCGACTGCGGCTGGCGCCCGTACGGGTAGTCGGAGGCGTAGAGGATCTGCTCCGGCGGCACCTGGTGAAAGAAGTCGAGGAGATCGACCGGGCTCCAGACAGAGGTGTCGAAGAAGACGCCCTTCCGCCCGGCCAGTCGCCCGGCGAGCGCCGCCAGGTCCGCGATCCCGGCGTGCGCGATGATCAGCTGGGCGTCCGGGTACTCGTGGACGAGTCGCGAGAGGTCGTCGGCGATCGGCGGGAGCCCGCGTCCGCCGTGGATCAGGATCGGCACTCGGCGCTCGGCGGCCAGCGCGAACACCGGTGCCAGCCGCTCGTCGTTCAGGAGAAAGCGCTGCGCCCGCGGGTGCAGCTTGATCCCCCGGGCCCCGCGGTCGAGGCAGCGGATCGCCTCCTCGATGGGCGACGCGTTCATGTCGAGCCGGACGAATGGGATCAATCGTCCACCGGAGCGCTCCGCGGACTCCAGCGTCCGGTCGTTCGGCGCCCGGAACGCCGGCTCCCGGTCGGGCTCGTCCATGCAGAACATGAACGCCCGTGAAACGCTGTAGGTGTCCATGACCCGCTCGAGCTCCTCGTATTGGCCGCTGAAGCCGTCGATGTCGTTGCCGAGGTGGACGTGGGCATCGAAGATCTCGGCGCCTTCAGGCAGCAGGCGCCTGAGTTCGTCGTCGTAGCTCGCAAGCAGTTGCTGGGCGCGCGAAAGCGGCTCGTCCACGAAGAATCAGTCTATGCGGCGCGGGGCGGCCGGACGGCCGCCCCGTCGCCTACCGGATCAACAGTGAAGCCTCGGGTTCCACTGCGAGAACATGCCGCTCGGGTTGTGCGCCCAGATCCAGACGTGCAGGTCGTAGTGCCGCGGCATGAACGGGTTGTGGCCCTCCATCGGCCCATCGAAGGGGACGCCGAACAACGACGGTCGGTCGCCCGTCGTACTGAGGTTCTGGTCTGCGTCCGCCTTCCAGTATTCGAGGCCGATGAGGCGAAGCTCGCCGTTCTCGCCCCGGACGTACAGGAGGATCTCGGGGCGCAACGGATCAATAGCGTCATCAGCTAGGAGCGGTGGGTTGATGGCATGAATGCCCATCGTCCCGGCCGGCGATGCCACACACGGCTCGCCGACGACGGTGTAGCCGTCCGCCTCTGCACGCGCGAACGAGTGGTACTTCGCCGTCGCGGCCCGAGCCTTGGCCAGCTCGGCGTTCACCGACGGTGAACCGGCCCCGGCAACGGCGGTCAGCGCCACTGCCGCCGCGCCGACCACGCCCACGCCGAGGAGGACTCGAATGAAACCCTTCATGAAATCTCCCTTCCGCAGTGTTCCTCGCTACGAATCTACGACTCGAACCGCTCGATTTCTAGGGAGGCGGAGCGCGTCGATAGGATCGGCGCCATGAGTGACGTCCTGATCTTCGCCGACTCGATGCACGACGCGGCGATGCGCCACGAGGTGCCGGTTCCGGTTCCGGACCCCTTCCTCTACCTCGAGCGCAACGGCGAGCGGCACGCCGTCGTCACGTCGTTCGAGGTCTCGAGACTCGAGCCGGTAGGCATCCAGGCCCATCCCTTCGAGGAGTTCGGCTACGACGAACTATTGGCGCAGGGTCTCCCGAGGCACGAGGTCGTGACGCGGACGCTCGAGACTGCGGTCGAGCAGCTTGGCGTCAAGGTCGCGGTCGTTCCATCGACTTTTCCGTTGGGGCTTGCCGACCGGCTGCGCGCCAAGGGCATCGAGCTGAAGCCCGACAGAGAGTTCTTCTCCGAGCGCCGCCGAGTCAAGAACGCGACCGAGCTCGACGGCATCCGCAAGGCCCAGCGCGGCACCGAGGCGGCGATGGCCGCGGCCCGCGAGCTCCTCCGGGCCGCCGTGCCGGCCAACGGCACGCTGACGCTCGACGGCGAGCCGCTGACGTCCGAGCGGATCAAGGCTCGCATCATCGAGGTCTTCAACGAGCACGACCTCGTCTCCGACGAGATGATCGTCGCCCACGGAGGGCAGGCCGCTTCAGGCCACGACATGGGCTCCGGGCCGATCGCGCCCGGCGAGCCCCTCGTGATCGACCTCTTCCCGCGTGACCGGGAGACCGGTTGCTACGCGGACATGACGCGGACATTCGTCGTCGGCGAGGTTCCAGAGGAGCTCGCGGAGTACCACCGGCTCGTTCACGAGGCGCTGAAGCGGTCGCTGGATGCGGTGAAGGCCGGAGCCGAGGGCCGCGAGGTCTACGGGCTCGTCTGCGAACTCTTCCACGAGGCCGGCTACCCCACCCAGCTGTCGAAGGAGCCGGGCGAGGTGCTCTCGAGCGGGTTCTTCCATGGACTTGGCCACGGCGTCGGGCTCGAGGTTCACGAGCCGCCGTGGCTCTCGCGCGATCCGAGCCGGCTGGTCGCGGGCGACGTGATCACGCTCGAGCCGGGGCTCTACCGCGAAGGCTTCGGCGGCGTGCGGCTCGAGGATCTCGTCCTCGTCACCGACGACGGCGCCGAGAACCTCACCGACTTTCCTTACGATCTCACGCCGTGACTGAGACGCAGCCGGCTGCGATCGAGACGATGTTCCTCGAGGAGCGGCGCTACCCGCCGCCGCCGGATTTCGCGGCCCAGGCGAACGCACAGCAGGATCTCTACGAGCTCGACTTCGAGGAGCTCTGGGCGAAGGAAGCCGAGCGCGTCACCTGGTTCGAGCCGTGGACGACGCTGCTCGAGTGGGAGCCTCCCTACGCCAAGTGGTACGTCGGCGGCAAGCTCAACGTCTGCTTCAACTGCGTCGACCGCCACGTCGAGGCCGGCAGGGGCGGCAAGGTTGCCTACTACTGGGAAGGCGAGCCCGAGGACGACCGGCGCGAGCTCACGTTCGCCGACCTCCAGAGCGAGGTCGTCCGCTTTGCCAACGCGCTGAGAGAGCTCGGCGTGAGGAAGGGGACGCCCGTCGGGATCTACATGGGAATGATTCCCGAGCTGCCGATTGCGATGCTGGCCTGCGCTCGGCTGGGGGCGCCACACACCGTCGTGTTCGGCGGGTTCTCCGCGGAGTCGCTCTCCGGCCGCCTGCACGACATGGAGTGCGAGCTGCTGATCACACAGGACGAGGCCTGGCGGCGCGGCACGACTGTTCCGCTCAAGCGAAACGCCGACGAGGCGCTTGAATCGTCACCGACCGTGCGGCAGTGCATCGTCCTGCGGCGGACCGGGGGCGACGTCCCTATGCAAGACGGGCGTGACCTGTGGTGGCACGACCTCGTCGAGACTCAGTCCGAGGATCCCCACTCCTGCCCGCCCGAGCCGATGGACTCGGAGGATCTGCTCTACCTGCTCTACACCAGCGGAACGACGGCGAAGCCGAAGGGCATCGCGCACACCACGGCCGGCTATCTCGTCGGCGTCGCGGCGACGCACCACTTCATCTTCGACGTCAAGCCCGATTCCGTGTACTGGTGCGCGGCCGATGTCGGTTGGGTTACCGGGCACAGCTACATCGTCTACGGCCCGCTCGCCAACGGCACGACCGGAGTGATGTACGAGGGGACGCCCGACTACCCGGACAAGGATCGCTGGTGGGCGATCATCGATCGGTACAAGGTCGACATCCTCTACACGGCGCCGACGGCGATCCGCAGCCACATGAAGTGGGGCCCAGAGCACGCCGCCAAGCACGATCTCTCGTCGATTCGACTGCTCGGCACCGTCGGCGAGCCGATCAACCCGGAGGCCTGGGTCTGGTACCGGGAGCACATCGGCGGCGACCGGGTGCCCGTCGTGGACACCTGGTGGCAGACCGAGACGGGGATGATCCTGATCACGCCCCTGCCCGGCCTGACGACGCTCAAGCCCGGCTCGGCGACGAAGCCGTTCCCGGGCGTCGACGCTGCTGTCTTCGACGAGCAAGGGAACGAGGTCGGCCCCGGCGGCGGCGGCTACCTCGTGCTGCGGAAGCCCTGGCCGGCGATGCTCCGCGGGATCTACAAGGATCACGACCGCTACGTCGAGACCTACTGGTCGAAGTACCCCGGCGTCTACTTCGCCGGCGACGGCGCCCGGATCGACGAGGACGGCGACTTCTGGCTGCTCGGACGTGTGGACGACGTGATGAACGTCTCGGGCCACCGGATCTCGACGATCGAGGTCGAGAGCGCTCTCGTGGATCATCCGTCGGTGGCCGAGGCGGCTGTCTGCGGGCGCATGGATTCCCAGACCGGCCAGGCGATCGTCGCGTTCGTCACGCTGAAGGGCGGCGAGGAGGGGACGCCGGATCGGCTCGTGGAGCTTCGCGACCACGTCGGCAAGAAGATCGGGCCGATCGCCAAGCCGGCCAACATCGTCTTCACGCCGGAGCTGCCGAAGACTCGCAGCGGCAAGATCATGCGCCGGCTGCTCCGAGACGTCGCCGAGAAACGGCCGCTCGGCGACACGACGACGCTCGCGGATCCGACGGTGGTCGAGGAAATTCGCGACCGCGGCGCCACGGGCACGGGCGACGAGTGAATCACCGGCGCCTGGGCGTCGAGTTGTTCAACTCAGTCTGGCGCCTGATGGAGTCGCGCGAGGACGACGAACGGATGCTCCACGCGGCACACGCGTCCGCCTATCACTGGAGCGAGGCGCCGGAGGGCGAGCCGAAGAACCGTGTACGAAGCGAGTGGCAGGTGTCCCGTGTCTACGCCGTGCTCGGCCGGGCCGAACCCGCCCTGCATCACGCGGAGCGCTGCCGTGAGATCTGCGAGGAACACCGGGAGAATTTGGAGGAGTGGGACTTGCCGTTTGCCTACGAAGCGCTTGCGCGTGCCCATGCGGTGGCCGGTAACGGCGACGAGTCGGCTCAGTGCAGGCAGAAAGCCCACGAGCTCGGCGAGCGGATCGCCGACCCCGAAGATCGCGAGCACCTGGAAGAGGCGCTGGCGACGCTCTGATGACCGTCCTCGAGACGATCGGAAACACACCGCTCGTCCGTCTTCACCGGCTTGCACCGCAGGGCGGCGCGGAGCTGTGGGTGAAGCTCGAGTACCTCAATCCGACCGGCTCGATGAAGGACCGGATGGCGCTCGCGATGATCGAGGGCGCAGAGCAGGACGGGCTGATCGGACCCGGCACGACCGTCGTCGAGTACACGGGCGGTAGCACCGGCCCGGCCCTCGCACTCGTCTGCCGGGCGAAGGGCTATGTCGCCAAGATCGTGATTTCCGAGTGTTTCAGCGAAGAGCGCATGCAGCTGATGCGGGCGCTCGGCGCCGAGCTCGAGGTGATCCCTGCAGTCGTGGAGCGCGGGCGAGTCACGGCGCAGGACATCGAGAACATGGTCGAGCGGGCCGGCGAGCTCGCCGGCGAGCCCGGCACGTATGCCACCGACCAATTCAACAACCCATACGTCGTTCCAGGCCATCGGGACACGTTGGGACGCGAGATCTGGGAGCAGACGGAGGGACGGGTGACGGCGTTCTGCCATGGGATCGGCACCGCGGGGTCGTTGATGGGCGTCTCCGAGGCGCTGAGGTCGGCGAACGACGACCTCCGCGTCGTAGGCTTGGAACCGGCGGGTTCAGCCGCGATCAGCGGCGGCCCGCGCGGGTCGTTTGCGATGCAGGGCTGGACGGGGATCGTCCCGCCGCACTGGGATCCAGAGCGCGTGGACGACGTCTGGACGATCAGCGACGCGGACGCGTTGGAGATGACCCGTCGGCTGGCAGAGGAAGAGGGCATCTTCGCCGGCATCTCGACGGGTGCGAACGTCGTGGGCGCGCGGCGACTGGCGGAGGACCTCGGTCCGGACGCGGTCGTCGCCACCCTCGCCGTCGACAGCGGCTTCAAGTACATGACCGGACCCCCGTACGCCGGCTGAAGACAGCTAACCGGCGAGGAGCTTCTCGAAGCGCTCGGCGTCGTCGAAGGGGCCGATCAGCGCGAGATTCAGCCCGTTGCCGCCGACGACGTCGGCCGCGACGCGCTGCACGTCCGCCACGGTCACCTTGTCGATCTCGCGCAGGATCTCTTCCGGCTCCGCGGCCCGATTCTCGAGCACCTCGCGGCGCAGGCCGAACATGATCATCCCGTGCGGGCTCTCCGTCTGAAGGACGAAGCGGCCCTTTGCAACATTCTTGGCCTTCTCGAGCTCGTCCTCGGGGACTGGCTCCTCGGCGATCTTCCTCAGCTCTCGGGCGATCGTCTCGACGGCGTCGTCGATCCGGTTGATGTCTACACCGCCCTGCGCGTAGAGGGTTCCCGCATCGCTGTAGGAATGGTTCGTCGCGAAGACGTAGTAGGCGAGACCGCGGCGCTCTCGCACCTCCGTGAAGAGGCGCGACGACATGCCTGTTCCCAGGACCGTTCCGACCAGCTGGAGGGCATAGCGGTCGGGATGCTCGAGCGGATAACTGGGGACGCCCATGCAGATGTGCGCCTGGTCGGACTGCTTGGTGTGCAACTTGACGCGCGGCCCGGAACCGTTCACCGGCTCGAGCGGCGACGGCCCGCCCGGATCGCCGGTCTCCACCTTGCCGAGGAGCGCCTCGAGCTCGTCGCGCACATCCTCGGAGAAATTGCCGGCGATGCCGACGACCATGCGCGGCGCGCGGTACCACTTCTCGATGTACTCGAGGAACGTCTCGCGCGTCGCCGCCCGCACGGTCTCCTTGCGCCCGATGATGTCCCAGCCGAGCGGCTGGTCGTTCCAGAGCAGCTCGTGGTAGACGCCGGCGATGTAGTCGCGCGGCGTGTCGAAGTACATGTTCATCTCCTCGACGATCACGCCCTTCTCGCGCTCGATTTCCTCCGGGTCGAACTTGGAGTGCCGCAGCATGTCGACGAGGACGTCGAACGCGTGCTGCCGGTGCTCGGCCGCACACTTGACGTAGTACCCGGTGTACTCCTTGCCCGTGAACGCGTTGAACTCCGCGCCGATTCGGTCGAGCTCGTGGCCGATCTGCTGCGCGGTCGGTCGTCGCTCGGTGCCCTTGAAGAACATGTGCTCGGCGAAGTGCGCGATCCCGCTCGTCTCCGGCGTCTCGTAGCGCGAGCCGGCGGCGAGCATGATGAAGCAGGCGACCGACTGCACCTGCGGCATCGGCGCAGACAGGAGCCTCACGCCGTTCGAGAGGGTCTGGCGCTCGAAGACGCTCATACGGGAACGCCCTCCAGCCGCTCGCGCCAGTCGGACGAGAGCTCCTTCGAGCGGCCGGTCGTGTAGTCGTAGGCGACGAGCACGAACTTGCCCTCCGCGGCGAGCCGGCCGTCGACGTGCACCTCCTGCTCGAGGACGAAGCTCTTCGTCCCGATCCGCTCAACGCGGTTACCGACCTCGACCTGCTCCCCGAGCTCGATCGGCGAACGGAAGTCGACCTCGGCGCGGGCGAGGATCAGTCCCTCGAGCGGGTTCTGGCCCAGCCCGAGCGACCTGAAGTACGCGAGCCGCGCCGACTCCATATAGGTGAGAAACACGGCGTGGTTGACATGGCCCATGCCGTCGAGGTCGCGAAAACGTACCGATTCGCGATGCACGAAGTCGAAGCCGTCCACCGGCCGGATGGTATAGAGCCCTCGATGGCCGGCGAGAAGACAAAAGCGGCGATGGCGGCGCAGCCGGATTGGCTGCGGCGCGTGCCGACCGAAGAGCAATTCCCGAACGGCAGGCTGCTGTTCACCGGTTGCGGGACCTCGTTCCATGCAGCCCAGACGGGCGGCGACGCCGTGCAGGCGCTCGACCTCATGATCCAGCCGGAACGTGAGGCGGACCTGCTCGTGGCGATCAGCCACGAGGGCACGACGCGGATCACGCTGGAAGCCGTTCGCGCCTGGCGTGGACCGACCTGGCTGATCACGGGCGCGCCCGAGAGCCCGCTGGCGGCCGAGTGCGACCACGTCCTCGTCGTCACCCCGGAGATCGAGCAGAGCTGGTGCCACACGGCAAGCTACACGGCGGCGGTCGCGGCGATCGCGGCTCTTGGCGGCGAGGACATCGCGTGGCTGCCGGACGCAGTAGCCGCGGCCCTAGAGCAGGACGTCGGCGAGCCGCCGCCGGGTCGCGTGCTCGTCGCCGGCGCGGGCGCCGCCTGGCCGACGGCCGAGGAAGGCGTGCTGAAGCTGCGGGAGGGCGCACACCTGCCCGCGGAGGCGCACCACACCGAGCAGCTCCTCCACGGCCACCTGGCCGCGATCGACGAGACGGTTCGGGCATATGTGCTCGACGGCCGGCGCTCGGCCGACGCAGTTCGCGCGCTCGAGGTCCTCGGCTGTGAGACGACGCTCGTACCGACGGTCCATCCGGCCGTCGACATCGTGTTCTTCCAGCTGCTGATGCTCGCCGCCGCCGAGGCGCGCGGCGTCGACCCCGATCCCATCCGCACCGACGACGAGCGCTGGAAGCGCGCCCGAGCTGCGTACGACTAGCGGTCCTCGACGCGGATCACAAAGCGCAGCGCCTGCCAGCGCTCGTCGATTGCGGCGCTCTTGTTGTCGACGAGCCCGGCGTCGAGACCGACCCGCTGTACGGTCTGGAAATCGAGATCGGTCTCGATCTTCGACGCCTTCTTCGGCCAGGCGACCCAGAGCCCGTCCGCCGGGCCCATCGTCCGGCGTAGCTTGGCGAAGCGGCGCTCGAGCTCGCGCCGACTCGTCGTGAAAAAGACGAGGACGTCCACGCCGGGCTTCGCGCCGAGCTTCTGCGACAGCGGCGTCGCGGAGTAGTCCTTAGAAGTCGCCGCCACCGCCGAAATCTCCGCCCCCGCCGAAATCGCCGCCGCCGCCGAAATCGCCGCCGCCGGAGTCGATCGGGGCGGCCTCGGCCGCGTCCGGAGAGAACGCCGAGCCGAGCAACAGGCCACCCGTTGCAGCACCAAAGAACCCAAGGGCCCAGGGCTGGTAGTGGCTCGGCGCGTCCCAGAACGGACGGCGCTGCCCGTCCACCAGCACCTGGCGCGTCTCCGGCTCTTCACCCGTCTCGATTCGGGTCGCGTCGGCGGCGCAGGCCGGAACGAGCGTCCAGCCTCCGTAGGGCGATTCCCAGGAGACGTCGCGAACGGACGGACCGTGGCGCGGATCGAAGAAGCACGGCGGTCTGCGCTCGGGGACAGGCCTGCCGGCGAGCAACGCCTTGGCGGCCTCCATCTCGAACCGGCTCTCGGCGAGCGCGGAGGTCACACGCGAGATGTCGCCGGGCGAGCGGGCGCGGTCGAAGGCATCGTCGGCCCTCTGGTAGGCCTCGATCGCTTTTGTGTAGGCGTCTTTCGCCGGCGGATGTCGCTCGACCGCGACGTCGAGCTCGGTGACGTCGTCCGCGAGCGCCACCAGGTCTTCCTTCGCCATCGCCTTGACCTCGGCGAGCTCGCGTTCGCGTTGTTGCCGGCGGCGGGCGGCGCGGATTCCGAGCAGGGCAGCAATTCCGCCGCCGACGACAAGCAACCAGTAGGGAAAGCCGCCGCCGGATTCGTCTTCGGTTGCAACCGGCTCCGCCTGGGCCCGGCGCGACTCGCCGACGCGCCGAACGAAGTCCGAGAGCACCGCGGCGACGCCTTCGTCGCGGTGGGCCTGGAACGCCGCGGTCGCCAAGTCCCCCGCCGGGATGTCCCTGTTGACGGCCCTGAACTGGTTCCCGACGACGACCGCGTGCACGGCCGGCGCATTGGTCGTGATGATCCGGCGGTTCAGTTCGACCACGACGCCCGTCGCCGTCCCGTCGACCTCGTCTCGTGCCGCGGGTGGCAGGATGGCGATGTAGAGCGGTCCCTGCGCCTGCTGCTCGATCTCGCGCTCGAGGCGCCGAGCCTCGGCCGGCGTCAGCAGCCTGGCGTCCGGATGCACGTAGACAGATCTACCGCGGGCTGAATTGGCCGCGAGGTCGATGATCGGCGTCTGGGCGGCGGCTGGCGCGGCAAACGCGAGCGCGGCAAGGGCGACTGCGGTCAGCTTCGGCGCCATGTCTCAATCAGCTCACGCTCCCGCTCCGGCTTCAAGCCCGCGTCGTCGGTCGTCTCGGCGAGTTCGAGCGTTCCCTGGATGGTGTCGTCCAGCGGGCGGAACGTCAGTTCGGCTGCGAGGGCTCGTGACACGTCTGCGTGCATCATCCCGACGGACTCAGGATTGTGGAGCCACAGCGGCAGATCCATCCACTGGCCGACGCCCTGCTCGGCCAGCCAATCGCCGTCGATCCAGACCGGTTGCCCGTCGGAGCCCGTAACGCGGACGCAGGACTCGACGAGCTCGGCCCAGCGGAGACCCGGGTGCGTCGCGTTGAACGTGCCCGTCTCGTGCCGCTCGCAGAGGCCGACCATCCACGCGCCGAGGTCGCGCGCGTCAACGAACTGCACTTGCTCTTCCGGTCGCCCCGGAACGATGAACTCGCCGCCGCAGGCGATCCGATGGGGCCAGTACGTGAATCGTCCGGTCGGGTCGTGTGGGCCGACGATCAGTCCGGGACGGACGATTATGGCCCGCTCGCCGTAGACGTCGGTGACTACGTCCTCGCAGAGCGCCTTCAGCCCGCCGTAGTTCTCGTAGCTCGAGAGCAGTTCGTCGTCCGGCTGGCCCTTCGCGAGGCGCGCGCGCTCGGAATCTTCAGTTGGCCCTTCGCTGAAGCCGGCATATACCGAGACGCTCGAGACGAACAGATAGCGCTCGACTGAGTTCTGCAACGCCT
This sequence comes from Gaiellaceae bacterium, assembly GCA_035641605.1. Taxonomy (GTDB): domain Bacteria; phylum Actinomycetota; class Thermoleophilia; order Gaiellales; family Gaiellaceae; genus JACDAN01. The sequence continues at coordinate 8,533 of DASQTZ010000118.1, read as the reverse complement.
CGGCTGAGCGCCGAACGACGGCCGGGACATAACCCGAGGTGTCGATGACGGCGGTCCAGTCGCCGTCGGGAATCGGATCCAGGGCGCGATCGCCGCGCAGCTTCTCGGCCTCCGGGAAAAGGTCCGGGTTCGTCCGGCCGCGGTTGAAGAGCGTGACCTCGTGACCGCGCTCGAGCGCCGACTCGACGACCGCTCGTCCGAGGAATTGGGTGCCGCCGAGAACGAAGAGTTTCACGGTCCGGTGAACGCTCGTAAAGATTGTTTGAAAGAGCTTCTCTGACGCGGGGTCGCGCCGATAGCTTGCCTGTGACTTTCATGTTCGACCCACTCGTCATCCTTCTGTTCTTCGCCGCCGCCTGGGTGCTCGCGCGCGCCAGCGCGTGGGTGGCTCTCAAGGTGCTGGTCTGGAACGACCGCCGAGTCGCCGAGACCGACCTGACACAGGCGGGGAGGATGAGGCGGCTGAAGCGCCGCGAGACCCAGGTGTCGATCATCCGCGCTGCAATCACCTACCTCGGGTTCGTCACCGCGGCGGTGCTTTCCGCCGGACAGGTGATCGGCGGCGTCGACCGGCTGACCGCGCTGGCCGGCGCCTCGTTCCTGCTGATCCTCGTCGGCTTCGCGGTCCAGCGCGTGTTGATGGACATCATCGCGGGGCTGGCGATGTTCATCGAGCGCTGGTACTCGGTCGGCGACACGATCCAGATCCCGATGCACGAGCTCCAGGGAATCGTCGAGGACTTCTCGCTGCGCCATACGAGGCTGCGCACACTCGACGGCGAGGTCATCCACATTCACAACTCTCAGATCCCTTCGGTCCGGGTACTGCCGGGCGGCGTCAAGGAGCTCCAGCTCGAGGTCTTCGTCACCGACCGCGAGCGCGGAATGGAGATGATCGAGTCCGTTGTCGGGATCCTTCCCGAGGGCCCGACGACCTTCATCCGCCGGCCGCAGATCGATCGGGTGGACGAGCTCAGCGAGACGCTCGTGCGGATCAGCGCCCGGGCCGCGGTCGCCCCCGGACGCGAATGGCTCGTCGACGGCTTCTTCGCCGATCTCATCCGCGAGCGGGCCGAGCCCGGAGTCATCGCCCACGGACCGGTGACCCTCTCGGTCGACGAGTCGGCGGCCAGGAGCTACTCGCGCGCGAGCGCCGCGACTCGGCGCCCGAGCGAGTGGTGGCCGTCGGTCTCTAAAGCGCTCTAGCAGCGCGCCAGAACGTCAGCGTAGAACCTTAGGTACTTGTCCACGTGCTCCCGCCAGTAGCGGGTGCCGTGCTCACCAGGCCAGATCTTCGGACGAACGCCGATCTCGGCGCTGAGGGGGACCATCGCGAGCCGTCGCCAACACGATCCTCCTCACAAGACCGAGCGTCGCCAAACCGATCCTCCTCAAAAGACCGAGAGTTCCTCCAAGAGCCGATCGACCTCTCCAACGGTGTTGTAGTGGACGATCCCGACTCGGACAGCGCCGTCCTCGAGGCCGAGGCGCCGCATCACCTCGACGGCGTAGTAGTCGCCGTGCCAGACGAAGATGCCCCGTCGGCCGAGGTCGCCGGCCGCCTCCTCGGGACGCTTCCCCTTCACGGTGAGCGCGAAGGTCGAAACGCGACCTTCCATCGTCGGCAATCCGTAGAGCCGGACATTCGCCGGCAGCCCGTCCAGGAATCGCTGTCCGAGCTCTCGCTCGTGCGCCATCATCACATCCCAGCCGAGCGACTCGAGGTACTCGACCGCGGCGACGAACCCGGCGAGGAGCTCGTGCTGCATCGTTCCGGTTTCGTAGCCGGGCGCCGGCCGCACCTTGTACGGACTCCAGCGCTCGAGCAGCTCCTGCCGGACGAACGCGACCCCCAGGTGCGGCCCGTAGAACTTGTACGGCGAGCAGAGGAGGACGTCGGCGCCGACCGCTTTCACGTCGATCGGCCCGTGCGGCGCGTAGTGAACGGCGTCGACCCAGGCCAGCGCGCCCGCATCGTGAGCGGCGCGGCAGATCCGCTCGGCGTCGACGAGCGTGCCGAGGGCGTTCGAAGCCCAGGGGAAGGCGACAACGCGCGTTCGCTCCGAGAGCTGCGCCTCCAGGTCGGAGAGGTCGATATCCGCGACCCGGACGACGAGTCCGAGATCGTCCGCCAGCTCGAGCCAGGGCGCGACGTTCGCGTCGTGGTCGAGCCGCGTGACGACGATCTCGTCGCCGGGACGCAGCTCCCGACCCACGGTCCGGCTGAGATTGAAGTTGAGGTTGGTCATGCTCGGACCGAAGATCGCCTCTGCGGGTGCGCAGCCCAGGAAGCGGGCCGCCGCCGCCCGCGACGCCCCGATCAGCTCGTCGGTGCGGCGGCTGGTCTCGAAAGCGCCACCCCTGTTGGCGTTCGAGTGGCGCAGGTAGTCAGCGATCGCAGCGATCACCTCGTCCGGCACCTGCGTCCCCGCCGGCCCGTCGAAGAACGCGAACGGGCGCTGCAGGGCGGAGAAGCGGGCCCGGACCGCCTCGACATCCAGGAGGGACGTGCTCACAGATCCCGGCCGTTGACGCGCCACTTGTAGCGCGGCGCCGGCCGGAGTGAAGCGCCGACGAAGCAACCCCACTCGGCGCTCTCGAGTAACGGTTTGAGGTCGGCGTCCGCCAGCTCGCTTTCGAGCTCGACCTCCATGCGGCACTCGAGGTTCGTGAAGCCGTAGCGGTCGTCCTCGTCGCGGCGCGTGACCGTGCCGGAGGCGAACGCGGACCCGTGCGCCTCGACGCCCTTCTGACGAGCGAAATACGCGACGCTCGAGAGGGAGCAACGGGCGAGCGCCGCGAGCAGCAGATGCTCGGCGCTGACCTCCTCGCGCAGGTCGATCGGCTTGCCGTCCGCCGAGAGCTCCCCTTCGTCGTTGAGGGTGACCCAGTATTCGAAATGTTTTGCGCGCACGGTCACCGTCCGGTGTGCAATTTACGGTCACATCGTGCGGTTGCGGGTTTTGAGTGAAGCCGAGTGTTACGCCCGCTGCTACGGCGACTTCGCCGACACCGTTCATCTGGTCGCCTTCGAGCTCGCTCGGCCGCGATTCGAGAGCACGTTGAGCGGCGAGGACATCCGGCGCCTGTTTGAGTTGCGTCTCGATGCCCGCGACCCCGAGCTCGACGCCGAAGCCGCTTAGCGGCCGCGCCGCCGAAGCCGGCACGGCCTCTTCTGGTCGGCGCCGCCAAGTCGGCGCCTCAGGTCCGGTCCCGGATGTCCTGGCGCCCGGCCTGCGTGTGGTCTTCTCCGGCATCAACCCGGGGCGGCGGTCGGCGGCCGCGGGTGCGCACTTCGCCAACCCGCGGAACGACTTCTGGCGGCTGCTCCACGATGCGGGCTTCACACCCCGCTTGCTCGCGCCAGAGGAGCAGCGTGAACTGGCCGCGTTCGGCTACGGGCTGACGAACGCGGCGTTCCGAACGACTCGTGGGTCCGGGGATTTGCGGCACGGCGACTTCGTCGGCGCGGCAGAGCGGCTGGCGAGTATCGCCGACGAGCTGAGGCCGCAATGGATCGCCTTCGTCGGCAAGGAGGCCTACCGCGGTGCCTTCAAAGATCGTCCGAAGCTCGGTCAGCAGGTGCGACGACTCGGCGAGACCCAGCTCTTCGTACTGCCTTCGACATCGCCAGCGAACGCGGCGGTGCCGTACGCCGAGCGCCTTAGCTGGTTCCGCAAGTTGCGAGATGAAACCGAGCCAAGCTGAGCTTCGGCAAACCGTCGAGCGGATGCAGGAGCGGCTCCGCACGCATCCGCTGTTTGCTGATTACGAGCGCCTAAGCGAGCGGTTCGCCGCTGACCTCGCCGACGAGCGCGACGTGCTCCTCTCGCGGGCGGCTGTTCTCATGCTGCTGTAGGAAGTCGCTAGCCGCGCGAGCGATCCGTGAGGCGTCGCTTGCGATGCCGCTGGGAGGCCATGCCGGCTTTGCCGGCGTGGCCGTCTTCTGGCCGATCATCAACCGCGCCAGCGGTTGGTGATGGGCGTGCGGCGGTCACGCCCGAACGCCTTCGGCCGTAGCTTCACGCCGGGCGGCGCCTGACGGCGCTTGTACTCCGCCCGGTCGATGAGGGCGATTGCGCGGTCGACGACGTCGGGATCGAAGCCGTCCGTCCGCAACTCCTCCTGCGACCGGTCCTCTTCCACGTAAGCCTCGAGCACCTTGTCGAGCGCGGAGTACGGCGGGAGCGAGTCCTCGTCGAGCTGGTTGTCGCGGAGCTCCGCGCTCGGCGCACGCTCGATGATTGTCTGCGGGATCAGCTCGCGACCGGCCTCGTCATTGAGGTGGCGGGCGAGCCGGAATACGTCTGTCTTGAAGACGTCCTTCAGGAGCGCGAAGCCGCCGGCCATGTCGCCGTAGAGCGTCGAGTAGCCCACGGAAAGCTCCGACTTGTTCCCGGTCGCCACCACGAGCCACCCGAACTTGTTCGACAGCGCCATCAGGAGCGTGCCGCGGATCCGAGCCTGGAGGTTCTCCTCGGTGATGTCGGGCTCGCGGCCTTCGAAGACCCAGGCCAAGGCCTGCTCGAACCCTTCGAAGATCGGATCGATGGGAATCTCCGCGAAGCTCGTGGCAAGCTTGTCGGCAAGAGCCTTGGCGTCACGCCGCGTCGCGTCGGACGAGTAGCGCGACGGCATCGAGACGGCGTGCACGCGCTCCGGTCCGAGCGCCTCGACGGCGAGGGCGAGCGTCAGAGCCGAGTCGATCCCGCCCGAGACGCCGACGACGATCTCCTCGAAGCCGTTCTTGTCCACGTAGTCACGGAGCCCGAGCTCCAGGGCGAGGCGCATCTGTTCGAGATCATCGAGCGGCTCAGCGACGACGCCTTTCGCCGGAATCGTCCGCGGCCGCTCGTCGCCGAGATCGACGACCGGCGGGTCAGGAATCTCTTGTTCTCGCGCCAGCGCTCGTCGGCGGGCGTCGACGAGGCGGCGCGCGATCGCCGTCGAGGCGTCGATGTCGACGACGAGCAGCGCCTCTTCGAAGCTCGGCGCCCGGGCGACGACCTCGCCCTCCTCGTCGATCACGACGCTGTGGCCGTCGAAGATCAGCTCGTCCTGGCCCCCGACGGCATTGACGAGCACCACCCAGCACGCGTTGTCGCGTGCGCGCGTGATCAGCATCTCCTCGCGCTCCAGTCCCTTGCCGACGTGGAACGGCGACGCCGAGATGTTCGCGATCACGTGGGCGCCGGCGAGCGCCAGGTCGGTTGCGGGCGGACCCGGCTGCCAGATGTCCTCGCACACCGTCGGGCCGACCAGCGCCTCACCGACCTTGAGCAGCAGGAGCTCGCGTCCGGGTTGGAAGTAGCGCACCTCGTCGAAGACGCCGTAGTTGGGAAGGAAGCGCTTCGGGTAGATCGCCTTGACCTCGCCGCCGGCGCAGACAGCGCAGCCGTTGTAGAGGTCCCGCTCGAGCCAGGGGAATCCGACGAGCGCGGCGATGTCGGTCGTCTCGGAGGCGATCCGGTCGAGGCTGCGCTGCGCCTGCCGGAGGAACTCCGGCCGGAACAGTAGGTCCTCCGGCGGGTAGCCGGTGACGGCGAGCTCGGGGAACAGGACAAGATCGGCGCCGGCCTCGCGGGCGTCGTGCAGGCGGCGGACGATCCGTTCGCGGTTGCCGTCGAGATCCCCGACCACCGTGTTGATCTGGGCGAGTGCGAGCCTCATGGTTTTCGCCTCACAGGCGAAAACATAGTCTACTGATCGTGGAGCTGGTCATCGACCGGAAGTTTCGCGGTCCCACGACATCGGCAAACGGCGGCTATACGTGCGGGCTGCTGGCATCGTTCTTGCCCGAGCCGGTCGAGGTCACGCTCAGGTTGCCTCCACCGCTCGAGCGACCCCTCGAGGTGGTGACCGACGAGCGAGTCGAGTTGCGTGACGGCGAAGCGCTCGTCGCCCAGGCTGCGCCGGCCGAGCTGGAGCTCGACGTCCCGGATCCGATCTCGTTCGAGGAGGCTGCGGCCGCCGCGCTGCCCGAGGGCGATCGCGACAGCGTCTTTCCCGAGTGCTTCGTCTGCGGGTGGGCGAGAGAGGACGGGATGCGGATCTACGCCGGGCCGGTCGAGGGGCGCGGCCTCGTGGCCGCGACTTGGACCCCCGGCCAGGACGTGATCTCGTCAGAGTTCGTCTGGGCGGCGCTGGACTGCCCCGGCGCCTACGCCGTCGAGTTCGGCCAAAGAGGGAACCCGGTGCTCGGTCGACTGACCGCGCGAGTTGAGCAGCTCCCTCACTCCGGCGAGCCCTGTGTCGTGATCGGTTGGCCGCTCGGTGAGGAAGGACGGAAGCTCTACGCCGGCACGGCGGTCTTCGGCGAGGACGGAAGGATGCTCGGCTCTGCCCGCGCGACGTGGATCGTCCCGCCAGGGCTCAGCGTTGGAGCCGGATCGCGTTGAGGTCGTTCTCGACGATCTCGTCGGCGCGGCGGATCAGATCCTCGATGTCGTCGTGCTCGGCGTGGATGTAGCGGCCGGTGAGCTTGTCCGCGCGACCTGAGGCGAGGACGCGCACGAGTTGCGGCGCGAGCTCCGGCGGCGTCCACGGCATGTCGTCGCCGAAGCGCTCGGTCATCTCTGTCTTCACCAGGCCCGGGCTGATCGTGAACACCGGAATGCCGTACTCCTCGAGCTGGAGCGCGAGGCCCTCGCCGTAGCGGTAGAGCGCCGCCTTGCTGGCGCCGTAGGCGGTCGTCTTTTGCCCGGGCAGGTACGCCGAGCCGCTGCCCGTGTTCACGATCCGCCCACGGCCACGCTCGATCATCCCCGGGATGACGGCGCGACTGACGAGAAGCGCACCGAGCAGGTTGATCTCGAACACGCGCCACCAGTCCTGGGGGCGCGCCATCCAGGCAGGCTCGACATTCCAACCCGGGATGCCGGCGTTGTTCACCAGCAGGGCGACCGGCCCGAGCTCCCGCTCGACCTCGGCGACCATCGCCTCGGCGTCTCCCGGCGAGGAGACGTCGGCCACGACCGCCAGCCCGTCGATCTCGCGCGCCACCTCCTCGACCTGCTCACGCGTCCGTGCCGAGACCGCGACCTTCATTCCGGCAGCGGCCAACTCGCGCGCGATCCCGGCCCCGATCCCCCGCCCGCCGCCGGTGACGAGCGCAACGCCGCCCAGCTCGTCAGCCACCGACCTGCTCGATCTCGTCCAGTGCTTCGGGGTTCTCGAGCGACGAGAGATCCCCGAGGTCGGCGCCGAGGACCTTCGCCCGCACCGCCCGCCGCATGATCTTCGCGCTGCGCGTCTTCGGCAGAGCGCTCACGAACACGACCCTATCCGGGCGGAAAGCCTTGCCGAGCTCGGTCGCCACCAGCTCGCCGACCTCGGCGGCCAGTCCATCCCCAGTCCCGACACCCGGCGCCGGGATGCAGAACAGCCAGGCCACCTCGCCCTTGACCTCGTGCGGGATTCCGACCGCCGCGCACTCCAGGACACCCGGATGCTCGACCGCCGCCGACTCTAGCTCCGCCGGCCCGATCCGCTTTCCGGCGATGTTCAGCGTGTCGTCGGAGCGCCCGTGGAGGAACCAGTAGCCGTCCTCGTCGACCGACGCCCAATCTCCGTGTGTCCACACGCCCGGAAACCGGCGCCAGTACGTCTCGAGATACCGCTCCGGCTCCTGCCAGAAGCCACGGGTCATGCCCGGAAACGGCTTGCGGCAGACGAGCTCGCCGACCTCGCCCGACTCCACGAGCGACCGGCCCTCGCCGTCGACGACGTCCATCGCCATCCCGAGCGCCGGCCCACCCAACGAGCACTCTTTGATCGGGATCGCAGGGGTCGGCGAGAGGAAACACGCGCCGACCTCCGTTCCGCCCGAGCAGTTGATGATCGGAACGCGACCGCCGCCGACCCGCTCGGAAAGCCAGCGGTAGGGCTCGGGATTCCAGGGCTCGCCGGTCGTCACCAGCACTCGCAACGAGGACAGATCCGCCTCCGGCTCCCCGTGCGGGATCAGCGCCCGCACGAGTGTCGGCGACAGACCAAGGATCGAGACGCGCTCCCGCTCGATCAAGCTCCACAACCGATCGACAGGCCAATCCGGCGCGCCTTCCGCGAAGACGAGCGTCGATCCCATGGCGCCACCGCCGACGACCGTCCAGGGACCCATGATCCAGCCCATGTCGGTCGCGAAGTGGATGACGTCGTGCGGCTTCGCGTCCGCCTGGTAGCAAACCTCGCGCGCGATCGAGACGAGAAAGCCGCCCTGAACGTGAACGACGCCCTTCGGCCGCCCCGTCGTGCCCGACGTGTAGGTGAGGAGGTACGGCGTCTCCGAGTCGAGCTCCGCAGCCGGCAACTCACCAGGACAGTCCGCGACGACGTCGTCCCACGGCGCCACCACGACGTGCTCGACCGACGGCGCTTCCGTCCGCGCCTGCTGGAGGATCTCCAGCATCGGCACCTCGCGACCGCGGCGGGACGACGTTCGCGTCGTGATCACGACCTTCGCCTCGGACGCCTGCAGGCGCTGTGCGACGGCCGGGGCCGCGAACCCCGAGAAGATCGGCACCTGGATCGCCCC
>DASQTZ010000117.1:0-25485 GCA_035641605.1 Gaiellaceae bacterium | reverse complement strand
TGGGCCTTCTGGGTCGCGGCTGCCTTCATGCTCGCCGGGGCGGTAATCACGCTGACGGTGCTCCGGAACCGTGACGTCCCGACGCAGGAGCACGCCGCGGTGGCAGAGCCGGCCAAATGAGGGATCGGCGCCTCAACGGGCCCGAAGATAGAGAACGAAATCCTCTTTGTCGCGGCGCCGCGCGCGACGCTCGTCGACCATCCGGTCGAGGGCGGCGCCCGCCTCCTTCCTCGTGCAGCTGACGACCGCAGCGAGATCGGCGGCGGAAACCTCGCGCGCGGATGCGAGAACTACCCCGGCCAGGCGCGCGAGCGCGTCCGGCTGCTCGGGCAGGCGCGCGAGCTGCTCCGCGTAGCGCCGACGGAGAAGATCGACTATCACGGCCGGCCAGCCCTGAGGCCGTTCCTGCGCCCCCGCAGTGGTCAGCACGAGCCGCCGCTGCAGGCGGTCGACGGTGCGCGCCACCTGCTTGCGCTCCTGTCCGATCAGGCCCGGAAGGTCAGCGGTACTGCATGGCCCCTCCCGGTCGAGGAAGTCGACCACCTCCTGCTCCAGCGGTGACAGCTCGTCCGGCTCACCTCTCGCGGCGTAGAGCGCCGGCAGCAGCTCGAGCGAGACGAGCGCCGACCGTCCGTGGACGTGCTTGCCGACGCAGACAAGCCGGCGCTCCGGCAGTTCGTCCTTCCACCGCCACACGCGCCCGAACTCCGGGCTGAAGTCGAGGAACTTCCCCTCGTCGTCTCTCGACGACCACGTGATCTCGGCCTTTCCTGCCACGGCTTCCCAGAGCGACGGCAGCACGAGGTCGTCGCTCGGAAAGAGCATCGCCAGACCGACGCGGTCGATCCACGAGGCGGCGCCCCGGAGGCTCCGGATCAGACGACGAGACGTCGTTCCAGGAATGCCGCGAGCCTCGTCAGCGGGAACGAGATCAGGAAGAAGAGGACAAAAACGGCGCCGTAGATCTCGAACGCGTGGTTGTCGACGCCTCCCTCGACCTCGAGCGTAACAGGATCGACGGTCGGGATCGAAAGCCGCTCGGTGCCGCGTTCGGCCGTCTCGAGGATCTCGGGCACGCCGAGAATCTGTGCAAGCGTGCTGTTCTGGATCACGTTCACGCTCAGGCTGACCAGGGGCGGGAGCAAGCGCCGCAGCGCCTGCGGCAGGATCACGTTCACGTGCCGGCCGACCCAGCCGAAGCCGAGCGCGGCCGAGGCCTCGTGCTGTTCCCTCGGGATCGACTGGACCGCTCCCCGCGTCGCCTCGGCGATCTGCGCGCTCCCCCAGAGCGAGAGGCCGAGGATCGCAGCCTTGATCTCGCTGAGCCGGAGCGCCTCGATGTGCAGCTCGTCCGCGAGCGTCGGTAGACCGAAGAAGAGGATGAAGATCGTGACGATGATCGGCAGCCCACGCCAGATCTCGATGTACGAACGGATCGCGGCCCGGATCGGCACGAACTTGATCGTCAGGAGCGTGCCGAGCAGAACCCCGACGACGAGGCTGAGGAAAACCGAGGTCCCCGCGATGATCAGCGTGTTCTTGACGCCCGTATGGAGGATGTAGTCGGCGACGGGCTCGGCCCAATGGGGCAGGCGGTCCAACATCTAGGTGGACTCCGGTAGGGCCAGGCGGCGCTCGAGCAGCCGGATCAGCCCTGAGAGCGCCCAGACGAGCGCCAGGTAGGTGGCGGCCAGGACGAAGAGCATCTCCCACGTGCGAAAGTCGGTCGAGAGCAGATCGAGGGCCGTGTTCGTCAGCTCCGGGATCGCGACCGCCGTGAGCAGCGCGGTGTTTTTCATCACCGACACGTACGTGTTGATCGTGGATGGGAGCGAGATGCGGAACCCGATCGGCAGCGTGATGTTCAGAAACGCGCGAATCCGACTGAACCCGAGCGCGAGGGCCGCCTCGTGGTACCGGGCCGGGACCGCCTCGAACCCGGCCCGGAAGTTCTCGGTGTTGAAGGCGCCGCCCCAGATCATCACGGCGAGCCACGCGTAGGTGAACGGCTCGAACTTGAGGTGCTCAGAGAGCCTCGGCAGCCCGAAGAAGAGCAGGAAGATCTGGACGAGGATCGGGGTATTGCGGATCAGCTCGACGTAGATCCCGGCGAGCTGGCTGATCACCGGGATGCGGTGCGCACGGGCGGCGCCGAGAGTCAGGCCGATCGCGAAGGCGCCCGCGATCCCGATCGCCGAGATCTCCAGCGTGAGGCGCAGGCCGTGGCGGAGCTCGTCGCGGTGCTCCCAGATGTACGACCAGTCGAAGTTGGCGAGGACGGTCATCGAAGGTGCGGCGGGCGGGCGGCCGAAGCCGCCCGCCCCCGAATCAGCGTGCTATCTCGGGCACTCGTTCTCCGGCACCCGGCCGCGCGGATAGCTCTCCTTGGTCTTCGGCCGCGGGACGTTCGTCCGGAAGAAGTTCCAGAAGCTCCGTGGCGAGTTCCGCTTGAGGATCGCCCAGAACTCGTCCCTCCGCTTCATCTGGAGAACGGCCGCGTTGACCCAGCGCTTCATGGCCGGCTCGCCCTTGCGAATCCCGATGCCGTATGGGACGGCGAGGAACCTGTGAGTCGTCATCTTGAGACTCCGGTCGTTGGCGGCGATGCCGAGCAGGAAGGTGTCGTCGAACATGAACGTGTCCACGCGGCCCTGCCTCAGGTTCTCGAGCGCCGCGACCGGGGAGTCCGTGACGACCAGGTTCGCGGATTTGAAGCAGTTCCGCACGTAGCGGTCGTAGATCGATCCCCGTGTCGTCGCGATCCTCTTTCCGTCGAGATCGCGGAGCCGCTGAATGCTCGTGGTGCTCGGGACGAGCAGCCGACCCGTCGCGTTGAAGTACGGATAGGAGTAGTCGATGACCTCCTCTCGCGAGGCCGTCCAGGTCAGGGTCGAGATGATGATGTCGACCCGCTTCTGTTGCAGGGTCGGGATGCGGCTCGGCGTCGTCACGCAGGTGAAGCTCACGCGGTTCCGCCGGCCGAAGGCAAGCTCGGCAAAACGGCGCGCAACGTCGACGTCGTAGCCGGCGTTCTTGTTCTGCCGGTTGATGTAACCGAACGGCGGAAAGTCGCACTTGATGCCGATCAGCCATCGCTTACGAGCACGCACCTCCGCCGGCAGCGGCGGCAGCTTCGTCGCCGTCGCCGCCGTATCAGCTCTCTCTCCGCTTGACGGCGCGGCCACTGCCAGGGCAGCCATAGCCACCCCGAGCACCGCGGCCGCTCCGATTGCGATCAACAGCCTCTTCATTCAGCCCCTCCTTCGTCGATGGTCAGTTCCTCCAGTGAATCCGCGAGTTGCAGCGTCCGGCGCAGGAAGCGACGCGTCCGCTCCTCCTTCGGACGATCGAGTACCTCCTCCGGTTTGCCTTGCTCGACGATCCGACCCTCGTCCATGAAGATCAGCTGGTCGCCGACGTCGCGGGCGAACTGCATCTCGTGGGTGACGACCAGCATCGTCATCCCAAATTCTTGCGCGAGGTCACGCATCACGACGAGAACCTCGCCGACGAGCTCGGGATCGAGCGCGGACGTGACCTCGTCGAACAGCATCACGTGGGGGTTCATCATCAGTGCCCGCGCGATCGCGACTCGTTGCTGCTGCCCGCCCGAAAGCTGATGGGGATACTGCTTGGCCTTCTCGTCGAGGCCGACACGGGCAAGCAGCTCGTGTGCCCGCGCTTCAGCCTGCCGCCGAGGCGTCCGCTTCACGCGACGCGCGGCGAGGGTCACGTTGTCGATCGTCCGCAGATGTGGGAAGAGATTGAACTGCTGGAAGACGATCCCGATCCGCTGCCTCACGCCCGAGACGTCGACCCGCTTCGCAGTGATCTCCTGCCCCTCCAGGAAGATGCGGCCGGAGTCGATCGGCTCGAGCAGGTTGATGCAGCGCAGCAGCGTGCTCTTGCCGCTGCCGCTGGGGCCGATGACCACGAGGACATCGCCCTGGTCCACGGTCAGGTCGATGCGGTCGAGAACGAGGAGGTCGCCGAAGCTCTTCGTGACCTGCTCGAGCCGGACCATCGGCGCCCCGGCCGCCCCGGGGGACGCGTCTTCGACTTTCGCTTGCGGCTGAACCACTCCCCGGCATCCCCCTTTCTGCTGAACCTGTGTCTATGACGATAAAGGCACGGGCGTAGGCCCTTCAAGGATGTGTGACGGTTTAGCTGGCCGTACTGGGACTAGGCGGCGCGCCGGCGCTGGCGCTCGGCGTAGAAGACCGCGAAGCGTCCGTTCGCAGAAGCGAGCCAGCGCGTGAGCTCGGTGTCGAAACGGTCGGCCTCGAGCCGGACTTGGAACAGCTCGTACGACGTTCGCTGCGCCTCGTCGCAGACATGCTTGGCTTCGGCCTCGCGCGGCACCGAGGCGCCGCAGTCGGGGCACGGCATGTGGGCGGGCTGAGGGAGCGAGCCGAACATGATTGGAAACGGTTCTTCCGCTGTCGGCGGATGCCCAAACCGACTCGATCACCCAAAAAGAGGCGCTGCCCGAAAGACTACGCTCCGGCGCAATGAGAGTCGTCCTACTGCTCGCAGCAGCTGCAGTGTTCGTGGGAACTGCTGAGGCGCCTCCACGCTTCGTGGGAGCAGTCTCGAAGGTCACGGCGGCCGACCTGCCGTACTCCTGGCGGCCCGGATGTCCGGTGAGCCCGTCACAGCTCAGGCGCTTGACAGTGAGCCACTGGGATCTTGCCGGCAGGCGCCGGGTCGGCTCGATCGTCGTGCGTGCGAGTGCCGCGCGTGCGGTCATCTCGGTCTTCCGGAAGCTCTATGCCGCCCATTTCCCGATCCGCCGCCTGAGGCTCGTCGAGGCCTACAAGGGCAGCGACGATGCGTCGATGGCGGCGGACAACACCTCGGGCTTCAACTGCCGTTTCGTGTCAGGTACGAGACGGTGGTCGCAGCACGCCTACGGGCTCGCGATCGACATCAACCCCGTCGAGAACCCCTTCATCCACGGCGGCCGCGTCGAGCCGCCGGCCGGCCACCGCTACCTCGACCGCTCGCGCGCCAGGCCCGGGATGGTCGTCTCCGGCGACGTCGTCGTGCGAGCGTTTGCCGCCATCGGCTGGTCGTGGGGTGGGCATTGGGCATCGTCGAAGGACTACCAGCACTTCTCCGCCAAGGGGACCTAACTACTCGGCGCTCGAGGCGGCCCAGAGGTTGATCCCGCTCTCCGTCGCATAGCGGTCGATCTCGGCGAGCTCGTACTCCGTGAGCTCCAGCCGGTCGAGCGCGGCGACGTTCGTCTCGAGCTGGGAGACGCTGCTCGCGCCTACCACCGCCGAGGTCACGCGAGGATCGCGCAACGTCCAGGCGAGAGCCATCTGCGCCAGGCTCTGACCCCGGCCGGCGGCGATCTCGTTCAGGGCACGGATCTTCTCCAGGGTCTCGTCGTTGATCAGGTCCGGTGAGAGCGTGCTGTGGCGCGTCGCTCGGGAGCCCTCGGGGATTCCCTCGAGATACTTGTCGGTCAGCATCCCCTGCGCGAGCGGGGAGAAGACGATGCAGCCGACTCCGAGCTCGCCGAGCGCGTCCAGCAGGTCTTCCTCGATCCAGCGGTTCAGCATCGAGTAGGACGGCTGGTGGATGAGGAGCGGGGTCCCGAGCTCGCGGAGGATCGCGGAGGACTCGGCCGTCTTCGCGGCCGAGTAGGACGAGATCCCGACATAGAGCGCCTTGCCCTGCCGGACGGCGGTGTCGAGCGCGCCCATCGTCTCCTCGAGCGGCGTCTCCGGATCGAAGCGATGCGAGTAGAAGATGTCGACGTAGTCGAGCCCCATCCGGCCGAGGCTCTGGTCGAGGCTCGCGAGGAGGTACTTGCGAGAGCCTCGATCGCCGTAGGGTCCGGGCCACATGTCGTAGCCAGCCTTCGTCGAGATGATCAGCTCGTCGCGGAACGGCGCCAGGTCCTCCTCCAAGATCCGGCCGAAGTTCGTCTCGGCGGAGCCATAGGGCGGGCCGTAGTTGTTCGCGAGATCGAAGTGCGTGATCCCGAGGTCGAACGCGCGCCGGACGATTGCTCGGCCCGTCTCGAGCGGCCGATCGTCGTCCCCGAAGTTCTGCCAGAGCCCGAGCGAGATCGCCGGGAGCAGAAGGCCGCTCCGCCCACTGCGGCGATACGTCATCCGTTCGTAGCGGTCGTCGGCGGGGACGTAGGTCATGCCGCCGCCTGGTACAGAGCCTCGATCGTGCGTGCCTGTCCGAGCGCGTCGTCCCGGCCGAGCAGGAGCGTCGCCTCGCCGCGAACGGCACCGGCGAAGTTCTCGAGCTCGAGTCGGTACGAGTTGGCGCGCTCGACGGCTATGTGCTCGATCCCGTCTGCGCGTCGAAGCTCGATCCCGGGCTCGTGGATGTGCACGGGGTCGCCGACCGCCAGTGTTGCGTCCTCGCCGACGATCTCGAGCTCGCCTCGTCGGGGCAAGATAAAGCCGCAGTCGAAGTGCCCGACCACGTCGTCCGGACATGAGAGCGCCGCGGCAAAGACGACGTCCACGCCGCTCGGCCCGACGAACTGTTCCGCCGAGACGCGCTCCGGCTCGCCGGCCAACAAGCGGATCGCGTTGACGCAGTAACAACCGACGTCCATCAGCGCACCGCCGTCGAGCGCAGGGTCAAAACGCGCGTCGTCGGCGCCGTGGACGGCGGCCAGTGGGAAGCTGAACGCGACCCGCACGAGCCGGAGCCGCCCGATCGCTCCGTCCCCGACGAGTTGGGCGACCTTCGCGGTCTGCGGGTGGTGGCGCCACATGAAACCCTCGGAGAGGACGAGGCCCGCCGACTCGGCGAGATCGAACGCCCGCTCAACCTCTTCGGGGCGCCGGGAGAACGGCTTCTCGCAGAGCACGTGCTTCCCCGCCTCGAGCGCGCGCAGCGTCCACTCCACGTGCATCGAGTTCGGCAGCGGGATGTAGACGGCCTCGACGTCGGGATCCTCGAGCAGCGCCTCGTAGCTTCCGTGCGCGCGTTCGATCCCATGCTCGCGGGCGTAGGCCTCCGCCCGATCGGCGTCACGACTCGCGACGGCGATCACATCGGCCCCGTCGGACTCTCCCGCGCCTTCGAGCACGAGCCGGTTGATCCGGGCAGTCGAGAGGAAACCCCAGGAGAGGCTCATGCCTTGGGTTCCTCCGTCGTCATCGCCTGCTCCAGCTCGGCCTTGGTGGCGCCGGTCATGATCGCGACCGCCTCCGGCATCGTGTGCGTCTGGGGCGTCACCACCGCCACGCGCTTGCCGAGCCGCATGATCAGGATCCGATCCGCGAGCTCGAAGACGTGGGGCATGTCGTGGCTGATCATGATCACGGGGAGGCCGCGGTCTCGCACCCGCTGGATCAGGTCGAGCACCTGGCGGGTTTCCCGCACGCCGAGCGCGGCGGTCGGCTCGTCCATGATCGCGAGCCTCCGCGCCCATTTCGCGGCGCGGGCGACTGCAACACCCTGACGCTGTCCGCCGGATAGGTTCTCGACGGGCTGGGTGATCGACTGGACGCCGATCTGAAGCTCGGCGAAGTGTTGGGCGGCCTCCCGCCGCATCCTGCGTTTGTCGAGGAGGCGGAGTCCCAGGCCGAGCGGGCCTCGCCAGCGGGCTTCCCTGCCGAGGAAGATGTTGGACGCGATGTCGAGCGACGGCGCGACCGCCAGGTCCTGGTAGACGGTCTCGATTCCTGCTCGTCGCGCCTCGCCGGGTGAACGGAACCGCACGCGCTCGCCCTCGAGACGGATCTCGCCGTCGTCCGGCTGCAGCGCGCCCGACAGCGTCTTGATCAGCGTCGACTTGCCGGCGCCGTTGTCACCGATGATCGCGACGATCTCGCCCTGGTAGAGCTCGAAGTCGGCGCCGTCGAGGGCAACCACCTGGCCGAAGTGCTTGACCAGGCCGCGCGCCTCGAGGATCGGCTGGCGCTGGCTCACGCTTGCCGCCTGTGGGTCAGCTGGTCGACGGACACGGCGAGGATGACGAGGATCCCGGTGACGAAGTACTGCCAGACGACCTCGACCCCGATCAGCGTCAGGCCGTTCCGGAACACCCCGACGACGACCGCCCCGATCAGCGTCCCGATCACGTGCCCCCGACCACCGAAGAGGCTCGTTCCCCCGAGCACGACGGCCGTGATCGCGTCCAGGTTCTCCGTGGTCTGACCGGCGTTCGGATCGCCGAGCTCCGTACGGGCTACCAGCAGCATCGCCGCGATCCCGTAGGTCAGTCCGGCGAGGACGTAGACGCTGAGCAGCACCCGGCTGACCTTGATCCCCATCAGCCGCGCCGCCTCGAGGTTGTCGCCGGCGGCATAGACGTGGCGCCCCCACGCCGTCTGCGTCAGCGCGTACCAGGCGATTCCGAAGAGGACAAACATCACGACAACGCCGTACGTGACGTCCGTCCCGCCGAGCGTGAACGTCTTGCCGAAGAAGAGGAGCTCGCTCGGGAGCTCGGAGTACGTCTCGTCGTTGGAGTAGACGTGCGTGAGCGCGAACGCGATGTTGAGCGTGCCGAGGGTGACGATGAAGGCCGGCAGCCTCACAGCGGTGACGAGCCCGCCGTTGAGAAGGCCGAAGGCCACGCACGCCAGGATCCCGAGGCCGATCGCGAGGAGCGGATCGACGCCTTCCGCCACCGCGAGCTTCGTCATCACGATCTGGCCGAAGGCCATCACCGTCCCGCAGGAAAGGTCGATCCCGGCGGTGAGGATCACGAAGGTCTGGCCGATCGCGAGCACGCCCACGACCATCACCTGCTGGAGGACGAGCGAGAGGTTCTGACCCTGCAGGAAGTTCTCCGACTTGACGGAGAAGAACGCCATCGCGAGCAGCAGGGCCAGGAAGGGCCCGACCGTCGGCGCGGCGAGCACGCGGCGCGTGACCTGAAATGCGGACTGGATGGCCGTCACCGGAAGTATCCGCCAGGGAAGAACGAGACCGGGGCGCTACGTGCGCCCCGGTCTCGGGTGGAGGGGAGTTGGTCTAGCCCCAGCAGTTCTTGAGGCCGTAAGCGACCGTCTTGGAGGGAACTCCAGTCCGCCTTCTCGAGGCGATCAGATTTACGCCCGTGTCGGTGTAGCCGGAAACCTTCCTGCCCGTCCTGGCGTAGTTCACAACCGCCGAAACGCCTCTCGACGCCATGCGCAGCGGATACTGCTGCGAGGTCGCGTCGATGATCCCGGCCCTTACGTTCCGCACGCCGGCGCAGCCTCCGTCGACCGAGACGATTGTCGTCGCGGCCTTCGTCTTGCCGGCGTTCTTCAACGCGTTCCAAGCACCCTTCGCGCTCGGCTCGTTGATCGTGTAGACGACGTTGATGTTGGGGTTCTTCTGGAGGCAGTTCTCCATCGCCGTCTGCGACGGAGCCGTCTGACCCTGCCCGTTACCCACGCAGGCGATCTGCGGGTTGTTGTTCCCGATCCCGAAGCCCTTCAGGAAGCCGTCGTGACGAAGCTTCCCGACCGAGGATCCCGCGTGCTCGTCGAGCATTCCGATCGTGACCGTCCTGCCCCTCGTCGCCGCGCGTGCGTACTTGCCGATCAGCACGCCGGCGTTGAAGTTGTTGGTGGCGAAGAGTGCATCGACCGCGGTCGTGGGGTTGGTCGGGGAGTCGAGCGCGATCACGAGCACGCCCGCTCTCCGCGCCTTCCTGATCGCAGCGTTTTCCGCCTTGGCATCGGCGACTGTGATCAGGATCCCCTTGACGCCGGCGGTCGTCATGTTCTCGATCGCCGCGATCTGGCTCGCGTTGTCGGAACTGCTCTTGCCGGCGGCGTAGACGAGCTCGGCGCCGAGCTTCTTCGCCTGAGCCGTGGCTCCCTGTCTCATCTTCACGAAGAACGGATTCGTGACGTCCTTCGTGATCAGCCCGACTTTGATCTTGGTCGCGGACTGCTTCGACGTGTTCGCAGCCGCCACGGCGGCCAGGACGGCGCCGGCGGCGACGACGAACACGAGCACCACCAGCAGCGGGCGTCCTTTCATCTCAACCTCCCTCTCTCGGGTTTCAAGCTACCTTGTGGTATCGATAACACAGCGTGTGGGCTGTCGTCAAGCCGCAGGAGATTGATCTTGACGCGAAAGCGTGTTACTGATCCCATAGGAGGCGTATGGCCACACCCGGCAACGTGACGATCAAGGACGTCGCCCGAGTTTCGGGCGTTTCGTCGATGACGGTGTCGCGGGTGATCAACGACAGCGAGCGCGTGAGTCCCGATACGCGCCGGCGGGTCGAACAGGCGATCGCGGAGCTGGGTTACGTCCCAAGCCGCCTCGCGCGAGGCCTGATCCGACAGAAGACCGGGACGCTCGCGCTGATCGTCCCGGATGTCGCGAACCCGTTCTTCACGCTGGTCGTCCGCGGCGCCGAAGACGTAGCGCGCCGCGCCGGCTACCGCATGATCCTCTGCGATACCCGCGCCGACCTGACGATCGAGCGCGAGGTGATCGAGGAGATGCTCGCCCACCGGGTCGAAGGCATCGTGATCGCGCCGGTCAGCGACCGCTCGAAGGGCCACCTCGAGCGGCTCGCGCGCTTCGGCGTCCAATTCGTCCTGATCGATCGAACCGTCCCCGGTATCGAGTCCGACGTGGTCGTCGGCGACAGTGCGGGCGGCGCTCGCGTACTCGTGGAGCACCTGATCTCCCTCGGGCACGATCGGATCGCATTCATCACGGAGGGGAACGACGTCTCGACCGCCCGCGACCGGCGGGCAGGCTACGAGGCGGCGCTGGCGGCTGCCGGCCTGCCGCTCGATCCGAGTCTGGTCGTGCGCGCGACAGTCGACCCACGAGGCGGGTTCGACGGCATGAGCCAGCTGCTCGAGCTGGACGAGCCTCCGACGGCGGTCTTCACGGTCAACAACCTCGTTGCGCTCGGGGCGATCGAGGCGGTGAGAGCCCACGAGCTCGAAGTCCCCGATGACATCGCCCTCGTCTGCTTCGACGACATCGAGTACGCCTCCCGCCTCTACCCGTTCCTGACGGTGATGGCCCAGCCGGCGGAGACCCTCGGCACGCTCGGCACCCAGCTGCTCGTCGAGCGGATCGAGGGTCGCGCCCCCGAGCAACGCCGCGTCGTCGTCCTCCCCGCGCAGTTCGTGGTTCGCAAGTCGTCCGGCGACGGTCGGTGAGCGTGTACGGCGGCATCGAGACCGGCGGCACCAAGTGGGAGTGCGCGATCGGAACGGGCCCCGACGACCTGCGGGCTCGGGCGACGATCCCGACGACGACACCGGAGGAGACGATCGGCCGGGTGGTCGCGTTCTTCGAGCGCGAGGGGCCGGTCGCGGCGATCGGGATCGGCTCCTTCGGCCCGGTGGACACGAATCCAGAGTCGGCGACGTGGGGTCACATCACCTCGACGCCGAAGCCAGGTTGGGCCAACACGGACGTCGGCCAGGCGATCCGCAGGCGTCTCTCGGTGCCGGTCGCCTTCGACACGGACGTCAACGCCGCCGCGCTCGGCGAGCATCGCTGGGGAGCCGCGCAGGGGCTCGACACGTTCTGCTACATCACGGTCGGCACCGGGATCGGCGGGGGCGGGATGGCAGGCGGCAAGCTCCTCCACGGCCTCCTCCACCCCGAGTTCGGCCACATGCGGATCCCGCACGATCGCGGACAGGACCCCTTCGAGGGCGTCTGCCCCTACCACGGCGACTGTTGGGAGGGGCTCGCCTCAGCCCGCGCGATCGAGGCACGCTGGAGCCGGGCGCCGCAGGAGCTCGACGGCAACCAGGCCGTATGGTCGCTCCAGGCGCACTATCTCGCCCTCGGCCTCGTTTCCGTGATCTGCGTGCTTTCGCCGCAGCGGATCCTGCTCGGCGGCGGAGTGATGCGCCACCCCGGCTTGGTCGGGCTCGTCCAGCGCGACGTCGGGCGGCTCATGAACGGCTATCAGGAAGCCGCGACGATCATGCTTCCGGCCCTTGCCCCCCAGTCGGGCGTGCTCGGTGCGATCGCTCTGGCCGAGACCGCTTGAGCGACCTGAAGAAAATCAGCGAGCACGTGTACTGGCTACCCCCGGGGCCGCCGGACCGGCCGTCACTGTGCGCGGTCGTCGGGACGCGGCGAGTAGCTTGGCTCGACGCCGGCTCCTCTGCCGCCCACACCACGGGCTTTCTCGAGGCGCTGACGGCGGAAGGAGTGGCTCCGCCGAGCCACGTAGTCCTTACGCACTCTCATTGGGATCACGTCTTCGGCGCGGCCGCGCTCGACGCGAGTGTGATCGCACACCGCCTGACGGCGGCGACCCTGATCGAACTGACGGCCATCGACTGGAGCGACGAGGCGCTCCACCGGCGCGTGGCCGCGGGCGAGGCCGGCCCCGCCCATGCCGCGAACGTCAAGGAGGAGCTCCCGGCTCCAAGGGAAGTTCGTATCGCCCCAGCCGACGTCGTCTTCGAGGAAGGACTCGACCTCGAGCTCGGCGGCGTCACCGTCCGGGTGCGCCACGTCGGCGGCGACCACGCGGCCGACTCCTGCGTCATGTTCGTCGAACCGGACCGCGTGCTCGTCCTCGGCGACTGCCTCTATGGGAGCCCGGACGGCGGCATCACCCCGGAGCGCGCGCTGCCGCTCCATGCCGAGGTGCTCGCGTTCGACACCGAGCTCTTCGTCGAAGGCCACGGCGAGAGCGTGCTGCCGCGCTCCGACGTCGCGAGAATCCTTGGCGAGCTGCGCGAATCGATCGAAGGCGGCACGGCCGACACGGCCGGCGAGGAGCTCTGACGGCGCGCCGGCGCCGCCGCCGTTCCAGGTAAGCACGACGGCGACGTAGGCTCCGCCCCGCCAGTACACCAGCCCGGCATCGTGGCGGGCCCGCGTGATCCATCCGGGCTTGTGCGCGGCCGCGGCTGCTCCCGGGAGGTAGCGCGCGAGCCAGTTCGGTCTCGCGTGGGTGAGCAGGTAGAGGAGGAAGCGGGCGTCCGCCGGCACGAAGCTTCCCCGGAAGCGCTGCGCGAGCAGTCCCTTCCCGTCGGCGGCCAGATGGACGTAGCGAAGAAGGCGACCGAAGTCCCAGGCCGTGGTGCGCTTGCCGATGAAGCTTGGTTGTTGGTCTGCGCGGAGCGGGATCGGCCGCCGCGCCGGCACGATGTACCCGCCGTACATCTCCGTGTCCCAGAGGCCCAGCGCCCGCAGCGTGGCGTTGACGCGCGCCGCGCCGCCGCTCGTCGATCCGCCGAGCCAGGCGAGGAGCTCGTTCGCCGGCTTGTCGTGCGAAGGGACGAGCATCTGGCGGAGCAGCAGGTCGAGACGACTGCCACGCGGCGGCCTGCCTCGGTGAGCGACGAGAACCTGGATCGCGATCGCAACCTTGAGCGTCGAGGCGGCCGGGAAGGCGGCGCGCGCGTTCCACGCTGCACCGGCGCCGGTGCGGAGATCCTGGACGAAAACTCCAGAGATGCCGGGAAACGCACCGGCGAGGCTGCGAAGCTCACGGGCCAGCCGCGCATCCTCGTAACTGCGCGGGGGCGCGCGGGGCGCGCCGGATCGCGGCAAGCCGAAGACCGGGTCGACGGTCGTGGAGGAGCGCCGCTTGTCGTCTACCACGGCAGTCACGGTCAGCCGCAGGTCCCGGGGCGGGAGCTGGACGTGGAAGTCGAACCTGGTCCTGCCGCCGAGCAGGTCTCTCTTCGCCACTGCTCGGCCGTCGATGCTGACGATGACCATCACGGTCCCCCGCGCAACACGCCCGGAGATCCGCCCGAATGAGACCTCGTTAGCCGCGGGCGCGATCAGCTCTGGTGGAGGTAGCGCCGCTGTCAGCGTGCTAACCCGAGAGCGAGACGATGAAGCGCCGGTAAGCGCCACGGCTCCTCGGCTTCGTGCCGAGGTCGTACGAGCCGGCACCCCGAACCCGATCAAATGGCCGTCTCCCTTGCCGAGCGCGACCGCGCTGGGTGTGAGCGTCCGCCCGCGGCCCTCCGTATGCAGGGCGATGTGCGGTCGCGCGCGCAGGGTCGTCAGGAAGAAGCTGTACGGCGATCCCCAGGCCCGGCCCTGGTCCCAGCCGAGGAAGACGAGACCCGACTCCGTCTTCTGCCCCATGAGGCGATCGAAGCGGGCGGTGTTGCTGTGCGCGCCGAGCGAGACTGCCGCCTGCGCCGCGACGGCGGGCAGCGCCGTGACGAGGACGAGGGCCAAGACGCCGAGCCGAAGGCGTCGTAACACGCGCCGAAGCGTAGTCCCTGATCAGCGGACGTACTCGCGGAGCTTGTCGAGGAACGACTGCCGAAGCACGCCGCGGATGTCCGGGTCGCCCTTGACCAGCGCCGAAGCCATCGACCGCGCTTGCTCGAACGAGACGTGCGGCGGCAGCGGCGGCACGTCCGGATCGACGACTGCATCGATTACGAAGGGCCGGTCGGCGGTGAGTGCCTGGTCCCAAGCCGGCCCGAGCTCGTCTTCGTCCTCCACGCGCCGCCCGTCGAGGCCGATCGACCTCGCGAACTCTGCGTACGGGACGTCGGGCAGATCCTGTGCGGCCGAGAACTTCGGGCTGGCCTCCATCACGCGCTGCTCCCACGTCACCTCGTTCAAGTCGCGGTTGTTGAGCACGAGCACGATCAGGCGAGGGTCGCTCCACCGTTCCCAGTACTTCGCGATCGTGATCAGCTCCGCGAGGCCGTTCATCTGCATCGCGCCGTCGCCGGCCAGCGCGAAGACGGTGCGCTCGGGGTACGCGAACTTTGCGGCGATCGCATACGGCACCGCGCTGCCCATGCTCGCCAGGGTGGCCGAGAGCGACGCGAGCATGCCGCGCCGCAGCTTGAGATCGCGCGCGTACCAATTCGTGCCGGAGCCGGAATCGGCGCAGACGATGCACTCGTCGGGCAGTCGCTGCGAGAGCTCCCAGAACACACGCTGCGGGTTGATCGGGTCGGCGGGATTCATGGCCCGCGCCTCAACGACGTCCCACCACTCAGCCACACCGCGCTCGACTTCCTCGCGCCAGGAACGATCCTCCTTGCGCTCGAGCAGCGGATTGAGCGCGCGGAGCGTCTCGCCCGCGTCGCCGACGAGGTTGGCCTCCATCGGGTACCGCAGGCCGAGCATCGCCCCGTCGATGTCGATCTGGACGCCGCGCGCCTGGCCCTCCTCCGGCAAGAACTCGGCGTACGGGAAGCTCGAGCCGACGACGAGCAAGGTGTCGCAGCCCTGCATCAGGTCCCAGCTCGGCTTCGTTCCGAGCAGGCCGATCGAGCCGGTCACGAACGGCAGGTCGTCGGGGAGCACGGGCTTGCCGAGCAGCGCCTTCGCGACGCCCGCGCCGAGCAGCTGCGCGGCGTCCAGCAGCTCGTCCGCCGCTCCCATCGCACCTTGGCCGACGAGCATCGCCACCCGGTCGCCGGCGTTGAGGACGTCGGCGGCGCGCCGGAGGTCCTCGTCGCGTGGGAGGACCCGCGGCGGCGACCAGCCGACGCCGGAGTGCGCGGTGCCGTGCTCGTGCTGCGGCTTGGTGACCGCATCCTCGCTCTGGAGGTCCTTCGGCAGCACGATCGCGGTCGGAGCGCGGCGCGCGAGGGCGATGCGGATCGCGCGATCGACGAGATGTCGCACCTGCGCCGGGTCGACGGCGGTCTCGACGAACGTACAGGCGTCGGCGAACAGCGCCTCCAGGTCGACCTCCTGCTGATACTCGGAGCCGAGCGCCGTGCGCGCCTGCTGGCCCACGATCGCGAGCACCGGCTGGCGGTCGAGCTTCGCGTCGTAGAGCCCGTTCAGAAGATGGATCGCCCCCGGCCCGGACGTCGCGAGGCAGACGCCGAGCTCCCCCGTGAACTTCGCGTGCCCGCAGGCCATGAAGGCGCACATCTCTTCGTGCCGAGCCTGGATGAACTCCATGTCGTCGCGGTCGGCGAAGGCGAGCACGACGCCGTTGATCCCGTCGCCGGGATAGCCGTAGACGCGGCGCACGCCCCACTCGCCGAGGCGCTCGAGCACGTGGTCGCCGACAGTCATCGTCATCGCTCCCGGTATGCCCGCGAGGGGCGCTAGGCAAGCACGACTTCGCCGTGATCCCAGCGCGCGACGCGCTCGACGGGGACGAAGGTGATCCGCTGCACGGCGTGCGCCGTCAATCTCTCGAGCGGCCATGGGCCCCGCGCCCGCCCGTCGGCGAAGCCCCAGGCGACGGCGGCGTCCGCAAGGAAGCCGTCGCCCACCACCAGCCCCACGACGCGGAGGTCGTCCTTCGCCAGCCGCACGTCGCGAACGCGGCCCACCCGTCGGCCGGACTCGTCGACGACGACGGAGGCAAGGAGCTCGCTAATCCGCACGGCCGGCTCCCGGCAGTCTCTCGATCGCGTGGCGCGCAAGCCAGCGCTCCAAGCCCGCGACCTCGCGGAGTTCTCGGAAGGGAACGTTCAGCCGCACCAGCGGCTCGAACTCCTCGATGAGGGCCACATCGATCCGCGCAGGACCCGGCGGGTCGGTTCGGGGCCGCAACCGCGCAGCGACCGCAGCCATCCCCCGCCCGATCGTCCCGCCGAGCCGCTCGCCAAGCGCCTGCGCGCCGATAAGGATCGAATCGACGCGGAGCGTGCCGTTCTCGAGGGAAAGCTCGACATCGTCGATGCGACCGATCGGGCGTCGATCCGCATCCACGAGCTGGTTGTCGAGCAGGGCGATCCGCGCACTGACGTGCTCGTTCATGACACACCCGCCCGGGTCAGCACGAGCAACGGAAACGCCGCCAGGGCAACAGCGACGCTGAACAAGATCGTGAGGCTCCCGACCGCATTCGCGAGTCGGCCGTTGACGAGCTCGCCCATCAGCTCGCGGTCGTTGGCGGTCAGGAGCACGGGAACGAAGAGAAACGGCAACAGGGCCGCGCTGAAGACGACGGCGACGATCGTCACGGTGATCGGGTCGAGTGTCGTCAGTGCGAGTGCCGCCGAGATGAGGAGCAAGGCGAGCGTTGCGGTCGTGAAGCGGGCCGCACGCGCCGGCGGCTGCACCTTGCCGTAGGACCAGCCGAAGTACTGCGCGATCTCATAACCCGTCGCAAACAGCGTCTCCAACGTCGCCCCGAACGTCGCCGCGAAGATCCCGACGATCGCAAGCAGGAAACCGACCTGGCCGAGTGCCAGCGCGACGGGCAACGCCGTTTGCGAGATGTGGTCGACCTGTACGCCGAGGTCGAAGAAGACGAGGAAGGCAGCCGCCTGAATCGCGATCGCGAGCAGCCCGCCGAGCGGAAAGCCGACGATCACATTGATCCGCATCTCGGCGAGGTCCTTCGGGCGCCAGCGGCTCTCGACCGCGCCCGAGGAGAAGAAGAACATCTCGTACGGCGTCATCTGGGCTCCGATCAGCACGACGACGAAGAAGAGGTATGCGCCCCAGGTCTCGCCCGGCACCGGCGCCGGCGTGGCCGTCGAGCGCCACATCGTCGACCAGTCGGGATCGAGCTTCCAGATCGCGACGACGTAGACGAGCATGGCGAGGCCGAGCACGCCGTAGATCCGGTGCATGAGCTTGAACGGAAGCGTCCACACGACGACCACGACGAATGCCGCCGCAACGGGGACCCAGAGGAGGTAGTGGAAGCCGGATGCCAGCTCGAGGGCGAGGGCGACGCCGCTGAGCTCGGCCATGACGAGGAGCGCCGTGACGAGGAAGGCGCCCACGAGGCCGGCCAACGCATACCGCGGGCCAATCCGGGACCGCGCCAGCCCAAAGGCCGGACGCTGCGTCTTCAGCGCAATCCGGCCGGACATCTCCGCGAAGCACATGATGCCGATGACAGAGACCACCGTGACCCATGCCAGCCGCAGGCCGAACCGAGCGCCTACCTGCGCGTCCGCGACCAGGTCACCGATGTCGATGAAGCCGCCGATGGCCGACAGCGTCCCGAGGGTGAACGCAAACAGCGTCGACGGCTTCACCGTTCGGTCGCCCGCTCGAGAGCTTGCAGCCGCCGGGCGAGCGGCTCGAGGGGATCAGCGAGGCGCGGAAGGTCGTCCCATTCGCCTCGATCGGCCGCGAGCTTGAGCGCGGCCAGCGCAAGGGTGACCTCCCTTCCGACTACGGTGACCTCCGAGCGGAGCTCGTCCGTCGTGCCCGGCGGTTTGTAGCCTGCGAACCGCGAGAGGGCCGCCTCGGCGTCGGCCTCGGCCTCTCTGAAGGCGACGGACGCGGCCGGCCTTGTCGCGTCCCCGTCTTCGAGAGCACCTACCCAGAGGCGTGCGGTCTGCACCTGCGAGCGCAGCGCCTCGGTGGTCGAAGCTGCGCGGTCGCGATACGACCCGACCGTCCGCGGCGGCGCCTGCAGGTACCAGACCGAAGCCGCGACGAGCGCAACGAGGAGAATTGCGAGCCACCACGTCCACCGCATCCCTGGCTAGATGCCCGCGCCCGAGCATCACGCAAACGGTTCGGAGTGCAGCGGGGCGCGGTCGCCCGCGCCCCCGCTGGTCTTCCTCCGGCTGCCGCGGAACCGGAACCCGAGCCGCTAACGCAGCGCGGAAGGCGCAATGCCGAACTCGCGCCGAAAGGTCTCGGTGAAGTGGCTATGACTCGAAAAGCCGAGCTCGAGCGCCAGGGTCGTCAGCCCCTCGTCGTAGGTCGGCAGGCGCTCGAGGGCGTCGCGTAGGCGCAGCGATTGCTGGTAGGCCTGGACGCTGAAGCCGGTCTGTCTGCGAAAGACCCGCGCGAGATGGAACGGCGAGGCGCCGAGCTGCGCCGCCAGTCGGCCGAGTGGGATCGCGGACGGAAACGACCGGGCGATCAGGGCCTTCGCGGCCTCCGCAAGCTCACGGTGGGCGGTGAGCGTCTGCTCACGGCCCGGCCCGGCCGCCCATGGCTGCAGCCGTAGTGCGGCCCGAGCGAGCCGCAACGCCGCGTCCTCAGCCCTGGGAGCCGTGATCGTCCCTGCCCGCAGCTGCCGCACGAGCAGGTGGCGCTCGAGGAAAGTGCGGCGGTCGTTCGGCGCGTGCATCGTGCGGAGCCCGTTCTCACCCATCCGCGCGAACGCTCCCGGCTGGAGGCGGATGAAGAAACAGTGGTCACCTTCTTCGCTCTCCAGGTGCCGCCGATAGAGCTGGCCGCCGTCGTAGAAGACGGTGTGATTAGGCGTCGTGAGCACCGAGCCCTTGTCGAGTTGGTCGATCACGACCGGCGTCAGCGGAAAGACGACGTGGGGCTCGTCTCCGATGTAGTTCGTCTCATGCCAAGCGGGGTCATCAGCGGGACAACGAAACTCGCCGACGACGAGGCGCCTTGTTTCGAGCAGGTATGTGCTCTGCGCCACGCACGCTCAGACGGCTGTTCCTCGCCCCAGTTAGCCGCGGGCGCCCCAAGGAAGCCGGGGCGCCCGCGGTAGCTCGGCCTATTCGCGGCCGGCGATGATGTAAACGTGGTCGCCGGTCGCAGCTGATACGAGTGCGTCCGGCACGTCGTCGCCGTTGACGTCGCCGATGCCGACCGCGTCGAAGCCGAAGTTCTCGTTCGCCGTGGTGCTCGTGATCCTCCGCAGGAGCGAGCCGTCGGCCCCGGAGAAGATCTGCACCTTCCCTGATTGAGGCGAGCCAGCGCTCGAAGAGAACGAGCCGACGATCACATCGGGCCGCCCGTCGTCGTTCACGTCGCCCGCACCCCGGCCGGGCCCGAAGCCGTCTCCCGCCTCTCCGAGCCAAGCCCTGAGCTCGCTGCCGTCTCTCCCTGAGAAGACAGTGGCGCGCCCGGCCCTGGGACCGTTCGTGCTGTCGGCGTAGTCGCCCACGTAGACGTCGGACGTCCCATCGCCGTTCACGTCACCGGCTCCGGCGACGAAGAAGGAGCCGAACTGGATGCCCAGCGGCGGTGAGTCGATCGTGAGCAACCTTGCACCGGTCTTGCCGGAGTACACGTACACCTTGCCGCGCGGCTGCCCGTCCGGAGCGAGCGCTTCGCGAGCGCCGACGATCTGATCCGGCACGTGGTCGCGGTTGACGTCCTCGGTCCACCCCGCGCCCGATCCGAACTCGTTGCCCACGGCCTCACCGCTCAGTCTTCGGATCAGCTCGTAGGTCCTGCCGGAGTACACGTACGCGCGGCCCGCGTGGGCGTGGCTGATGAATGCCGGAGCGCCGATCAGGATGTCGGGCCGCTTGTCGCCGTCGACGTCGCCGGCGCTCGCCACCGCCCACCCGAAGCTGTCGCCGGCTTGCTCACCGACGAAGCGGTGCAAGCGCTGGCCGGTCCGGCCGGAGTAGAGATCGACGTACCCCGGACCTTGCGCGGCATCGGGGCCGGGCGCTCCGATCAGGATGTCGTTGGCCTTGTCGCCGTCCGCGTCGCCTGCGTCCGCGACGGAGAAGCTGAACCAGTCGCCGGGATTTCCGTCCCAGCGGCGGATCAACTGTCCCGTCCGGCTCGAGTACAGATGCGCCGAGCCCTGGTCGAAGTTCGGGCCGTTGAACGCCTCGCTGATGAGGGCGTTCATTCGATGCTTCTTGTCGGGCACCCCGACCGGGCTAACGGCCCAGCCGAAGCTCTGGCTTCCTTCGCCCTCGAATTGCTGGAGGACGCGCACGTCGGGCTCGAGAAAGGCGCCGCCTCCTGCGAAAGCCGCCGTCCCCGCGCAGAGCGTGGCGAGTCCCGCAGCGAGGGCGACGCGTGCCTTGCGTCGTCTAGCCATCTTGCCCTTACCTCCTCGATCGCTGTCAGTTGCGAAGCGATGTCAAGGTGAACCCCGGCGGCCATGCCGCGCTATCAGGATCGTGCTCGTTTTCAGAAAACCGCGGCGGAGACCGTTAGGATCGCGAGGAGTTCGAGCGCGCGTGGATACCGGTTCCGGCGGGATCGTGTACGTGATCCGCCCGGCCGGGTGGTCGTCGCCGTCACTCACGGCGAACAACTCGTAGTCGCTCAGCCGGGAAGCCAGCCGTCCCGGTACCGCGTTCGCTCCGAGGCCGCAAACCGCGCGTATGCCTGCTCGGGGTCAATCGTCTCTTGCTCGACGCCGGCGTTGTGGCGAAGTGCGGCTGCATCCGCCGTGTAAGCGCCCCAGTCCGGACCGGTCGAGCGGTCACGCGCGCCGACGGCGACGATGACGCACGGTGTCTCCCCGGCTCCGATGATCGTGTGCTCTGTCTTCGGTGGACAGTGAACGAGATCCCACCGGCGGAGGGGCCGTTCCTCTCCCTCCACGATAAGCAGCGCCTCGCCTGCGATCACGAGGAAGTCCTCCTGATCAGCCTCCCAGTGATACATCGCCATCGGCTCGCCGGGGCTCAGCACCGTGATGTTGATGCCGAGTTGCGAGAAGTCCGGCTCGTGTTCCTCGAAGCCCTCGAACTCACAATAGAAACCCCGACCATCACGTGCGTACCACGGCGCCTCACGCGCGTTGAGCACGAACCAACCCTTCCCCGTCGGGACGAGCCCGTGCTCGGTCGATTCCAACGGCGACTCCGGAAGCACGAATGGGAGGATAAAACTGCCGTCAGGTCGCCGGACCCGATCGCTCGGGCTGTCGTTCTGAGGCGAGAAAGAGTGCGGTCGCCGAACCACAGAGCACCGAGAACGGCGTAGACGACAAGAGCTCCATTGGGCTACCGCAAAGATCGTCCTCGGCAAGACCTTGTTCGATCGGAGACGAAGGGTTTCAATTTCCATGTGACCCGCGCGACCCAGGTGGTCTCGGCTCTCGGCGCCGCCGTGCGGAACGAG
This sequence comes from Gaiellaceae bacterium, assembly GCA_035641605.1. Classification (GTDB taxonomy): domain Bacteria; phylum Actinomycetota; class Thermoleophilia; order Gaiellales; family Gaiellaceae; genus JACDAN01. The sequence continues at coordinate 3,846 of DASQTZ010000117.1, read as the reverse complement.
AACATCCGACGGGTCGAGCTCGCGTGGGGCGCAGCGGTCGCAGCCGAGTGGGCGCACTTCGTCGCACTCGGCGTGTTCGCATACGAGGAGGGCGGTACGGCGGCGGTCGGAATCGCCGGGCTTGTCCGCCTGTTGCCCGCCGGCGCCATAGCCCCTTTCGCGGCTTCTCTCGGCGACCGCTTCCGCCGGGAGCGCTTCCTCCTCGCAATGGCTCTGATCGGGGCGGGCGCGCTTGCGGCGTCAGGGGCAGCTGCATTCGCGGGCGACCGAAACCTGGTGTTCGGCTTCGCCGCCGTCGTCGGGCTCTCGTCCACCCTCATCAGGCCCGCCCTTCAAGCGCTGTTGCCGTCGCTCGCGCGAACGCCCGAGGAGCTGATCGCTTCCAACGGTGCGACGTCGACCATCGAGAGCCTCGGGACTCTCGTCGGCCCCGTGTGCGCCGGAGTGCTCGTCTCTCTCGCCGACGTCGGTGTCGTATTTGTCGTCGCTGCCGCCGCGCTGCTGGGAGCGGCAGCCCTCCTTGCCCGAGTCCGCGTCGAGGGTCGCATCAACCTCATCGCGACCCCCGATGACGAAAGCGCAAAAGAAATGATCGCGGCCGGATTCCGGACTATTGCGACCACACCCGGAGCTCGACTGCTCGTCGGGCTCGTCGCCGCCCAGACCTTCGTCCGGGGCTGCCTGAACGTCCTGATCGTCGTCGCCGTCTTCCGTGTTCTCGACGGAAGTGCGGCTGACGTTGGCTACCTGACTGCCGCCGTTGGCGTCGGCGGTCTGCTCGGAGCGTTCGGAGCGATGGCGCTCGAAGGGCGACGGCTCGCCGTCCCGTTCGGGCTGTCACTCGTGTTCTGGGGCGTGCCGATTGCGCTCATCGCCCCTCGCCCCTACTTCGCGGCGGCGATCCTTCTACTCGCGATCGTCGGCGCCGCCAACAGCGTCGAGGACGTGGCAGTGTTCACGCTGCTCCAGCGGATCATTCCCGATGACATCCTGACCAGGGTGCTCGGTGTCCTCTGGGGCCTCGCGATGGGGGCGGTCGCGCTTGGCTCGATCGCAGCTCCGGCGCTGGTCGCAGCGATCGGACCGCGCGCCGCGTTCCTCGTAGTGGGCTCGATTCTTCCCCTGTTGGCGTTGGCGGCGTACCGTCGGCTCGCCCAGATAGACAAAGGGATTGCAGCGGCCACGGCCGAGCTCGAGTTCATCGATCAGGTGCCGATGTTCGCGCCGCTTTCGGTCGCAGCGAAGGAACGCCTGGCAGCAAACCTCGTGCCGGTTTCGGTTTCCGCAGGCGAGGTCGTCATCCGTGCGGGTGATGCCGGGGACCGCTTTTACATCGTGGATAAGGGTGAGCTCGACATCGACGCAGGCGGCCTACACGTGACCGCGCACGAGGCCGACTACTTCGGCGAGATTGCGCTGCTGCGCGACGTCCCGAGAACCGCGACCGTCACGGCGGCCGTCGATTCAGAGCTGTATGCCCTCCAACGAGACGACTTCCTTGCTGCAGTCACCGGACACTCGGCCGCGCACGCCGCGGGGCAAGAGGTGGCACGAGCCCGACTAGCCGAAGACCGCCATTAGCTGAGCAGGGTGGCCGTGCGTCCGTCCTGCAACCCAAGGTCGTAGTTCAGCGCTTTGGAGACAGTTAGGCTGTTTCCGATGGGCCGGATGGAGAGTCGCTTCGACGAACTCGGCCTGAGGCTCCCCGCCCCACTCGTCCCACCCGGCAACTTTCAACTCGTCACGACGCTGCTCAAGCAACGCGTGCTCAGCTTCCTCGACAAACGCCGACTGGCTGCGAAAGCGCACCGCCGGATGCCCGTAGAGTCATCCCAGGTGGCACCGAGCTCGCGGCGCGCCTAGTCCCGACTGCGAATCGACCGGGCCAAATATGGAGGTGGAGGGTTCGAACGACTCCCGCCACTCGCATGGCCGAGCGTTCGGGTATGTCCCTTGAGCGCTGAGTCGCGCTAGACGCCGACGCGCCGTGCAGGATGCGCAGCGTTGCGAAAGCAGGCCGGCGACCGCGACGGAGTGCGCGGCGAGCGCGCGCGGTCTCCATCGGGATGGTGTGGTCAGTCGATGCGATCAGTCAAAGGCGAACAGTGGTGGGAGGACGACCACGACCGTGGCGGCCCACAGGGCGAAGACGGGAAGGTAGGTGGTCTGCCAGCGCTCGAGCCGGTGGAGCCTGCTGCGTCGCGTGAGGAATCGGGCGGATAGCCAGGCGGCCCCGGCCAGGTTCACGAGTAGGACGAGGTTGAGGCCGAGCGCTGCCGTTCGGTTCGGGGTGAACCCGAGGTCGCCGATCCGAGCGATCATCGCGCCGAGCACCATCACGTCGAGCACGAGGGCGCTGACGACGGCGACCAACTGGATACGGTCCATCCAGTCCGGCGACGTCGACGGGTCCCGCGCGGACATCCCGTACAGGACGAGCGCGAGGACGACCAGCAGCAGGGCGTCGAAGACGCTGAGGAGGTCGCGATCGAACGCGCCGCCGAGCCCGGTCACGGCGTAGACGACGGCGGCGCCGGCCAACATCACGGCGAACAGCGGCGTGAAGAGCATCGTGAGCACCGGCGCCATGTTTTCCACGACCCGTTGCTTCCACTCGACGAGCCACGCGGCCACGATCACGGCACCCGCCGCTCCGGACGGCAGCACCCACTCGGCGATCCATTCGGCGTCGACCCCCGTGGGCTCGAGGATGAGCGCGGTCAGCGCCATGAGCACCCCGCCCCCGAGCGCGATCAGCACGTAGTAGATGAACCATTCGCCCGTGAAGCGGACGAAGTCCATGCGCCGCTCGTGCGATTGGACCGTGCCGCCCATGTACGGGTAGGCGATCGCGAACCACAGCACGACGGGCAGATGGAGGGCCACGAGGACCTCGGTGGCCGAGTCCGCCGGGTAGGGGTAGAGGTTGACCACGAGCGCAGCGAGCACGAACGGCGCCGCGGTCAGCACGCATTGCCGGGTGTCGAGCTGCCGTCGGCGGGCGAAGTACGCGGCAAGGAACGGCAACACGAACAGACTGCTGTTCCGCGCCAGCCAGCTTGGCTCCTCATCGGGGAAGTCAGCAGCGAGGCGTGCAGCCTGGACCACGATGGCCGCAGCCACAGCGAAGACGAGCGTCTCGAACCAGCCGCCGGACGAGCGCGCCGGCTCGTCGTCGCCTCTCAGGAGGAGCTGTTTCCACAGTCGGCCGCTGTGCTCGCGCGCGAACTCTCGGGACAGGGCGTCGAGGTCCCCCATCCGTTTCACGGCGATCAGGAACCCCTCATCGGCCGTGAGGCCGGCCGCGTTCAGCTCGGCGATCTGGTGACGAAGATGATCCTCCAGCTCATCGACGTCGTGGCCATTGACGCCCGGGGCGTTTGCGACGTAGGCCCGCCATTCTGCGATCTGTGACTCCACGCTCTCCATGGCTCACGCCTCGCCGAGAGCCGTCAGCACCCCACCCGAGCCCGGCCAGACGTCATTCAGCGCACGGGTGACGGTCACCCATTGCCGTTGCTGGTCTGCGAGTGCTGCTCGTCCCTCGTCGGTGATCGCGTAGTACTTGCGGCGACGCCCTTCCGGTCGCCACTCCGTCGTCACGTAGCCGAGCCGACGGAGGCGATGGAGCAGCGGGTAGAGCATCCCGTCGGTCCACTCGAGCTCGCCCCCGGAGAGCGCACGTACCCGCTTTAGGATGGCGTAGCCGTAGCTTTCACCCTCCGCCAGGATTGCGAGCACGAGCGGCGTTGCCGAGGCCGCGACTAGGTCCTTGTCGATGTGCATACCGCCTCCACGGCTCGAAGTGCTATGCATAGAAGCACAAGGCGAATGGAGCCGCAAGGC
>DASQTZ010000116.1:0-26189 GCA_035641605.1 Gaiellaceae bacterium | reverse complement strand
TGGGGAAGCTGCGTTCCTGATCCTCGTTGCCCTTGGGCTCGGGCTCGACCTCGACGCGCTCGACGTGGGGCGGCGGCTCGGGAGACGGCTCTCGGCCCGCGCCTTCCACGGCACGCGCGGTCTCCTTCGAGACCCTGCGCTCGAGAAACGCAATGAGGGCCAAGGCGACGAACATGACGACGACGATGACGACGGGATCGAAGCCCGCGAGCCCGAGCCCAAGGGCAACGAGGATCAGGAACGCAGCTTCCCCAGCGAAGCGAAGCCCGGCCGAAGGCACGTCTACGCGCCCTCCTCCCTCACTGCTCGGCGGCGGCGCCAGAAGCGCCTCCGCCGCGACGGCTCAGGCGTGTGGATCTTGGTCACTTCCGCTGGCTCGTCCTCCTCGACTACCTCGGCGCGCGTTCGCAAGGCCGGAAAGCGTGGTCCCTCGGCCCAGACGGCAAGCTCGAAGAGGCAGATCAGGAGCCACGCGAGCGCCATGACCCCGACGATTGCGCCCGCCTCGAGCTCGGCGAAGCCCGCCCCGATCGCGAGCGCGATCAGGAACGCGACCTCGAGCGCAAACCTCGGCCCCAGTCCCTGCACTAGGAAAGAAGGCTAACTGGCGCTTGGGCCGTTCTCTTCGGTGTCGCCCTGCTCGGGCGACTCCACCGCTTCAGGCTCTGCGGTCTCCTCGGGCCCAGGCTCTGGAACGGCGGCGGCGGGCTCCGGCCGCGTTGGCAGTTCCTGCGGCCGAGCGGCCTCGCTCTCCAACCGCGCGGCATTGATGATCGCCTCGGACACGCCCGAGATCGCGTCGTCGCCGAGTCCCGCGGCCGAGAGGTACTGCTCCGCTCCCTGCTGGGCGCGGGCCATGATGGCGGTCGCCTGTGCGCGGGCCCACTCGAGCGTCTGCTCGACTTCGGCCCGGGCCGAGTTCGTCAGTTCGGTCGCCCGATGGCGTGCCTGCTCGAGCAGCTTTGCGCCGCGGCCCTCGGCCTCGCGCAGTTCCTGCGTAGCTTGGCGGTTCGCGTCCGCGAGCAGCTGGCGGGCCTCGTTGCGCGCGGCGTTGACGATTTCCGCCCGCTGTCGCTCGCTCTCCTGCCGGAACCGTTCGATCTCGCTCTCCCGCTTCCCGAGGTCGGTCTGCTTCCGGCGCACCTCCTGCTCGGTGCGCGAGAGCTGCGCGGCGGACGCACGTTGGGCGTCTCGCTCGAGCACGTCTGCGAACTCGGCCGCCTCGCGGATCAGATGGAGGGAATCCATCCGGACGGCATGGCCCGTGGGATCGACGTGTGCACCCTGGCCGGCGGCCTGGAGCACCCTGAGCTGCGCCTGCAGCTGAACGGCATGGCGCCGAAACGACTCGAACGCGTCCTGGACGCGCTGCTGGTCGTAGCCCCGCTCGGCGACGGGGAGATCTTCAACCCGTGGAAGCGAGGTGATCGCGGGCTGTGCGCGCTCTTCTTGTGCCATGGATTCCTCTCTCGTTCGCTGCGGGATGCGGAAACCTGCCGAAAGTATGCCGACTTAATCGGAAAATTTCCCCTGCGGCCTTAATTCGGCCGCGCCGGCAAAGCCGGCACCGCCTCTTATGGTCGGCGCTCGCGCGGCGAGCGCCTTAGTTGCAGGCCAAGCTCGCGCAACGTGGCGTCCGGCATCGGCGTCGGCGCGCCGGTCAGCGGGTCCGACCCGCTGGCCACCTTTGGGAAGCCGATGATCTCCCGGATGTTCGGCTCATCGGCCATCAGCGCAACGAAACGCTCGATCCCCATGGCGAAGCCACCGTGCGGCGGCGCCCCCATTCTCAGCGCTTCGAGCAGGAACCCGAACTTCTCCTCCGCCTCTTCGTCCGACAGACCGAGTGCGCGGAAGACCCGCTTCTGGACCTCTTGGTCGTGGATCCGGATCGACCCCGAGCCGAGCTCCCAGCCGTTCCAGACCAGGTCGTAGGCCTGGCTGATCGCCACACCCGGATCGGACTCGATCAGCTCCTCGTGGCCGGGCATGACCCCCGTGAAAGGATGGTGCGAGAACGTCCACCGCGCCTCGTCCTCGTTCCACTCGAAAACCGGGAAGTCGATCACCCAGAGGAAGGCATTGCGGCTCTTGTCCGCGAGGTCGAGCTCGCGCCCGAGATGCGTGCGCAGACCGCCGAGCACGCGGGCGGTGACGGCCGGCGTGTCCGCGGCGAAGAGCACCGTCGAGCCCGGTCCGGCGCGGAAGGCCTGCAGCTCCGCCTCGGAGAGGAACTTCGCGATCGGCGAACGCACCTCACCGGTCTCGTCGATGACCAGATAGGCCATGCCCTGCGCCCCCCACGCCTTCGCCACCTCCTCGAGCCGCTCGAGCTCGGCGCGCGAGAAGGCCTGAGGCACGACGAGAAAGCGGACCGACCCGGCGCCCGCGAAGACCTTGAACTCCGAGCTCCTGGTGAGCTCGGTCGCATCCTGGATCTCGAGACCGAAGCGAAGGTCCGGCTTGTCGGTGCCGTAGCGCGCCATCACCTCGTGCCAGGTCAGGCGTGGGAACGGCCTCTCGGGGGGTTCGCGCTCGAGCGCGTCGAAGGAGGCGACGACGGCATCCTCGAGCACGTTCAACACGTCGTCCCTCTCTGCGAAGCCCATCTCGACGTCGAGCTGGTGGAACTCGAACTGGCGGTCGGCGCGAAGATCCTCGTCCCGCCAACAGGTGGCGATCTGGTAGTAGCGGTCGAAGCCCGCGATCGCGTAGAGCTGCTTATAGACCTGCGGCGACTGAGCGAGCGCGAAGAACTTCCCCGGCTGGAGGCGGACGGGAACGAGGAAGTCCCGCGCGCCCTCCGGCGTCCCCTTGATCAGGCTCGGGGTCCAGAGGTCGACGAACCCGAGCTCCTCCACCCGGCGGCGGATCGCGGACACGACGGCGCCCGCAAGCCGGAGGTTGCGCTGCATCCGCTCGCGCCTCAGGTCGAGCCAGCGGAAGCGCAGCCGCAGGTTCTCTTCCACGTTCTGCTCGTCGAGCTGGAAGGGGAGTGGCGTCGAGCGCGAGAGCACCTCGAGCTCCTCCACCTGCACCTCGACCTCACCGGTCGGGAGCTTCGGGTTGACGGCGTCTTCGGCGCGGGCAGCGACCAGGCCCCGTGCGCGCAGGACGAACTCGTTGCGGATGTCGTGCGCCATCTGCGCCGCCTCAGGCGAGCGCTCGGGGCTGATCACGAGCTGGGCGATGCCGGTGTGGTCGCGCAGGTCGACGAAGATCAGGCCACCGTGGTCGCGGCGGCGCGCGACCCAGCCGGCGAGGGTGACCATGCTGCCGACGTCGTCGGCCCGGAGCTCGCCCGCTGCCCTGTCGCGCCAACTCATTCCTTCAGCTCCGTGACCAGCGCCTCGACGTCCGGTTTCTCTCCCGGCGCGACGACCTCGACCCGGCGCGCCCCGAGCCGGCTCGCCTGGGTCCACTGCCCTTTCACCGACCTGCCCGCGTAGTCCATGTCGGCGCTGATGTCGTGGCGGCGGAGCTCCGCGAGCGCCGCTGCGATCGGCGTGCGGTCGGCACCGTCGTCGGCCACGAAGAAGACGTCGATGCCCTCGGGCTCGATTTCGTCGTCGGGGAGCGAGAGCAACAGCCGTTCGATCCCGGCGCCGAAGCCGATCGCCGGGGTCGGCTGGCCGCCGATCGCCTCGATCAGGCCGTCGTAGCGCCCGCCGCCGCAGATCGTGTCCTGGGCGCCGATCGCCTCGTCCTTGAACTCGAAGGTGGTCCGTGTGTAGTAGTCGAGGCCGCGCACGAGCGTGGGGCTGAGCTCGTAGCGAACGCCGAGCGCGTCGAGAAAGCGCCGGACCTGCTCGAAGTGCTCGTGACAGGGGTCGCAGAGCGCCTCGCCGATCTTCGGCGCACCGGCGAGGACGGACTGGACGCGCTCGCTCTTGACGTCGAAGACGCGCAGGGGCGTCGTGCGGCGCTTGGCCCGCGCCTCCTCGTCCAGCTCCGCGTCGTGCTCGTCGAGCCAGACCTCGAGCTGCTGAACGTACGCTGGCCGGCAGTTCTGGTCTCCGATCGAGTTCAGCGCGAGGACGTAGTCGCGCACCCCGAGGCGACGGAGGAGCTCGTCATAGAACTGGATCAACTCCGCGTCGACCGCCGGGTCGTCCGACCCGATCGCTTCGACCGAGAGCTGCCAGTGCTCCCGGTAGCGGCCCTTTTGCGGCCGGTCGTAGCGCCACATCGGGCCGACCGTGTAGAGCTTGACCGGCTGCGGCTCCCGCTGCATACCGTGCTCGAGATAGGCGCGGCAGATCGGCGCCGTCGCCTCGGGCCGCAGCGTCAGCGAACGGCCGCCGCGGTCCTCGAACGTGTAGGTCTCCTTCTGCACGACGTCAGACCCCTCGCCCGACGTTCGGATGAAGAGATCGGTGTCCTCGAAGCCCGGCGTGACGATCTTCCGGTACCCGTAAAGCGCGCACAGGCGCTCTGCCTCTCCGAGCACCCGCTGCCAGAGTGGCTGCTCCGAGGGGAGAACGTCATGGGTTCCCCTCGGCGCCTCGAAGGTCACGTGGCCGCGCGGAGGTCCGCGAGGAACGGATTGCGCTCGCGCTCGACGCCGAGAGTCGTCTGCGGGCCGTGGCCTGGATAGACGACGGTTTCAGGCGGCAGACGCTCGAAGAGGAGCCGGATCGACTCGACGAGCGTGTCCCAGTCCGCGAAGGGGAGATCCGTTCGCCCGACGCCGCCCGCGAAGAGGACGTCGCCCGAGAAGAGGGCACCGTCCGTCGCGAAGGCGACGTGACCGGGCGAGTGGCCCGGCACCGGAAGAGTCTCGAACGTGAGGCCGGCGAGCTCGAACGTCTCGTCTCCCTGGAGCCGGACGTCCGCTCGGTAGGGCCGGATTGGTTGGCCGGGATAGTAGGCCTCTGGGTTCTCGAGCACCGGAGCCTCGCTTTCGGGCATGTACACCGGGGCGCCGGTTGTCTCGGCGAGCTCGGCGATGCCGCCAAGGTGATCCCAGTGGCAGTGCGTGACGAGGATCGCGGCGACCTCGGCGCCGGGTTCCACGCCCTCATAGCCCGGATCGACGACCACTGCTTCGGTCGCGTCCCGGTCGGCGCGGATCACGTAGCAATTCGTCTGCGTCGGTCCGAGCGTGTACGTGTCGACGATCGGCGCCATCTGGGCGGCGAGTCTAACCACGGTCGATGGAGGGATAGGATCGCGCCGTGCAGAGCTGGAACCTGGCCGAGCTGGAGACGCCCGGCGGCACTCGGAGCCCGATCGTCCTGCACTCGACGGGAGAGGCTCGCGCCGTACTCATTGGCCTCCTGCCAGGGCAGGAACTCGGGGACCACCAGGTGCACGAGAACGCCTACATCGTCGTCGTCGACGGCCGGGTACAGATCGACGCGGCCGGCGAGTCGCTGGTGGCAGGCCCCGGCACGCTCGTGCGCTTCGAAGAGAAGGAACGTCGCCGGGTCTCGTCAGCCGACGGCGCCCGGCTGCTGCTGCTGCTCGCTCCCTGGCCGGGGGCCGGGCACTACCGCGGCGACCCGGCGCCGCGCACGGGCTAGTTCTTGGGGCCGGCCGGCGCGCCGCCGCGTTTCACGAACATCCGGTACATGAACGCGTCCATCGCGTAGCTGAACGGCAGGAAGAAGGCAAGCAGGAAGACGGTGTTCGCGATCCGCTGCGCGATCGTCAGGTCGCTACTGAGAAAGGAGACCGTCAAGAACATCAACGGCGCGAAGATCAAGCCCCGCTTGCCGACGCGGCGCCACGAGGGCGGCTGAACGTTGCGCCTGCCCGACTGCTGCCGAGTGGGGGCACTCGTTCGTTTGGCGTTCCTGCTCGGCCCCTGGTCGTCTTCCGGGGGCGGGTCGATCTCGTTGCCCTCTTCGTCGACCCAGACTTCCTCCCACTCGTGACGGCGCTCCTTGGCTCGGCGTCGACGCTGCTTTCGGCTCGGCATGCTGTCAGCCTATCGCTGCCAGATCGTCTCGCCGTCCTTGATTACGCCGGCCACGACATCACCGGCGAGGTGGTAGGCGAGATAACGCCAGTCGGGGGCATCGAGGAGGACGATGTCGGCGTCGTAGCCCGGCCCGAGTCGCCCTGTTCGGTCGGCCCGAGACAGCACGTGCGCGGCGTTGACGGTGCAGGCCGCGAGCGCCTCGGCCGGTGAGAGCCCGAGCTGGGTGCCTGCAACCGAGCAGACGAACGGGAGGCTCTCGCAAAACGCGCTTCCGGGGTTGAAGTCGGTCGCGAGTGCGACCGCAGCGCCCGCCTCCACCAGCTGCCGCGCCGGCGGCATCGGGCGGTTGAGGAAGAGCGCGCTCACCGGCAACAGGACCGCGGTCACGTCACTGCCGCCCAGGGCCCGAGCGCCGTGCTCGCCTGTCGCTTCCAGATGGTCGACGGAGCGGGCGCCGAGCTCGATCGCCAGCTCGACGCCGCCGGCCTCCGTGAATTGATCCGCGTGGAGGCGGAGCGCCAGGCCGACCCGTTGCGCTTCGGTCAGGTAACGCCGGGCCTGGTACGCGTCGAACGCACCGCGTTCGAGGAAGACATCCGCAGCCTCGGCGTTGCCGGCAGCCTCGGGCAGGACGTCGCGGATGACGAAGTCGAGGTAGGCATCGGCGTCCCGAAACTCGGGCGGGACCGCGTGAGCGCCGAGGAAGGTCGGCACGCCGCCGGCTTTACGGATCGCACGCAGGGACGCGAGCTCGGTTTCACGGTCGAGGCCATAGCCCGACTTCGCCTCGAACGTCGTCGTGCCGGCGCGGAGCATCCAGCCGCGGTGCTGCTGGACGGCCGCGCGGAGCGCGTGCTCGCCGGCGGCGCGCGTGGCGCGCACCGTGGCCAGGATCCCGCCGCCCGCGGCGTGGAGCTCCTCATAGCTCGCACCTGCGGCTCGCAGCGAGAACTCGTCGACGCGGTCGCCGGCGAAGCACGCATGCGTATGACAGTCGACGAGACCCGGGATCGCGCACAGGCCGCGCCCGTCGAGCTCTTCGACGTCGCTGTCGGGAACCTCCAAGCGACTCATCTCGCCGATCGCCTCGATCCGGCCGCCTGAGCAGAGCACGTAGGCCCTCTCGATCACTTCGACCGCGCCGAGCTCGGCTCCGCGCAGCGGCGAACCCTGCCCCGCGGGGGTTGCAAGCTGCTCGAGATCTCGGATCAACAGCCGGCGTTCGCCGGGCGCCGCGTCGGTCACTCGCCGCTCGGAGGTGCAGGCAGCTCGAGGTCGTGGCGCTCGGCGGCCTCACGCGCTTCCGGATAGCCCGCGTCGGCGTGGCGGAGCACACCGATCCCCGGATCGGTCGTGAGCACCCGCGCGAGACGCTCGGCCGCGTCGGCAGTGCCATCTGCGACGACGACCATGCCGGCGTGGATCGAATTGCCGATGCCGACGCCGCCTCCGTGGTGGACACTGACCCACGTTGCGCCGGCGGCCGTGTTGAGCAGCGCATTGAGGATCGGCCAGTCCGCGATCGCATCGGAGCCGTCGAGCATCCCCTCCGTCTCGCGGTAGGGCGAGGCGACCGAACCGGAGTCCAGGTGATCCCGACCGATCACGATCGGCGCGGAGACCTCGCCGCTGCGCACGAGCTCATTGATCGCGAGGCCGGCTTCCGCACGGGCGCCGAGTCCAAGCCAGCAGATCCTCGCGGGAAGCCCCTCGAATGCGACCCGCTCGGATGCAAGCTCGAGCCAGCGCTGGAGGAGAGCGTCGTCGGGAAAGAGGTCGCGCAGCTTCGCGTCGATCGCCGCGATGTCGGTTGACTCGCCCGAGAGCGCAGCCCAGCGGAACGGCCCGACTCCGCGGCAGAACAGCGGCCTGATGTACGCCGGGACGAAGCCCGGATATGTGAACGCGTCTTCTACCCCACCCTCACGGGCCTCACCTCGAAGGTTGTTGCCATAGTCGAAAACATAGCTTCCGGCTCGGACGTACTCGAGCAAACCGCGCACATGTGTTGCGATCGAGTCACGAGCTCGGGACAGATATTCAGCGGAATCGCCGGCGCGCAGCTCCGCCGCCGTCTCGACATCGAGCCCTTGGGGGACGTAGCCGTTGAGCGGGTCGTGCGCGGCCGTCTGGTCGGTGACGAGATCGAAGTGCTCGCCGCGAGCCGCCAGCTCGGGGACCACATCGGCAGCGTTGCCGAGCAATCCAACTGACAGCGCACGGCCCGCCCGCGCCGCCGCACGCACGCGCTCGATCGCGTCGTCGACCGACTCCGTCGCCTCGTCGAGGTAGCCCGTCTCGAGGCGCCGCCGAATCCGGGCCGGATCCACTTCGATGCAGAGAACTGCGGCGCCGGCCATCGTTCCCGCGAGCGGCTGGGCGCCGCCCATCCCACCGAGGCCGGCCGTCAGGATCGTCCGGCCCGAAAGATCCGCCGAACCGAAGTGCGTTTCGCCCGCCGCCGCGAAGGTCTGGAACGTGCCCTGGAGGATCCCCTGGGTGCCGATGTAGATCCAGCTCCCTGCGGTCATCTGCCCGAACATCGTCAGGCCGAGGGCTTCCAGGCGCCGGAACTCGTCCCATGTCGCCCAACGGGGCACCAGCAGCGAGTTGGCGATGAGAACGCGCGGCGCCCCAGGATGGGTCCGGAAGACGCCGACGGGCTTGCCGCTCTGCACGAGCAGCGTCTCGTCGTCCGCAAGGCGCAGCAAGGCCGCCACCAGCGCCCGCAGCGCATCGTGGCTTCGCGCCGCCTTCCCCGACCCCCCGTAGACGATCAGGTCCTCCGGCCGCTCGGCCACCTCGGCATCGAGGTTGTTCAACAGCATGCGCAGCGGAGCCTCCGTGGCCCACGAGCGCGCGTTCAGCGTCGTCCCGCGCGGTGCCCGGATCCGGCCGAGATCACCGCAAAGCGCCTCGACGATGGCATCGAGCGTCCCGATTGCGGTCACGAAAGCTCTCCCACGTCTGCCTCGACGGCAGCGGCAAGCGACCCCTCGCGGATCGCCGTCGCAACCGCCTCGATCTCGCCGGAGAGCGGTCGGTCCTCGGCCAGCCTCGGGGACAGCGTCCGGACGAATCGGCGCGCAGCCTCCGAACCGCTGCCGGGCGTCAGCGGCGCGAGAAACTCGACCGCCTGGGCGCCCGCAAGGACCTCGATCGCGACGGCGCGTTCCGAGTTGGCGAGCACTTGCCAGGCCTTCAATCCGGCCGCGTTCCCCATCGAAACGTGATCCTCCTGGCCGGCGCTGGTCGGAATCGAGTCCACGCTCGCCGGATGGCTGAGGGCCTTGTTCTCGCTCACCAGCGCTGCTGCCACGTACTGCGGAATCATGAAGCCGGAGTTGAGCCCGCCGTCCGCGGCGAGGAACGCCGGCAGCCCTTCCGAGAGACCCGGGTTGACGAGGCGCTCGGTCCGCCGCTCCGAGACGTTTGCCAGCTCCGAGGCGGCCATCGCCAGGACGTCGAGGGCGAACGCGAGGGGCTGGCCGTGGAAGTTGCCGTTCGAGACGATCTCGCCGGAGTCGACAAGGACCAGTGGATTGTCGGTTGCGGCGTTGAGCTCGACGGCCACCGTCTCCTCGACGTAGCGGAGCAGGTCCCGGCAAGCCCCGTGTACCTGCGGCGCGCAGCGCAGGGAGTACGCGTCTTGCACCCGCCCGCACCACCGATGGGAATCCATGACGCTCGATCCCTCGAGGAGGCGCAGGACGTTCGCGGCGGAAACGGCCTGGCCGCGCAGCGGCCGCAACGCCTGCACCTCCGGTCGGAAGCTCTGGCGGGAGCCCTGGAGCGCCTCGATCGTCAGCGCGCACGCGATATCCGCAGCGACCGCCAGCCGTCGGGCTCGCACCGTCCCGAGCGCACCGAAAGCGGCCATGAACTGCGTGCCGTTGATCAGCGAAAGGCCCTCCTTTGCCCGAAGCTGCAGGGGCTCGAGCCCGACGCTCCGCAGCGCCTCGGCGCCCGGCTTGAGCGCCCCGTCGACCCACGCCTCGCCCTCTCCGATCAGCGGCAGCGCGAGATGTGCGAGTGGCGCGAGGTCACCGCTGGCGCCGACCGATCCCCGGCTCGGCACCCGCGGCAGAACGCCGCGGTTGAGGCATTCGACGAGGAGTTCTGCCACCTCGACCCGCGTTCCGGAACAGCCGACGGCGAGTGCGTTCGCGCGGAGCAGGAGCGCGGCCCGAACGACCTCCTCGGGATACGGCTCGCCGACGCCGCAGGCGTGACTCCGAAGCAGCCGAATCTGCAGCTCGTCTGCCAGCTGGGGCGGTATCGTCTTCGTGACGAACCGGCCGAAGCCGGTGTTGACCCCGTAGGTCCTCGCCGGATTGTTTGCGGCCGCCTCGACAACGTCGCGTGCGGCGCGCATTCGCTGCTTCGACGGGTCCGACAACGAGACGGGCGCGCCCTCGAGCGCGACCGCCCAGACGTGATCGACGGTGAGATCCTCTCCGGTCACGACCTGTGTCTCGACCACGGCTGGACGGACTCTAGTCCTCGAGCAATCGCGTCTCGATCAATCGAGACGCATCGAACCCGTCGATGCGCAGCAGCGCACCCGCCGCGGCCGCAGCGGCGCCCGCAGGCATCAGCCCAACGAGCTCCGACCCCGCGACTTCGGCTCCTCGCGCAGCCGCCTCCGCCTCGATGCGCGCCACGATCTCGTGCAGCGCCGCGGCTTCCCAGTCCTCGACGTTCATGCTCACCTGAACCCGCCCCGTGCCCGGAAGATCTAGCCCGAGCGCGCGCACGCCGGGAAAGCCGTCATTCCGTTCGCGCACCACCGCTGCAATCGCCCGCGCGTCCTCGTGCGTCGCCCCTCGCAGGTCGACGTTGAATGCGATCAGCGGCCGGCGGGCTCCGACGATGACACCGCCGGCACGGGGGTCGAGCGCAGGCGGACCGAAATCCGGCGTCACCTCGCCCGCGGCCAGCCGCCGAGCGAGCTCGGCGGGCCCGCCCTGACGGAAAAACGCGGGCCCTCGGCCCGGAGCGAGCTCTCCGTAGAGGAAGACCGGCAGCCCGAGCTCCAAGCCGATGCGGCGGGCGAGCTCCAGCGCGACAGGCCGCGCTCGCTCCATGTCATCGGGACGCAGCGGCACGACGGGGACAACGTCGGCCGCGCCGATCCGTGGATGTGCGCCCGTATGGCGCCGGAGGTCGATCCGTTCCCGGGCGGCCGCCACGCCCGCCAGCAAGGCCTCGATCAGCCCTTCGTCCGCTCCGACCACCGTGAAGACCGAGCGATTGTGGTCAGGGTCGGAGTGGACGTCGAGCAGACGCACGCCGCCGGAGAGCGCCTCGCCGATCGCCGCGATCGTTGCCCGGTCGCGCCCCTCCGAGAAGTTGGGCACCGACTCCAGCGGGAGCACGGCCCTACTCTAGGGAGCCGTGAAGGCGTACTACGAAGCGCGGGCGCGCGAGTACGACGACTGGTGGCTCGGACGTGGGCGCTTCGAGGGCCGCGACCGGCCGGGCTGGGACGACGAACTCGCAGACTTGCGCCGGACGATCGAGAGGCTTCCGCCCGCTCGCACGCTTGACGTCGCCTGTGGCACCGGTTTCCTGACTCGTCACCTCCGGGGAGAGGTCGTCGGGCTGGATCAGAGCAGCACGATGCTCGGCGTTGCCGCCGAGCAGGCCCCAGGGGTCGAGCTCGTGCAGGGCGAAGGCACCGACCTTCCCTTCGACGACCGATCGTTCGACCGCGTCTTCAGCTCGCATTTCTACGGTCATCTCGACAAAGGCGAGCGAGCGCGCTTCCTCGAGGAGGCCCGCCGCGTCGCTCCGGAGCTCGTCATCATCGACGCATCACAGGCCCATTCGTCTGTGGTGGAGGAGTACCAGGAGCGGATCCTCAACGACGGCTCGCAGTGGGAGGTCTACAAGCGCTTCTTCGCCGGCGAGGGTCTTGCGGTCGAGCTCGGCGGCGGGCGCGTGCTGCACGAGGGGCGCTGGTTCGTCGTCGTCGCTTCGCCGTGATGAGCGCGCTCGCGCTGCTGGCGGCCGCCGCGCTCCTTGCCGCGTGCGGCTCCGACGATTCGCCAGGGGATGCCCAGCCGAGTGAAAAGGAGCCGCCGACGGTCGCCGAGCTCGTCTGCAGCGGCGGGCCAGAGCTCCTCACGCCCATCGTCCGCGGCCGGAAGGACGGAGTTCACATTCGACTCCACAACGAAACGAATCGCGAGGTCGAGCTCGACTTTGAGCTCACACGGGGTGGAACACGCGGCGGCGGCTCGGTCGCGCCGCCCGGCACTTCCGAGCATGCGCCGCACGGCATCGGCACCGTCGAAATGTGCGCCGACTTCGCGGAGTGACTCGGCGCCGCTCCTCCTACCGCTCGATTGCGTCGCTCCAGCGCGACAACCGCGTCTGCCGCGCCTGTATCGAGGCCGGCTACCCGCTCGAATCGCTGCCAGTCGTCCAGCCGTACACGGGCCAGCGCGCCTACATCCACGGCCAGGCGCCCGGCGCACTCGAGGGCATGGAGCGCCTGCCCTGGCGAGGCCGCGCCGGACGGACGCTTCGGCGCTGGCTCGACATGGACGAAGACGAGTTCTACTCGACCTTCTACTGCGCCTCGGTCACGCGCTGCTACCCCGGCAAGTCGCCATCCGGCAAGGGCGACCGCACCCCCGCCCCGCGCGAACAGGAGCTCTGCTCCTTCTGGCGCGAGTGGGAGCTCCGGCTGATCCGCCCTCAGCTCGTCCTCGCCGTTGGCGGGCTGAGCGCCCGGCGGCTGCTCGGAGTCTCGAACCTCGCCGACTGCATCGGGCGGCGCTTCGAGCTCGACGGCGCCGTCGCGATCCCGCTGCCGCATCCCTCGGGTACGAGTCGGTGGCTCAACGACCCGGCCAACCGCGAGCAGCTGGCGCGCGCACTCGCCGTCGTCAACGAGGAGTTAGGGCACCTTCGAACTGAGCATCCTCGGTCGACCCCTTGAGCGCGAGCGTCGAGGACTTACCGCCCGAGATCAGCTGCGCGACGGCGTCGAAGTAGCCGGCGCCGACCTCCCGCTGGTGTCGCGTCGCGGTGTAGCCGTGCTCCTCGAGCTCGAACTCGCGCTCCTGTACCCGGACATAGGCCGGCATGCCCTCCTCGACGTAGTCCTTCGCCAGCTCGAACATCGCGGCGTTCAGCGAATGGAACCCCGCCAGCGTGATGAACTGGAACTTGTAGCCGAGCTCTCCGAGCTCCTGCTGGAACCCGGCGATCTGCCCGTCGTCGAGATGCTTGCGCCAGTTGAACGAAGGCGAGCAGTTGTACGCCATGAGCTTGCCCGGGAAGTGCTCGTGGATCGCGGCGGCGAATTCGCGCGCCTCGCCCATGTCCGGCGTCGAGGTCTCGAACCAGACGATGTCCGCGTACGGCGCGTAGGCGAGCGACCGCTTGATGGACGCCGCGAGCCCGGGCTTCACGTGGAAGAAGCCCTCCGGGCTGCGCTCCCCCGTGAGGAACTCCTGGTCGGCGGGGTCGACGTCGCTCGTCAGCAGGGTCGCAGCGTCGGCGTCGGTGCGCGAGACCAGCACGGTGGGGACGCCCATGACGTCCGCCGCCAGGCGTGCCGCCTTCAGCGTCCCGATGAACTGCGAGGTCGGGACGAGCACCTTGCCTCCGAGGTGGCCGCACTTCTTCTCCGAGGCGAGCTGGTCCTCGAAGTGCACCCCGGCCGCGCCCGCCTCGATCATCGCCTTCATCAGCTCGAACGAGTTGAGGTTCCCGCCGAACCCGGCTTCTGCATCGGCGACGATCGGCGCGAACCAGTCGCGCGTCACCTTCCCCTCCTGGTGCTCGATCTGGTCGGCCCGCTGGAGCGCCTTGTTCAGCCGCCGCACCATCGCGGGCACGCTGTTCGCCGGATAGAGGCTCTGGTCGGGGTACGTCTCACCCGCGAGGTTGTTGTCGCCCGCGACCTGCCACCCGCTCACGTAGATCCCCGTCGCGCCGGCCTTGACCATCTGCACCGCCTGGGCGCCCGTGATCGCGCCGAGCGTCGGCACGTAGTCCTCGGTGTGGAGCAGCTCCCGGAGGCGCTCGGCGCCGCGACGAGCAAGCGTGTACTCGATCTGGAGCGAGCCCCGAAGCCGTGCGACGTCCTCCGCCGTCCAGTCCCGTTGAATGCCCGTCCAGCGCGATTGTCCGTTCAGCTTGCTCACCGCTCGGCTCCCCTCAGTCGATGTAGTCGTAGGCGGGCAGGGTCAGGAACTCGACGAACTCGTCCCCGAGCGCGACACGCTCGAATAGCTCTCTCGCGTCGGGGAAGCGGCCTTCCTCCGGCAACTCCTCGCCCAGCACCTCGCGAACGCGGACGGCTTCCACGGCGCCGTGCTGGACCCACTGCCAGATCTGCGAGCGCGAGATCTCGGCCGTCGCCGCGTCCTCCATCAGGTTGTCGATCGCGGCTGCCCCGACGCCGCGCAGCCACGACTCGAGGTAGCGGACACCGACGCTGACATTCGTCTGTAGCCCTCGGTCGGTGATCTCGCCGCCGTCGACGCGCAGGTCGAGCAGCTCTGTTGCACCGACCTCCACGTCGTCGCGCTGCCGGTCGAGCTGGTTCGGCGCGTCGCCGAGCACGCCGTCGAACACCTCGGTCGCGACCGGGACGAGGTCCGGGTGCGCGACCCAGGTGCCGTCGAACCCGTCGCCGACCTCGCGCACCTTGTCCTCGCGCACCTTCGCCAGCGCGGTCTCGTTCACCTCGGGGTCGCGAC
Organism: Gaiellaceae bacterium; assembly: GCA_035641605.1. Lineage (GTDB taxonomy): Bacteria > Actinomycetota > Thermoleophilia > Gaiellales > Gaiellaceae > JACDAN01. The sequence goes on along the minus strand of DASQTZ010000116.1, from coordinate 11,543 downwards.
GGCTGGGGATGAAGGCGGCCATGCCTCCCATGGCGTGGGCCCCGCGGCGGTGGCAGGTCTTGACGAGCAGCTCGGTGTAAGCGCGCATGAACGGCGTCGTCATCGTCAGCTGCGCCCGGTCGGGGAGGACGAAGTCGGGTCTCGTGCGGAACTTCTTGATCAGGCTGAACAGGTAGTCCCAGCGGCCGGCGTTCAGCCCGACGATGTGGTCGCGCAGCTCGTAGAGGATCTCGTCCATCTCGAACGCGGCGAGCACGGTCTCGATCAGGACCGTCGCCTTGACGCTTCCGCGCGGAAGGTCGAGCTCGTCCTCGGCGAAGTCGAAGACCTGATTCCAGAGGCGCGCCTCGAGGTGGTTCTCGAGCTTCGCAATGTAGAAGTACGGGCCCGATCCGCGCTCGAGCAGCCTCGCGCCGTTGTGGAAGACGAAGAGGCCGAAGTCGAAGAGGCTGCCGGAGATCGGCTCGCCGTCGACGAGCACGTGCTTCTCGGCGAGGTGCCAGCCGCGGGGCCTCACGACGAGCACGGCTGGATCGTCTTTGAGCTCGTACCGCTTGCCCTTCGACTCCAGCTCGATTTTCCGCTCGACGGCGTCGATCAGGTTAACGTGGCCGTCGACGTTGTTCTGCCAGGTCGGCGAGTTCGCGTCCTCGAAGTCGGCCATGAAGACGCGTGCGCCGGAGTTGAGTGCGTTGATGACCATCTTCCGGTCGACCGGACCGGTGATCTCGACGCGCCGGTCCTGGAGGTCGGCCGGCGCAGGCGCGACCTGCCACTCGCTCTCCCGCACGCCCTGCGTCTCCGGTAGGAAGTCCGGGAGGGTGCCGGCGTCGAGCTCGGCCTGGCGCGCCACGCGCGCGTCGAGCAGGCGCCTACGCTCGGCGCGGAACTCACGCTGGAGGGAGGCGACGAACGCGAGCGCCTCGGGGGTCAGGATCTCCGCGGCCCTGCCTTCGATCGGCCCGCGAACCTCGGCGGCGCTATTCGTTCCCGTGATCGCGCTCACAGGGCTCCGGGCACGTGCAGGGCGCATGCTCCGAGCGGAGGAAGAGCTTGCCGCTCGTGGACGGACTCGGCTTCGCGGTCGATTTGCGGCGAAGCGGCTTCAGCAGATTCACGGATTCTTCCTCCTCGGGGTCGCTCGAAGACGTCCTACCCTAGGACGACCGTGATATAACCACCAACTAGTAATTCCGATTCTTCTATAGAAACCGTCTATTGAGGCTCGAGCAGCTGAGTACGTTCGTCGAAGTCGCCCGGCGTGGGAGCGTCAGCCGCGCGGCCGAGGCGCTGTACGTCACCCAGCCGACGCTCACCGCTCGGCTCAAGAGCCTCGAGCAGGAGCTCGACGCGAAGCTGTTCGTGCGCTCGCAGCGCGGGATGCGGCTCTCGGACGCCGGCCGCGCCTTCCTGCCGTACGCGGAGCGCACCCTTGACAGCGTCTTGAGCGGACGGCGGCTCCTGGCCGAGCTCGCCCGCGGCGAGAGCGGTCAGCTCGCCCTCGGCGCCGCGCCGGCGGTGAGCACGTACGTCCTGCCGCGCATCCTCACGCGTTTCCGTCGTACGCATCCGAAGGTGTCGGTGGCCGTCCGCACCGGACATTCCGAGGAGGTGCTCGAGCTTGTGCTTCGCGAGCAGGTGCAGGTCGGCCTCGGCCGCGCTCTGCGGCACCCCGATGTGGAAGCGATTCCGCTCTACGATGACGAGCTCGTCCTCGTCGTCGATCCCGAGCATGCGTTCGCGGAGCAGCGGGAGATCGCCCCCGACCAGCTCACCGACGTCCAGCTGATCCTCTTCGACCGAACGTCGAGCTACCACCGGCTGACGAGCGAGTTCTTCGAGGGCGTCGGCGCCGTTCCCAGGGGAATCATGGAGCTGGACAACATCGACGCGGCCAAGAAAATGGTGGAACAGGGCCTCGGCGTCGCGCTCCTCCCACACACGGCCGTGTCGGCGGAGCTGGAGGCGGGATCGCTCCGGGCGGTGACACTGGCCGAGGCGCCGGCGCCGAACCGCCGCATCGTGATCTTCCGGCGGCGCGACTCGGGTCACCCATCCGGCGCGCTTCAAGCGTTCCTGAACTGCCTCTCCGATCTCCGGCCCAGCCTGCAGGAGGCCGCTCAGCGCTATCTGCCGAACTGATCTCGGCGGCTAGATTCTGGCGATGGCCGAGGCTGCTTCCTACCGCCGCACGTTCTGGCGCCTGCTCGGCTTCCTGAGGCCGTACAAGTGGTCGCTTGTCGTCTCCGTCGTGCTCGCGATCGGCTCCCAGGCGGCGGCGGTTGCGATCGCGTTCCTGACCGGAAGTGGGCTCGAGGAGGCAGTTCGCTCGACTGACCGCCGCACGATCTGGCTGTACGCCCTCGCGATCCTCAGCATCGGCCTCTTCCGGTCGCTTTTGATGATGGGGCGCCGGCTGATCTCAGGCCGCCAGGCGCTGGGCGTCGAGTTCGACATGCGCAACGCGCTCTACGCGAAGCTCCAGCGGCTGTCATTCGGGTTCTACGACCGCCACCAAACCGGACAGCTGATGTCGCGGGCGACGGTCGACCTCCAGGCCGTCCGCTTCTTCCTGGGGTACGGCCTGATCTTCTTCTTCCAGCACGTGCTGACCATCGTCGGGGTCACGGCCGTCATGTTCGTCCTGGACTGGCGGCTCGCGCTCGCGGCGACGGCGATCACGCCTCTGATCGTGCTCGTCGCGTATCGCTACTCGAGCATCTCGCACCCGGTGCTACGCGATGTCCAACAGAAGATGGCGGATGTCGCCACCGTCGCCGAGGAGACCATTGTCGGCGTCCACGTCGTCAAGTCCTTTGCGCAGGAGCCGACCGAGGCCGCGAAGTTCGCCGACCGGTCGGAGGCAGTCTTCGGCCGGAGCGTCGATGCAAACCGCCAGCGCGCTCTGTACGTGCCGCTGCTCTCGTTCCTGCCGCTCGTGGCCCAGGCGATCGTTCTGCTGGCCGGCGGCAGGATGGTCGTCAACGGCAGCCTCGGACTGGGCGCGTTCATCACGTTCAACATCCTCGTGGTGATGCTCGTGATGCCGCTGCGGATGCTCGGCATGTGGATCGGGCAGGCGCAGCGGGCGACCGCGTCAGGTGAGCGGATCTTCGAGGTGATGGACGAGCCCGAGGACGTCTCCGACCGCGCGGACGCAGTCGAGCTCCCCGCGGGCGACGGCCGAGTCCGGTTCGAGCGAGTCTCGTTCGGCTACGACGAGCGGCGCCCCGTACTCCAGGCAATCGAGCTCGAGCTCGAGCCGGGAAAGACGGCGGCGCTGATCGGACACACGGGCTCCGGCAAGACGACGCTTGCCTCGCTCGTCCCGCGCTTCTACGACGTCACTGCGGGGCGAATCACGATTGACGGCCTCGACGTGCGTGACGCGAACGTCATGTCGCTGCGGCGCGCGATCGGGATCGTCGCCCAGGATCCGTTCCTCTTCTCGGCGACCGTGCGCGAGAACATTGCCTTCGGCCGGCCTGACGCGACGGATGCCCAGGTCGAGGAGGCCGCACGCCTCGCGCAGGCAGCTGAGTTCATCGAGGAGCTCCCGGACGGCTACGACACCGTGATCGGCGAGCGCGGGATCACCCTGTCCGGCGGCCAGCGGCAACGGATCGCGATCGCGCGGGCACTGATCGTGGACCCCAGAATCCTGATCCTCGACGACGCGACAGCCTCCGTCGACGCGACGACCGAGGCGCGCATCCGCCTCGGGCTGCGCGCCGCGATGAGGGGGCGAACCACGATCATCATCGCGCATCGTCTGTCGACGCTTGCCTTGGCGGACGAGCTCGTCGTGCTCGATCGCGGGCGTGTGGCGGCCCGCGGGACGCACGACGATCTGCTCGAGCGCAGCGGGGTCTATCGCGAGATCTACGAGCACGGGCTGCTCGAGCGCGAGTTCGCAGAGCGCGTCGAGGCCCGGGCGGAGTCGCCTGTGACGACGGAGGCGACCGCGTGACCCGGGCGCCGGCGAGCGAGCGGCACACATTCGGCGCGGTCGCGACACGCACCCGTGCGCACGGCGCGGCTAGGCTCGCGCCATGGGTCGGGGAGGTGGGGTCTCCCACTACACCCGCGCGTGAACCTTTAACGGGCGTCGCGAACGGGAGTCAAGCCGGATGAAGGTCTGGCAGCCCGGATCGCACCTCTCGGCCCAGCGCGACGCCAAGGTCGACGACTGGTCGTGGCAGCGCACTGCGCGCCGGATCTCGACGCTTGCGCGGCTGACCGCCCCATACAAGCTCCGCACCACGCTCGCCGTCCTCTCCCTCTTCGCCGCGACTCTCACCGCGCTCGTCCCGCCGTACCTCGCCAAGCTCGCTCTCGACGACGGCATACGCGAGCAGGACCTCCAAGCCCTAACCGTTATCGTCGCGCTCTTCCTCCTCGCCGGCCTCGCGAACCTCGGCACCTCCGCAGCGCAGACGTACTTCACCGGCTGGACGGGCGAGCGGATCCTCGCCGACCTCCGCAACAAGCTGTTCAGACACCTCCAGGGGCTCTCGCTCGGTTTCTTCGAGCGCAATCGGGCCGGCGTCATCATCAGTCGCCTGACGAACGACGTCGACGCCCTCGACCAGCTCGTCACCGACGGCGTCACAACCCTCGTCCAGAACACGCTCCTGCTGGTCGGCTCCGCGGCGGTGCTCTTCTGGCTCGACTGGCGGCTTGCCGTCGCCACCCTTTCGGTCATCCCCGCCATGGCGGTTGCGACGGCCATCTTCCGGATCCGCAGCTCCCGCGCCTACCGGGCCGTCCGCGAGCGGCTCGGCCTCGTCACGGCCACGCTCGCCGAGGACATCGCCGGGATGCGTGTCGTCCAGTCCTTCACGCGGGAGTCGGCGCGTCGCCGCAACTTCGAGGAGGTCAACACGCACTACCGGGCGGCGAACCAGCAGACGGTCGTCACAAACGGCCTCTACTTCCCGTTCGTCGACTTCCTCTCGGCGGTCGCCACGGCGGTCGTCCTGGGCTACGGCGGCTACCTCCTCGCCGGCGGCGAGGTCACGGTCGGCACGCTCTTCGCGTTCATCCTCTACGTCTCCAATTTCTTCGACCCCGTCCAGCAGCTCTCGCAGCTCTACAACACGTTCCTGGCCGCCGTGGCCGCGCTGGACAAGATCATGGACGTAATGGACGAGGAGCCGGAGGTGCGCGACCGGCCGGGAGCGCGTGAGCTCAGTCGGATCGAGGGCCACGTCGAGCTGCAAGACCTCCGTTTCGGCTACGGCGAGGGCCCAGAGGTGCTCCATGGGATCAGCCTCGACGTCCCCGCCGGGACGACGGTGGCGCTCGTCGGCCACACGGGCGCCGGCAAATCGACGATCGCCAAACTGCTCGCCCGCTTCTACGATCCCCGCGAGGGCGCGATCGCGGTCGACGGCACCGATCTTCGCGACGTGACGCAGGAATCGCTCCGCCGCCAGCTCGGGATCGTGCCTCAGGAAGGCTTCCTGTTCGCCGGTTCGGTCCGCGACAACATCGCGTTCGGCCGTCCCGATGCCACGAACGAGCAGATCCGCGCCGCAGCCTCGGCCGTCGGCGCCCACGAGTTCGTCATGCGGCTGGAGGACGGGTACGAGACCGACGTTCAGGAGCGCGGCACCCGGCTCTCCCTCGGCCAGCGGCAACTCGTTGCCTTCGCCCGGGCCTTGCTGGCCGATCCCCGCATCCTGATCCTCGACGAAGCCACGTCCTCCGTGGACATCGGCACCGAGCGGAAGATCGAGACGGCGCTGCGGACGCTGCTCGCCGGGCGAACGGCATTCGTGATCGCCCACCGGCTCTCGACGATCCGGGGCGCCGACCTGATCGTCGTGCTCGAGCACGGGAAGATCGTCGAGCAGGGATCGCATGACGAGCTCCTCGCCCGCCGCGGCCTCTATACGGCCCTCTACGGCGACTGGGCAGCCGACGTCGCGTAGAAGATCTTCGACATGGTCGAGGACGTCGTCCGGGAGGTCTGGCGTCTCTTCCGCGCGCGCTTCTGGCGCACCCTGATCATCGTCGCCTTGCTGCTCGCGCCGCTCGAGCTCGGCGTCGAGATCGTCGACCCAGACCTGAGCTCAGATGACTGGTGGCTCTGGGTTGGCATCAGCGCCAGTCTCATCGTGATTGCGTTTCCCTGGGTCATCGGCGCGGTCATCCACGACGTCGCAGTTGAAGACCGCACGCCGACAGACGCCTACCGCAAGACGGCCCCTCGGCTGCCGGACCTCATGATCTCCGCCCTCGTCACGACGGTAGGGATCATTCTCGGAACGATCGCCCTCGTCGTTCCCGGCGTCCTGCTGATGGCCCGCTGGGCGCTCGTCGTTCCGCTGATCGTCGTCGAAGGCGCGCCCTGGCGCGAGGCGCTCGGCCGGTCGAACGAGCTCGTGCGCGGACGAACGTGGAGCGTCGTCCTGATCTTCGTCCTGCTCACCTTGATCGGCGCAGCTCTTGTCGCCACGCCCCTCCTGCTGGGCTACTTCGTGCTCGAGGGGATCATCGGCGCCTGGCTGGCAACGCTCGCGATCGACACCGTTTCGGTCGCCTTCTTCTCGTTCGCGCCTTTCGTCCTGTACCGCCGGTTGACGCCCTAGCTGGCTACAATCCGACCGCCGTTGCGGGGTCGTCTAATGGTAGGACGCTCGGCTCTGGACCGAGTAGTCTAGGTTCGAATCCTAGCCCCGCAGCCTGAGAGAAAAGGGCCGCAAATCGCGGCCTTTTCTTTCTAGACGGCGGTACCGAGCAGCGCCACGGCGAGCACGCAGAACGCGATGAAGCTCGCCGCGACGAAGAGCTTGGTGCCGATGAGGCCCTCCCTCTCCACGGGGCGCACGATGACCAGCTCCCGCGCGGGATTCAATGGGCCGATCGTCCCATTTGCGAATGTCGTCGGTCACATGCTGTCCGGCGCCCTCATTTATCCTCCCGCTCGTGTTGATGGATGCCCTGCGCCGCGGCGCAGCCGAGTTCGTCGGTGCGTTCGCGCTCGTGTTCGTCGGCGCCGGGGCCATCCTCGCCGCCGGACCGACTGCGGAGCCCGGAATTGTCGGCATCGCTCTGGCATACGGACTCGTGGTCGCGGTCATGGTCTCGGCCGTAGGGCACATCTCCGGCGGCCACTTCAACCCGGCGATCACACTCGGCTTCCTCGTGACCGGCCGGCTCGCACCGCTCCTTGCACTGGTCTACTGGATCGCCCAGTTTGCGGGCGCGATCGGAGCGGCGGCGCTCCTTCGCTGGATCTTCGCCGGCGACACGGAGGCGAGCCTCGGCGCGCCCGTGCTGAATCCCGGCATCCAACCGGAGGCGGGGCTCCTGATCGAGGCGATCCTGACGTTCTTCCTCGTCTGGGTCGTCTTCGCAACGGCGGCCGATCCGCGCGGCACGTTCAAATCGATCGCAGGCCTCGCGATCGGGTTCACGATCACGATGGACGTCCTGATGGGCGGCACGCTCACTGGCGCCGCGATGAACCCAGCGAGGGCGCTCGGGCCCGAGCTGATCTCGAACACCTGGGACGACTTCTGGATCTGGTACATCGGCCCCTTCGCCGGTGCCGTCATCGCCGCGGTCGCCTATGAGCTTCTCTATCTCCGGCCGGTCGGGCCGGCGGTGGTCGGCCCGCCCGAAACCGGGGTCGAAGAGCCCCGCCCTGGCGACACAGCGCTCTCCTAGCTTTTCAGGCCGCCGGTCAGAACGGCGACGACGTTCTGCTCGGCGCGTGCGATGTCCTCTTCACGGTCGGGTAGCTGCCCGAGCACCCAGCCGCTGAGGACCTCTTCGAGCGCGCCGTAGAAGACGACGGCCGAGAGGCGAGAATCGAGCTCGCTCCGGAACTCCCCGCTCTCCTGCCCGCGCCGGATGATGCGCTCGAGCGCCTCCATCGCTTGGGTGATCTCCTCGACCTCCTGCTGCACGTGCTGGTTGCGCGTCACCTCGCGGACGAGCACGCGGACGAGGTCGGGGTCACGGCGCCAGGTGCGGAGCAGGAGCGCCGTTACCTGGCGGACCGCCTCCGCTGCGGGCGCGCCCGCCTCCTCCACCTCGCCGATCCGCGCGAGCATCTCCGTCCACGTCGTGCGGAAGATCGTCTCGAGGAGATCCTCTTTCGACTCGTAGTAGTGGTAGACGAGGCCGTACGCGATCCCCGCTTCTTCGGCGATGTCACCGACGCGTGAGGCGTGGAAGCCCTTCTGCGCAAACACCTTGACCGCCGCAGCGAGGATCTGGCGCCGGCGATCGGCCTGGCGATCCGCTCGCGCAACCATCTCGTGCGAACTCTAGAACGAACGCCGGAAGATCCGCCCTGACTGACCAGTCAATCTTCGTTGATTCGTCAATCGGTTTCGCGATCGAGCCGTCGACGCTCCTCGACCGAAAGGCCTTCCTGGGGTGCGCCGCCGGGCCCGCTCATCGTCGTGCCGCCCTCCTCGACGACATCGCGCGGGTCGGCATGGCGGTACTCCTCACTCTGCGTCCCGCCTCTCGGATCGGCTGTACGGTTGAGCACCGTCGGATCGCCGTGCTGGCGCGCGGCCGTCGGTTCACGCTCGCCGCGGAGCCGCTTCAGAAGCCTTGCGAGCACGGGTCCGTTCTACCCGGGCGTGGCTACACTTATGCGTCCCGGCGCATTCGTCTAGTGGCCTAGGACGCCGCCCTCTCACGGCGGTAGCACGGGTTCGAATCCCGTATGCGCCTATTTACTGCGCTCAAGCAAGTGGGTTCCGCACGGTTGAGCGGGACAGATGTGCCCCGGCCCCATGGATGGGCGTGTCGTGCATACAGCGGTGATACATGGGCGGTCGCGGGCACGAGGCGACCGAGGATGGCCGAAATGGCCACTAGGCAAGCGACAGCCGCACGGATAGCCTCGAGCGGCGCGCGCCGAGAGTTCGACGACGCGTAGGTTCCGTGGAAGCACTCGGCGCCCATACCGAGTGCTCCCGGATTGTCAGTGCCGTGCGGAACGCCTACTGTTGTCGCGCGACCGTGGCCTCCCGCGGCGCGATAGCAGCGGCCTGTGGCGCACTCGGATATACGTTCGGGCTGGAGCTCGAAGACGGGACGCCAGCGGACCCGCCGACGTTGCGACAGCTGTACTGACCTGCCGGAAGGTAGCGGAGTTGCCTAGGAAGCAGGCGCCGCGTGCGGCTTCACGGACAGCCGGACGCCGTCGGCGTCGATGCGTACGAGGAACGGAGTGGGGCCGTTCGCTCGGAAATACTCGTCGGTCGCCTCAGCCGCCCCGCGCCACCACCCGTAGTCGTCGACGATGAGGACTCCACCCGGGACGACCCGGGGATACAGGTGGACCAACTCATGCCTCGTTGACTCATACCAATCGGTATCGAGGCGCAGGAGCGCGATCTGGGGAGGCGCCTGATCGGGGAGCGTGTCCTCGACTCTTCCCTTCACGAAGTGGATCCTCGACGGGGGGTAAGGGATCGACCTCATCGCCTGTTGGACTTCATCCAGCGTCGCCCGGGCCCAGGTAAGCGATGCTTCCTTCTCTTCGCGAGCAAGCTGCGTCTTCGCCGTCTCGCCGCTCCAATGGATGTCCTTCTCGGTCGGCTCGCTCATACCCTCGAACGTGTCGAAGAGGAAGAGGTCGACGTCGGTCTTACCGAGGCTGAGCAGCGTCTTTGCGACGGCCATCATGCTCCCCCCCTTCCAGACGCCGCACTCAACAATCGCTCCGGGAAGCCCGTTCGAGACCACGTGGCGCACTGCTCCGGCGAGCACGTAGATGGCCTCGGGCGTGGTCATGGTGAAGGGAGCGACCTCCCGGCAGAGGTCGATATCCGCCTGGACGAAATCGCGCGGCCAAGGCGATCGGGTGCGCTTGAGCTCGTAGCCAAAAACACGGAGGGCGCGTCTCAGCGGCCTTCTGAGCAGCCGCCTCACTGTCTTCCGCCGAACACGCCGCGAACCGGATGGAAGGCACGGCGTCCATCCGGCTTCGCCCACTCCTCCATGATCACGTCCGGGTCGATCGAGACGGAGGTGCTATTGAAGAAGCGATCCTCCTCTCGCGAATACCAGTTCCGACGCAGTCCCGTGTCGAAGATCGGAAAGTCGAGGATCTGGGCAAACAGTGGCAGCCGCAGCTCGTCGTTGCAGAGATCGGGGGGATCCATCGCGGCATATTGTGCGAGAAACGCTCTTCCAAAGCAGGGTCCTGGACCCAAGCAAGCGTGAGGCACCTGGTCGTACGCCCACTTTTCCCGAGCATACGCAAGGAGTTCGTCCCATTGGCGTCGGTTATCAGGTCGCTGCGTCCAGACCCAGTCGTCCCCAATCGCAGAGAGCGGCGTAAGGGCGGTAAGACCCACAGCGCCTTCGGGGATCGACTGGTAGACGCGATCGAGCGAATCCAGGAGAAGAAGATCCCACTCGATCACGTGCGCGACATCAAAGGCCACCCGATAACCGACGTCGCGATACCAAGCCGCCGCCATTAAGTCGCCGTTCTTCCAGTTCCACCGCCCGCTCTGGCCAGACCTATAGAAGCCGTCGAGCCCGAGAACAGACTTTCCGCCCAAACGGAACGCGACCTGCTTGTATCCTGCATCGCCACCGAAGAGACCGTAGATCGGTACGCCGGGATTCAGCCTGCGGAGAAGCCTGACTCGAGATCGGCAGACCAGAGGATTCCTGTCGAACCTGAAGAGAATGATTCTTCTCGGCCTCAACCCTGGGGAGGCTACTCAGGCGAACTTGCAGCGGATTGGGTACCTGCTCCCCATACTGCTGCGTCTTTGTCCCGCAGTTCGAAGACGGACGCGATGACATCTAGGGGCCGGCGCCTCTTTTGCGAAGCTGGCGGACAAGCTGCGCCTGGGTGTGTGGGACCCACAGTCTGTGAGACGCGGCTAAGGGTGACGGTCACGCTTCGTGCCGGGACAGCTGTCCGGACCGTGGCGCGGGCGCCCTAGTTCCGGCTCCCGCGCGGTCGCGACGGTTTTCGCTGTCGTCCGCTTGGGCTTACATTGGCAGCACGAGCCGCCGCACTCCGCGAGCGAGTACGCGGAGCATCTCGCTGCCACCACTCTCGCGATCGGAGCCGCAGCACTCGAGATCGAGCCGGAGCGTTTCGACGCCACCACTCGCCAACGTGCGCCTTTCGCGCTTGGCGACGCGAAGCCGCATGGTTGAGCGGGGCAGGTGTGCCACACGTGCCGTGAGTGCTCAAGTGGTGGCGCTCGGTCGCGGACCTCCGCCGGCGAGCTCAACGCGGCCGGATTGAAGAAGCAGACAGTCTGCAAGACGGTGAGCGTCTTGGCCGTGGTGCTCGACCATGGTCGCGTGCAGCCGAACCCGGCAGGGACCGGCTGACAGTGAAGTTCCCCCGTGCCGACCCGGGTTCCTGAGCGGGCTGTCTTTCCAGGGATTTGGCAGGGATCGTTTGCGCACCGCGCTTACCCGCGCTCGCATCGCCGCGGGCGTACCCCAGTTCTCGCCGCATGACCTCCGTCACCGGCGCGTCAGCCTGCTTCACCTGGCTGGATGCGAGGATCGGTGAGCTCGTCGGCCACGATGAT
>DASQTZ010000115.1:0-16909 GCA_035641605.1 Gaiellaceae bacterium | reverse complement strand
GACCAGCATCGCCGCGCCGAGGCCGTCGATGCCGCTCATCCGGCTGCTCTGCGCGATGCGGTGCGCAAGGACGATGTAGAGAGCGAATAGTGCGGCGTTCGCAAATGCGAAGGCCACGCCCAGCGGCTCACCCTCGAGGCGTACGTCGGTGAGCAGGTACACCCCGCCGACCGCCGACGCGAGGGCGACCGCGTTTCGTGGCGTCCGCATGCCTACCGCCGCAAGCGCGATCACGGGCAGGAACTCGATCGCTGCAACGGTGCCCAAAGGCAAACGATCGATCGAGACGTAGAAGCAGGCGTTCATCAGCGCCAGGACGAGTCCCATCGCGACGACCGTGCGGCGCGCGTTTCCATCCGCCTCCGCGAATGCGCGCCACGGCCGGCGCCAGAGCGCAAAGACCGCGGCGGCGGCAACGATCCGCAGCCACGCGACACCAAGGGGATCGACGAGGGCGAAGAGGAGAACGGCAAACGCGGGGCCGAGGTAGTGGAAGACCGCACTGCCGACGAAGAAGCCCTCGGGTGGCGCCTTCGCTGCGAGCCGCGAGAACCGGCTTGCGGGAAGAGTTGCGACTTGCTCCACGCCGAAATCGTCGCCTCGCCGACTGATTTCTGCCAGACTCAGCCGACGGCAATTCTGGTGTTTTGCCTGCGAAGCAAAGGAGATTGAGCGTGTCGACCAACGGAAATGAGGTACTCGACCCGATCAACCGCCTACTCCTGCATGAGCTGCAGACCGACGCGAGAGTGACGATGGCCGAGCTGAGCCGCCGGATCAACCTGTCCGCGCCGGCTGTGGCCGAACGAATTCAGCGCCTCGAGCGCGCCGGTGTGATCACCGGCTACCGCGCCGAGGTCGATCCGAAGGCAATCGGGTTTCCGATCGGCGCCGTCGTCCGGATCCGGCCGACGACACAGCAGCTGCAGAAGATCCCGGAGCTGGCGAGGGAGATCCCGGAAGTCGTCGATTGTCACCGGATCACGGGTGAGGACTGCTTCTTCGTGAAGCTGCATCTGCGGTCGATGGACGATCTCGAGGGCATCCTCGACCGCTTCCTCGTCCTCGGCCAGACGACGACGTCGATCATCCACTCGTCACCGGTGGCAGGACGGGCGCTGCCGCTCGACTAACCGTCGAGCCGCGCGGTTGGGTCGGCGCCGCGCTCGAGCAGGAGTTGGGCGAGCTCCTCGTTTCCGTTTTGGCGCGCTTCGAGCAGCGCGGTGTAGCCGCCGTGCTGGACGGCGTTCACGTCGGCGCCTGCGTCGAGCAGGACCTCGCAGACCTCGCGCTGCCCGGCGGCGGCGGCGCTGTGCAGCGGCCGGGCGTCCAGCGCGAACTGCTCGTTCGTCGAGCGGGCCTCGAGGTCGGCACCTCGCTCGGCCAAGAGCCTCGCCGCCACCGGGTGACCGAAGAAGGCGGCGAAGTGGAGAGGGGTGAAACCGTCGCCCGACCAGGCAGTGGCCAGCGACGGGTCGTCGTCGAGGAGCGCCCGGAGACGGTCGACGTCGCCGATCGCGGCCGCCTCGAAGACGTCGAGGTCCGAGCGGGCAGCCGCCAGCTCCCGCGCGAGCTCCGGCTTTCCCTCGTACAGGGCCTGCATGAGCGGACTGAGCATCCGACGTCAATTATCTCGCGCTTGACATATCGACAAACATCATTACGATAATCATCGATATGAAGACGCTCGATCTGATCGACTGCTGCGGCGCCCTCGGCGACGAGACGCTCGACGACGAGCACGCCGAGGGGACGGCCGCGATCTTCAAGGCGCTGGCGGATCCCGCCCGAGTGAAGATCGTCAACCTGCTCGCGCGCAGCGACCAGTCTGTGTGCGCGTGCGAGTTCATCCCGGCCCTCGGCCTGACGCAGGCGACGGTCAGCCATCACCTGAAGAAGCTGACGGACGCCGGTCTGCTCGAGCGTGAGCAGCGCGGCAAGTGGGCGTACTTCTCCCTCAACCCCGAGGCGGTCTCGCGCCTCGAGGGCCTCGTTCGAATCCCGGAGGTTGTGACATGAGCACTGCTGACCTACTTCGCGAGCAGGTACGCGAGCGCTACGCCCAGGCTGCCGTCGCCGCCGAGAACGGCGGTTGCGGTTGCACCGAGAGCGGCGCGTGTTGCGGCAACGTGAGCTGCGAGGGCGACGACGCCTCCTTTGGGGAGTCGCTCTACACGATCGAACAGCGCGGGCAACTGCCAAACGCTGCCGCGCTCGCGTCCCTCGGCTGCGGCAATCCCACTGCGGTCGCCGACCTGCATGAAGGCGAGGTCGTCCTCGACCTCGGTTCCGGTGGAGGGATCGACGTGATCCTGTCCGCGAAGCGCGTCGGCCCGACGGGCATCGCGTACGGGCTCGACATGACCGACGAGATGCTCGCTCTCGCCCGCAAGAATGCTGCAGACGCCGGCGTCGCCAACGTCCACTTCCTGAAGGGCGTGATCGAGGAGGTCCCGCTCCCGGCCGACTCGGTCGACGTCGTGATCTCGAACTGCGTGATCAATCTCTCGGTCGACAAGGCCGCGGTGCTGACCGAGATGGCTCGGGTCCTGAAGCCCGGTGGCCGCGTCGGCGTCAGCGACGTTGTCGCCGAGGACCGGCTGACGCCGGAGCAGCGCGCGGAGCGGGGTAGCTACGTCGGCTGTGTCGCCGGTGCACTCTCGCAGGGCGAGTACGTCGAGGGGCTCGAGGCGGCCGGGTTCCAGGACGTCTCCGTCGAGTTCACGCACCAGGTCGCCGATGGGATGCACGGCGCGATCGTCAGGGCGGTGAAGTCCTCCTAGAGCTGCTCGGGCGGCGCCATCCGGTAGAAAAACGGCCCGATGTTCTGACGGACGGCGCCGACCAGTGTGAGGAAGTCCTCCTGGGCGCGCGCGTTCTCGAGCCCGCCGGCGTAGATGGGCTCAAAGCCGGCATCGCGATTGAGCTGCTCGACGACCTCGCGGGCCTCCTCGTCACCCGACCATAAATTGCCGGGCTTTGCCCTCGCGCTCTCGATCTGGTCGTACACGGCAGCGAAGTTGACGTTGAACGACTTCGCCGTCGGCCCGTTCGTCCTCGATTTCACGAACTCGGCGTTCGAGTTGAAGCCGGACGGTCGGGCCGCCCCGAAGAGGTTCGTCGCGTCTATCGCGGTCTTTCCCTCGAAGCCCTGGACCTTGCCGAGCGCGTCCTCGATCGCTCCGCCCGGAACCGCTATCAGCACCGCCTCAGCGTCGGAGACGTCGCCGCCGTCCTTGCCGATCCTCGTCACGGAATGACCGGCCTGCTCCCACTTGTCGGCGAGCCCGCCGCCGACGTTTCCTCTTCCGATGACCGCGATCTTCATCACGGGTTCTTCGTGTCGTAGCCCACTATGGTTAGCCTAGGCGTCGGTGGGCCCGCCGCGTTCGCTCCTGCCGATGCTGCTCATTGCGGCGCTGGGAGTCGTGGTCGCGGCGACCGTGATCGGCCTCATCGTGCTGTGGCCGACCGGCGAAGGTCCCCCCGTTGCGGAGCGTTCGGTCCGTGCGCGGACCGAATCGGCGCGAGTAACGGGGCTCGCGGAGATTCCATGCCGCGTCGGTCAGCGGACCTGTACGCGGGTGACCGTGGAGCTCCTCGAAGGAGAGGACGAGGGCCGCCGGGTGAGCTTCACGACGGGCGAGGCCGGCGCGGCGGTCGAGCTCGACGTCGGCGACCGCGTCCGCGTCTACAAGAACCAGCTCCCCCCCGAAGCCGTGATCGGCGGCGCCCAGGTCGATCCCTACTCATTCTCCGACTTCGAGCGCGGCCGGCCGCTGGTCTTGCTCGCCGTGGTCTTCGCGCTGCTCGTCATCGCGGGCGGGCGGTTGCGCGGTGCACGGGCGCTGGTGGGTCTGGTGGTGGGCTTGGCGATCGTGCTCGTGTTCATCGTCCCGTCGATCGTCGAGGGCAACTCAGCCCTCGAGGTCGCGCTGATCGGCTCGCTGGCGATCATGCTCACGACGATCTCGTTTGCGCACGGGCTGGGGGCGAAGACCCTTGCGGCCTCGCTCGGAACGGCGACCAGCCTCTTCCTCACCGCTGCTCTGGCGTCCGCGTTCACGGAGCTCGCTCACCTGACGGGAGCGTCCTCCGAAGAAGCGATCTTCGTCCGTGCGACCTCGGGCGCGGAGATCTCGTTGCAGGGACTGCTGCTCGCGGGGATGGTGATCGGAGCGCTCGGCGTCCTCGACGACGTCACGGTCACCCAGGCCTCCACGGTGATGGCCGTCAAGCACGCCAATCCGAGCTTCGGCTTCCGGTCTCTCCTCCAGAGTGGGCTGTCAGTCGGCCGCGACCACGTCGCCGCGACGGTGAACACGCTCGTGCTCGCCTACGTCGGCGCCTCGCTGCCGGTGCTGCTGATCTTCAGCATCGGAAACACACCGTTTGTGGATGCGGTCAACCTCGAGGCGGTGGCCGAACAGATCGTCGCCATGCTGGTCGGCTCGATCGGGCTGATCGCGGCTGTTCCCGTGACAACGGCCCTTGCGGCGGCACTGGCGACGCAGATCAGCCGTGAACGGCTGATTCGTGAGCAGCACTTAGGTCACGTGCACTGAAGCCTGCTACCGTGCGGGAACCAAGCAGTTAGAGCGAGTACCGGTTTTGGCCGCAAGCCTTCCGCTGCACGTTCGTAACGCAGTCAAGGAGGTGTAGATATGGCAACCGGAACCGTGAAGTGGTTCAGTAACGACAAGGGTTACGGCTTCATCACGCAGGACGACGGCGGCAAGGACGTCTTCGTCCACCACAGCGCGATCAGTGGCGAGGGGTACAAGAGCCTCGCCGAAGGCGCGAAAGTGGAGTACGAGGTCGAGGACGGCCCCAAGGGCCCCCAGGCACGCGACGTCAGCGTCGTCACCTCGGTGTGATTCCGAGAGGGCGCCCGGTTACCCCGGGCGCCCTCTCCCAAAGGTTGGAGACAGAAGTGGCTGAAAAAGAACAGAAGATCGAGTTCGACGGCGAAGTGCTCGAGCACTTCAAGAACGGCATGTACCGGATCGCGCTCGAGAACGGGCATGAGGCGCTCGGCTACACGGCCGGCAAGATGCGGCGCTACCGGATCCGGATCCTGCCCGGCGACAAGGTGAAGCTCGAGCTTTCCCCGTACGACTTGAATCGCGGGCGGATCGTCTACCGCTACCGCGACGGGCAGTAACCGGCTCTTCCCTCGTCTAGAGGGCGGAGGGCTGTGAGCGTTCGGCTCGCCGCCAGACCGCCTCGAGCGAGTTCGCAAGGCGCTCCGGCTCGATCCGGTGCGGCGGGTCGAAGTGGTGGCGCTCCTCGAACAGCTCGAGCTCGAGGTCTGGAAGCACTCGGCTCAGACGTTTTGCGATCTCCCCGTACTGGTCCGGGTTGCTGAGACCGCCGAGCGCGAAGTAAACAGGGCGATCGAAACGGCGGAGGGCCTCACGGTCGATGTCGTCTCGCCGGAACGCCCGCAGGCACGCGAGGATCCCTGCGGGGCGTTTGGCCATCCAGGGCGGCGCGTCGCCGGGCGGCGGCGATGGGAGGGGCACACCGGGCTTGAGCGCGACCCGCATGAACGCCGGCATGAGTTGCTCGACCGGGAGCCGTTCGAGCTGCTCGAATTCGAGCCAGAGCGCCTTCTCCGCGGGGCTCAGATCCCAGTTTCCCGCCCAGGCTGGCTCGAGCAGCGCCAGGCTCGCGAGCCGCTCCGGTCTGGTCGCGGCGAAGGCGAGCGAGGCTGCTCCCCCGCCCGAGTAGCCGACGAGATGAAACCGCTCCCAGCCGCGTGCGTCTGCCTCGCGCAGCACGCCTGCGATCTCGACCTCGAGGCTGAAGTCGTCCGGCGGCTCCCGCGTTGCGTAGACCTCGAGATCCTTCGCCACCGCCTCGACGTCCGGGCGGAGCGCGGCGATGAGAGCGCCGTACGCCGGCTCTGCGGGGAGAACGATGCCTGGAAGCAAGATGACCCGAAACGCCGACAACGAACGGACTTGTGCCACATCGGGCCGCGCCGGACAAGGCCGCGACTCATAGTCGTCTCATGGCGCTGCTCTAGGTTCACCCGGCACAGCAAGTGGTGAAAGGAGAAGCATGCGAAGACGAGTGACACTGATCGGCGCCGGCATCGCCGCCCTCGGCGCTCTTGCCCTTGGCGGCGCCGCCATCGCCAACGCAATGATGGGCGACGACGGCGAGGCGCTGACCGGGGCGACTCTTGAACGCGCTTCGGCGGCGGCCCTGAAGGCGGCCGGCGGCGGGCGCGTCACCGAGACCGAGCACGACTCCGAGGCCGGAGCGACCTACGAGGTCGAGGTCACCAAGCCGGACGGTTCCGAGGTCGAAGTGCTGCTCGACGGCTCCTTCGAGGTCATCTCGGCCGAGCGCGACCGCGAAGAGAGTGGGGACAGCGACTCAGGCGAGTAGTCGTACTTCACTGCGGTCGATCCGCGACGAGGTAGTCGTGGATCTCGGTCAGGTTCTCGAGCGCGGCCGCGACGTCACCGGGGCTCGCTGGACCCGCCTGGCAGGCCGCGGCTAGCTCGCGCGCGCCGAGGAAGTCGCGCACGATGTCCGGATCCTCGCCCGCGGCGGCGATCGGGTCGGCGAGGTCGAATCCGCGCTCGACCAACATCTGTTCGGTGAGGCTCACGATTTCGGGCAGCGCTTGGCTCGGTGACTCCGCAGCGAGGTCCTGCAGCTCCTGCCACCGCGTTTCCCAGTCGTGCAGATCCAGTCCGGGCTCGAGTGCCACTAGGTCACCTCCTGTCCTTCGTTACCGCATGAGGCGGGGCGGAAAACCTTGGGTAGCATCCAAGCGGCTTGCGCCGTCTTGCCGTCATCGGCCCGCTGCTCGCCTGCAGCCTGCTCGTCGCCGCCGTCGCGCAGGGCGGGCCGCCTCGAGTCGAGCAGAAGCGCCTGCGTCCCGCCGACATGGCGCTCGCCAAGCGCGTCACCTTGCGCGCAGCGGATGTCGGCCGGGGTTGGACGCGGACAAGGCCGGAGAAGCCCAGCACCGAGCTGCCCACCTGCCCCGGCGTCGACATGGACTTCTCCCGCTTCACGATCACGGGGACAGCGCGCTCGGCGTTCCAGCTGCGCAGTGCCACCGTCGACTCCCAGGTCGAGGTCTTCAAGAGCCGGGCCGACGCCGCGGGTGATTTCCGCAAGGCCACTTCGGCGCCCGTCCTGCGCTGTCTGGGCCGCTGGCTCCGTGACGAAGTCGAGAAGGAAATACCCGGGGTGCGCATCGTCTCTGCCCGGCTGGTCTCACGCCCGCGACTGGGTGATCGGGCGGTTCTGTACCGGGTCGTGATGGACGCTCCGGCGCAGGCCGCGACCGTGCGTGTGTTCGTCGATCTACTCGGTTTCCAGCGCGGACGAACGGCGGTCACGCTCTCGTTCGGCAGCGCCGAAAGGCCGCTCGGCGGTCAGATCGTCCTGGCCCGTAAGGTCCTCGCCCGGGCGCGCTAGCCGCCGCGAAGCCCGAGGGCGAACGAACCGCCGCCGATCACGCGCTCGGCGCGGGCCGCCGCGCGCTCGCGGAGCCCGCGATCGGACGTCACGAGCCAGTACGGGCCATCGAGCTCCGCGGCCTCACGTGCGATCCGGTCGTCGGCGGTTTCCTCGCCCTCGAAGACGAGGATTGAACGCACGCCCTCCCGCTCGGCCCAGGAGTCGACCAGCTCGACGAGCTCGTCGCGCGGAATGTTCGGCCACAGCGAGCGGCGGACGTTCTCGGCGTCGATGAAGACCGCTACGCGGCCCGTAGAGCCTCGATCTCGCGCGCAATGGCCAGCCGGGCGAGTGCGTCGGCTTCGAGCTGTCGGACCCGCTCGCGCGTCAACCCCAGCCGGCGTCCGATCTCTTCGAGCGACTGCGGATCCGTGTCGCCGTTCAGGCCGTAGCGGAGCTTGACGATCTCCTGGTGCCGGTCGGGAAGGCTCGCGACCGCGCGTCGTAGCATGTCCTCCTCGAGGCTGACGTGGAGCGTCTCTTCCGGGCCGGGTTCGCCGCCGGCAACGAGCTCGCCGAACGAGATGCCGCCCTCTTCACCGACGGGACGGTCGAGGCTGGTCACCGCGCGGGCGGCCTGACGCACCTCGCGCAACTGCTTGAGCGGCAATTTGGCGGCCTTCGCGACCTCCTCTTCCTCCGGAGGGCGGCCGAGCTTGGCCATCAGCTCCCGCTCGGCGCGCGCGATCTTCCGCTCGCGGTCGACGATGTGGACCGGAATCCGGATCTCGCGCGCCTTGTTCGCGACGCCGCGCTGGACGGCCTGGCGGATCCACCACGTCGCGTACGTCGAGAACTTGAAGCCCTTGCGCCAGTCGAACTTCTCGACGGCGCGGATCAGCCCGATGATCCCCTCCTGGATCAGGTCGAGCAGCGACAGACCGTGTCCCTGGTACTTCTTCGCGATCGAGACGACCAGTCGCAGATTCGAGTTGACCATCAGGTCCTTCGCTTCCTTGTCGCCGCGCTCGATGCGCTTCGCGAGCTCGACCTCCTCGTCGGCCGTGAGCAGCTTGTATTTGCCCATCTCGTTCAGGAAGAGCTGGAGCGCGTCCGTGGTCGACTCGGCGAGATCGCCGTTTACGTACGTCGACTCGGGCACCGACGACCTCGCGCAGTCGTCGCTCAGCTCGATGCCGCGCTTCTGGATGTCCTCGTATAGCCGCTCGACGTCTTCGTCGTCGAGCTCGGCCACGTCGGCAACCCGGGCGACCTCGGATAGCTCGATGCAGCCCTCGCGCTCTCCGAGTTCCATCAGTGCGGTAAGCGATTCGTCAGTCATCTCTCCCGTATTGTCGCCATCTGTGGGGGAAGCGAAACAGGGGGCCGCGAGAGCGGCGCGAAGCCCATGGAGCCGGGGGGTGGCACGTTGGGGTCTCGTCTCCAAGGGCATTCTGTACGCGCTTGTCGGCTTGATCGCCGTCGACGTGTCGGTCGCAAGCGGAGAACGGATCCGGGACCGCGGCGGTGCGCTCTCGGCGCTCGCCGACACCTGGCCGGGAAAGCTGCTCGTCGGTGCGGTCGCCGTTGGGCTCCTGGGATATTCACTCTGGCGTTTCGCAGAGGTGCTCCTCGGCCGGACCCTCGAGGGCGGCGAGCAGCTGGGGCTGCTGAAGCGGCTTGGCGTGCTGGCGCGAGGCGTGTGGTACCTCGGGCTCCTGGGCGTCGCGGCCTCCGCGCTCGCCGGTGCCGACGAGCCCGCCGACCGCGAGGACCGCTTCACCGCTCGCGTGCTCGAGTTCCCGGCCGGGAGGTGGCTGGTGGCAGCTGTCGGGCTCGGGATCCTCGGTGCCGGAGTCTTCAACCTCTGGCGAGGGGTGACCGGGCGTTTCAAGCGGCGCCTCAAGCTGCGGAAGATGGGCGAGCTCGAGGAGCGCGCGTTCACTGTGATCGGAGTCGTCGGGCACCTGGCCCGCGCGCTCGTCTTCGGTCTGATGGGGCTCTTCCTCGTGCGGGCCGCGTGGCAGTTCGACGCGAAGGAGACGATCGGCCTCGACGGCGCACTCGCCAAGGTGCTTCGCCAGGACTACGGCGACACGCTGCTCGGTCTCGTCGCCGGCGGCCTGCTCGCCTACGGGCTCTACTGCTTCGTCGAGGCTCGCTACCGCGAAGTCTGAAGCCGCACGCGGAGGTGCAGGAGCGTCGCGCACAGGCTCACCCACGCCAGGCCGAGGCTGAAGCCCGCGACCACGTCGGTGAGAAAATGGACTCCGAGATAGAGGCGGCTGAAGCCGATCAGGAGCACGAGCGAGGCGGCTGCGGCGAGCACGGCGATTCTCGCGCGCACACGCGGCAGGTGCCGAGCGGCGATGAAGCCAAGCGTGCCATACACGGCCAGCGACATGGACGCGTGGCCGCTCGGAAACGAATACGTCTGCTCCGTCGCAAGGGGATCGGGGAAGAATGGCCGCTCGCGCGCGAAGCCGAGCTTCAACCCGATCGTCAAGACCTGCGCGCCGATCACCGCTAGCAGCAGCAGCTGGAGCTCGCTGGTCTGCCGCCTGCGGGCGAGCACCAGTGCGGCGAGGAACGTGATCGAGAAGACCACAGGCACGTTCCCGAACCACGTGACGGCCTCGAAGAACTCCGTCCAGCCCGAGCTCGAGTGCTCGTGCAGCCAGTCTGCGAGGCGCGTGTCCACATGTGTATCGCCCTCGACCACGTCCTCCGCGATCGCGCCGAAGATCCAGGCACAAGCGGTGAGCACGAGCAGGCCGACGACTAGCTCGGCGCCCAAGGCGCTGACATAACGGGCGAGCGTCCTGGCAGGCAACGTCGCATTGTTACCCTGACTTCGTGGCTCGATCGGTGATCGTCAGCGCCGTTCGCACGCCCTTCGGGCGGCTCGGCGGCGCGCTTGCAGACTACGAAGCGACTGAGCTCGGCTCGCTCGTGATCCGCAACGCGCTCGACCGGGCCGGGCTCGAGAACGCTGACGTCGAGTACGTGATCATGGGTCAGGTGCTGCAGGGCGGCGCCGGTCAGGCTCCCGCCCGCCAGGCATCGATCGGCGCCGGCCTCCCGATCGAGACTCCCTCCGACACGATCAACAAGGTCTGCGCCTCCTCGATCCGGGCCGTCCAGATCGCCGACCAGATGATCCGCGCCGGCGACCACGACGTCATCGTTGCGGGCGGAATGGAGTCGATGTCGAACGCTCCGTACATCCTCAAGAAGGCGCGTTTCGGCTACCGGCTCGGCGACGGGACGCTGATCGACCTGATGACCCACGACGGGCTGACGTCGACCTTCGACAAGCGGCACATGGTCGAGCAGGCGTCGTTCGTCGCCCGCGAGCTCGGCATCTCCCGAGAGGCGCAGGACGACTGGGCCCTCCGTTCCCACGAGCGGGCCATCGAGGCGATCGACGAAGGCCGCTTCAAGGAGGAGATCGTTCCCGTCGGCGACTTCGACACCGACGAGGGGCCGCGGCGCGACACCTCGATCGAGAAGCTCGCGTCGCTGAAGCCGGTGTTCGACCCGGAGGGGACGACGACGGCCGGGAACGCGCCTGGGGTGAACGACGGCGCGGCCGCGCTTGTCGTCACCAGCGAGGAGTTCGCAAAGCGGCGCGGGCTCGAGCCGCTGGCGACGATCCTCTCGCAGGCCTACGTCGCGGACGACTTCGCCTACCTGGCGCGCACGCCTGCGAAGTCCGGGCAGAAGGCGCTCGAGAAGGCGGGTAAGTCGATCGACGACGTCGAGCGTGTGGAGCTGAACGAGGCGTTCTCGTCAGTCGTCCTCAACTCGACCGAGCTGCTCGGTGCGGATCCTGAGAAGGTGAACGTCAACGGCGGCGCCGTGGCCCTCGGCCATCCAATTGGGGCCTCGGGCGGACGCATCCTCGGCACGATGATCTACGAACTCCGCCGCAACGGCGGCGGGCTCGGGCTCGCGGCAATCTGCTCCGGCGGCGGCCAGGGCGACGCGCTCCTGCTCGACGTAGGCGCCGACTAGGCGTCGCCGTTTCTTTATTTGGCGTTAAGCGTGCTCACCCGGAAGGGTGATCTTTTGGGCGAGACCCCAACCGGGGCCGCGATAGTGCGTCTGAGCAAGTGATGAGGAGGATGCCCCCGCGCGAGCGGTCGCGCCGGGGGGCCTGTTGGGGGAGTCGATCGGCGAAAGCCGGCGCCGCCGCATGCCTTGGTCTCGTACTCGTGGCGCTTGCCCTACCGGCCCCGGCAGCGGCCTACCGCTGCGGAGCGACGCAGCTGGACGGGGCTCAGGCGACGGCCCGCTCGAGCCAGGATTGCCGCGCCGAACGCGGCCCCGCCGCGCCTACCCGAACGCCGAAGCGTGGAAGCATGAAGGGCCTCGCGGTCTTCGTCCTCGCGGTTGCCGCCGTGCTGGTGATCCCGATCGGTGCCCGCGGCATCCCTTCCAGCGTCGATCCGTACAGCGACGAGCGCCCCCGGCGGTTTTAGAGTCAGCCGAGGAAGTCGAGGACGAGATGCGCGAGTTCTTCCGGTGCCCGCCACTGAACCATGTGGTCGGCTTCCTCGATTACGGCTCGCCGCGCACCCGGGATCTCGCGGGCGAGGAGGTCGCCGACCTTGTCGAGGTCGGGCACGTCACGGCCGGCGGTGACGACGAGCGTCGGGACGCCGATCTCACCAAGCCGTCCGACTGACGGCCGCTCGACAACCGGATCGTCGGCATTCGAGGCCTCGGCGTTCTCGACGAACATCGCCCGTAGCTCGTCGTCGACTCCCATCGGCGCCCAGATCTCCATGTCGAGCTCGGCGAGCTCGGCCGTGTCGCCGCGAGCCTCTGCTTCCTCCCATCGGGCCTCCTGCTCCGGCGTCCCCTCGACGTTCAGTGGACGTCCGGCGAGGCCGGAAACGGCGAGGACGAGCGCGGACACGCGCTCGGGCCGCTCGATCGCGGCCTGGATCGCGATCCGCCCACCGCGAGAAGTGCCGACGAGCGAGGCCTGCGCGATCCCGGCCGCGTCCAGCACCGAGATCAGATCCTCCACGGGCGAGTAGGGACCGTCCCACAGCGGCGAGCGTCCGTAGCCGCGCTGGTCGTAGCGGATCGCGGTCAGACGGTCGGTGACGAACGGTAGGAATCGACTCCAGATCCTCGAGTCGACCACGCTCTCATGAAGCAGGACGGCAGGTGGCCCAGAGCCCTCGATGTCGTACCAGAGGTCGGTCACGAGTCCGGACGTTAGCCTCCCCGGCGGTGAGCTTCGAGCACGTCCTCGTCGTCGGCGCCGGCCAGATGGGCGGCGGGATCGCGCAGGTCGCGGCTGCGGCGGGGTGCCGCGTCTCGCTGTACGACGCAGCGCCCGGAGCGACAGAGCGCGCGCTCGAGACGATCCGCAAGAGCCTCGTCAAGCTGGCCGAGAAGGACGGCGCCGACCCGGACGAGGTGCTGGGGCGGATCGAGGTCGTGGAGGACCTCATCCGAGCCGACTTGCTGATCGAAGCGGTCGTGGAGGACGCGTCCGTC
This sequence comes from Gaiellaceae bacterium, assembly GCA_035641605.1. GTDB lineage: Bacteria > Actinomycetota > Thermoleophilia > Gaiellales > Gaiellaceae > JACDAN01. Next base: position 3,964 of record DASQTZ010000115.1, on the reverse strand, counting down.
AAGGAGGAGATCTTCCGGCGCGCCGACGCGACGCTCCCGGCCGAGGCCGTGCTCGCCTCCAACACCTCGTCGATTCCGATCCGGACGCTCGCCGCTGCGACCGTTCGCCCGGACAAGGTGATCGGGATGCACTTCTTCAACCCGGTGCCCGTGCTGAAGCTCGTCGAGGTCGTGCGTGGACGAGAGACGTCCGACGAGACGGCGGAGGCGATCGTTGCCTTCGCCGAGGAGCTCGGCAAGGTCCCGGCGCAGGCCAACGACTTCCCCGGCTTCGTCTCGAACCGGATCCTGATGCCGTTCATCAACGAGGCCGTCTGGGCGCTGCACGAAGGCGTTGCGGAGACGGAGGCGATCGACACGATCGCCAAGCTCGGTTTCGCGCACCCACTGGGCCCGCTGGCGCTTGCCGACCTGATCGGACTCGACACCTGCGTCGCGATCATGGAAGTGCTCCAGGAGGGGCTGGGCGACGACAGATATGCGCCCTGTCCGCTGCTGCGTGAGCACGTGGACGCGGGCCGCCTGGGCCGGAAATCAGGGCAAGGTTTCTACAGTTACCCCTGATGGATTTCGCCCTCTCCGACGATCAGCGAGAGATCCAGGCGCTAGCGCGTGACTTTGCGCAGGCCGAGATCGAACCGCACGCCGCTGACTGGGACCGGGAGCACGGCTTTCCGCGCGACCTGATCGCGAAGCTCGCCGAGCTCGGCTTCATGGGCGTCTGCATTCCGGAGGAATACGGCGGCGCCGGCGCGGACTTTCTCTCCTACATCATCGTCCTCGAGGAGCTCTCGCGCGCCGATGCGGGAGTGGGGGTGACCGTTGCCGTGCACACGAGCGCAGTGACCCTGCCCATCCTCACCTTCGGCAGCGACGAGCAGCGATCCAGGTTCGTGCCGCCGCTCGCGCGAGGCGAGGCGGTGGGCGCTTTTGCGCTGACGGAGCCGGAGGCGGGCTCGGATGCGGGCGCCCTCCGGACCGCCGCGACCCCGACCGCCGGCGGTTGGGCGATCACCGGCTCCAAGCAATGGATCACGAACGGCGGCTTTGGCGGCACCGTGCTCCTGTTCGCCCGGACCGACCCTGACACGCCCGGGCCGAAGGGCGTCTCCGCCTTCATCCTCGACGGCGCCTCGGTGAACGTGACGCGCGAGGAGGAGAAGCTCGGGCTCAACTCCTCGTCGACCGTCGACCTGGTGATCGAGGGCGCGGAGGTCGGCCGCGACCGTCTCCTGCACGAGGAGGGCAAGGGGTTCACCGTCGCCATGGCGACGCTCGACGGCGGCCGGATCGGCATCGCCGCGCAGGCCCTCGGGATTGCCCAGGCCGCCTACGATGTCGCGCGCGAGTACGCGCTCGAGCGGCGGCAGTTCGGGAAACGGATCGCCGACTTCCAGGCGATCCAGTGGAAGCTCGCCGACATGGCGACCGAGCTCGACGCCGCACGGCTGCTCGTCTACCGCGCGGCTTGGCTGAAGCAGGAAGGCAAACCCCACACCGAAGAGGGAGCGAAGGCGAAGCTCTTTGCGTCGGAGATGGCCCGGCGGCAGACGGCTGAGGCGATCCAGATCCTCGGCGGCTACGGCTACACCAAGGAGTTCCCGGTCGAGCGCTACTACCGCGACGCGAAGATCACCGAGATCTACGAGGGGACGAGCGAGATCCAGCGGCTCGTGATCGCCCGCTCGATCCTCGGACTGAAGCAGCGCGAGCTGGCGGCGGGCTAGTGCCTCGAGCCGACGGCGAGCTCGAGACCTACCTCACCCTGCTGTTGGCGGATCAGAATCCGGCCCTCGCTGCAGCTCACGACGAGGTGTATCCGGAGCGGATCACCGAGGGCATCCCGTTCTCGCTCACATTGCTCTACCCGTTTGCCACGCGAGCCGAGGTCGACAGGTATCTGGAAAGCGTTCGTACATTCCTCGCGGACGAGTCGTCGTTCGGCTTCGAGCTCGTGGACCTCGCTCAGTGGGAGGACGGCGGCGCCGTCTACGCCGTGCCGGAGCCGGAGCAGCCGCTGCGCAACTTCATGCGCCGGCTCTGGCGCCGCTTTCTGGAGTTCCCTCCGTATCGGGAAGCAGGTGCCGACCCGCCGCCGCACGCGTCGCTGACCTACACGGGCGGCGAGGATCGCGCCGCGATCCGCATTCGGGTCGAGCGCCGGCTGGAGGGGCTCCTGCCGGCGCCGTTCTCCGTTACCGAGGTTGCGCTCATGGAGGAGGCCGAGGCCGATCGCTGGCGGCTGCGCGAGACGTTCCGCCTCGGCGCCTAAGCTCTAGACGTGCCGCGCAAAGCCGACGAACCCGTTCGTTTGACACGCATCTACACGCGCGCCGGTGATCGCGGCGAGACATCTCTCGGCGACGGGAGCCGCGTGCCGAAGCTCGACTGCCGGATCGCCGCGTTCGGCACGGTCGACGAGGTCAACTCACTGATCGGGCTCGTGCTCGCCTGCGGCCCGCCCGCGGAGATGCGAACCGTCCTCGAGCGGGTCCAGAACGAGCTCTTCGACGTCGGCGCCGATATCAGCGTGCCCTTCGGCGTTGCCGACCGCCTCCGTGTCGCCCAAAGCCAGATCGACGCGCTCGAGTCCGACTGCGACCGGTTCAACGCCGACTTGCCGGAGTTGAAGAGCTTCGTGCTTCCCGGGGGGAGCGAGGCGGCCGCGCGGCTGCACGTCGCACGCGCAGTCTGCCGGCGGGCTGAACGCGACGTCCTCGACGCATCCGAGCACGTCGAGCTCAACCCACTCGTGATCGTCTACCTGAACCGCCTCTCCGATCTCCTCTTCATCCTCGCCAGGGCTGCCAATCCCGGCACGGAAGTTCTCTGGAAGCCTGGCAGCTCGCACTAGCGTTCCTGGCGTCCTTTGCCGCCGGCTATCTAGGGTCGGCGGTCGGCCTCGTTCTCGGCACGCTGCGCCTGCCGGCGATCCTGCTCCTCTCCGGCGACGCGGCGGCGGGGGCCGGAACGAACGTCGCGATCAGCGCTGCGTCGGCAGTGTCGGGCGGCTACCGCCACGCGCGTGCGGGGCGAGTGGACTGGGGGGTTGTGGCGTGGATGACGCCTCCGTCGGTTGCGGGCGCCGTGGCGGGCGCGCTCCTCACCGACCGGCTGCCGACGAAGCTTCTGCTCGGGGGAATCGCGGCGATCCTGGCCTGGAACGGGATCGATCTGCTCGTCCGCCCGATCCGTGGACGCCCCTCCGATCAGCCACGGCTCGGGCCGACCGTGGTCTTCGGCTTCCTGATCGGCGTCCTCGGCGGGGCCGTCGGAGTCATCCTCGGGACGCTGCGGATGCCGGCTCTCCTTCGCGGTGTCGGACTGACGGCGCACCGGGCGGTCGGGACGAACCTGCTCGTCGGGTTCGCGCTCGGCGTCTTCGCGTTCGCGACTCATGCCCTGCTCGGGGAGATCGAGTGGGACCTGCTCGCGGTCGGCGTCGCGGGAGCGCTACCCGGCGGCTGGCTCGGCGCCAGGGTGACCGGCCGGCTCTCGGAGGAGGCGCTGCGGCGCGCGATCGGCGTCGCGCTGATCGCGATCGCCGTCGCCTTCGTCGTCGAGATCGTCCTGGGCTAGGCCGCGCAGCGGTGGGCCGGTGTGACGACCATTGGGCCGGTCTGCCACGGCGCGCCGGCCTCGCCCGGACGGAATCGTGCCAGCCGCTGACGACTCTCGAGCGTGTGGTTCCCGGCCGCGAGCTCGACCTGGCCAAGCGAGCTGTACTGGCCCACATGGTTCAGTTGGTGGCGGATCTGTCCGACCGCGCGACCGTCGACGAGGGCGGTCAGCTCGCCTCGAACGGAACCGCCGACCCAGAGCTCGTAGCGTCCGGTCTTCGGGACGGACAACGTCGTGCCGCCGACGAAGAGGGGCTGAGCGCACCGGCGGGTGCTCGAAGCGGAGACCGGGATCGACTCTGGGCGCTGCCAGACTTCGTAGAAGCGCCGTTGCCAGACGAGCC
>DASQTZ010000114.1:0-5982 GCA_035641605.1 Gaiellaceae bacterium | reverse complement strand
AAGGACGACCGGCTCCAGCGCGAACGAGAGGTCGCGCAACTCGCGGATCGTCTGTCGCTGACGCTCGAGCGCCATCTTCAGCACTTGGGCCGCGTCCTCGTTGGCGCCTCGTTCGATCGCGTCGGCGACGCCGTCCAGCATGAGGGCGATGCCCGACATCGCTTGCACGGGGACGTCGTGGAGGAAGAGCGCGAGTCGTCGTCGCTCCTCCTGCTCGGCGGTAATTAGCTGATCCGACAGGCGAGCGCGCTCGGCCTCGACGACCTCGTGCCGCTCCCGTTCGCTCCGGAGCAGGTGCGCAGCCAGAGCGGCCGCCAGCGCGATCGCCACGGCCAGGCCGACGAGTGCCATCCAGGCAGACTCGGCCGCCAGCCCGACGACCGCAGCGAGCGCGGCGAGGGCGACCCCTGCGATGAGGAGGCCGGCTGGTCCTCTAATCGATGATCGCCTCACGAAGCGCAATCGCGACCGCGTGCGTGCGCGTGTCGGCTTCGAGCTTGGTGAGGATGTGGCGGACGTGGCTCTTCACGGTCTCCTGGCTGATGAAGAGCCGGCCGGCCACGTCTGCGTTGGACATCCCGTCGGCGAGCAGCTGGAGAATCTCGCGCTCGCGCGCGGTCAGCATGTCGTCCTTGTCGCCCGGGAGGAACGCGGGCATCAAGGCCGGATCGACGTAGCCGTCTCCTGCTGCGATCTTCTCGATCGCCTTCACGAGCGTCTGGTGCGGCGCCTCCTTGAGGATGTAGCCCTTCGCTCCCGACTCGAGCCCGCGGCTGAGCAGGCTGCGTTCGCTGTAAGCGGTGAAGATCAGGACCGAGCTCTCGGGCACCTTCGCTGTCAGGTGCTTGGTCGCTTCGAGCCCGTCCATTCCAGGCATGCGGACGTCCATGATCACGACGTCGGGCTTGCGCCGCTCGGCGAGCGAGACCGCCGACGCACCGTCGGACGCCTCGCCGATCACGCGGATGTGCGGCGCTCTCGAGAGCGACAGCCGCAGCCCTTCGCGGACGACCTCGTGGTCGTCGACGATCAGGCAGGTGATCTCATTGCGGCCGTCGGCGCTGGGGTCGGAAGCCACGGGAACAAGGATTGTAGGGATGGAGCCGGATTCCCCGTTTCGCGCCGCCTAGACGGCCAGGGCTAGCTGCTCGTCGTGCTGCGTGCCGTCGAGCGGATTCGTTCGGCGGTCGCGAACGTCGAACTCCCGCGCGAGGGCCGAGACCTGCTGCCGCAGCGGCTTCGTTTCCGCGCTCGGAAGGTATGCGCGGCCCTTGTAGAGCCCCAGGTAGTGCTCGAGCTGCTCGGGCCAGTCCTCGGCCAGGTGCTCGAGGAAGTGCTCCCGCGTTCCGGGGCGGAGGAAGAGGAGATTCGTCCAGACGCCCGTCGCGCCCGCCTCACGCGCCGCTTTCACCACCTCGCGCAGCTGCTCCGGCTTGTCCGAGATGCCCGGGAGGATCGGCGCCATCCCGACGCCGACTTTGATCCCCGCCTCGACGAGCTCCTTCACGGCCCGGAGCCGCTGGCGTGGATGCGCGGTGCTCGGCTCGGTCCTCCGCCAGACCTCGTCGTCCAGCGTCGGGATCGAGAAGGTGATCGAGACCTTCGCACGGCGCGCAGCTTCGGTGAGGACGTCGAGATCGCGGACGATCATCGGCCCGCGCGTGATCAGGCTGAACGGGTTCGAGGCCTCGGCAAAGGCCTCGATGCAGCCGCGGGTGAGCCGGTACTTGCCTTCGGCCGGCTGATACGGATCGGTGGCGGCCCCGACTGCCACTCCTTCGCCCTCCCAGGACGGGCGCGCCAGTTCCTTGCGCAGGACCTCGACCACGTTAACCTTGACGCGGATCGACGTCCCGTAGCGCTCGTCGGAGGGGCGGTCGGCGCGCCGCTCGAAGGCCCGCACGTAGCAGAACGTGCACCGGTGGACGCAGCCCATGTACGGGTTGAGGGACCAGCCGAACGCCATGCCCTTGACCCGATTCAGAGCACTGCGGCACGGCTCTTCGCGGTAGTCGACACGCACGCCGATAGTGTAGAACACACGTTCGTTTCTTGGGCTCCGCCCGGCCGGTTCCTATAATCAGAGGACTTCCTTTGGACGACGACCGACCGCCTAGTACCCAGGCCCCGGAGAGCGGGGCGTGAGCGAATCCCTCCGTATCGTCACGGTTCTCCTGCTCGTGCTGGGGAACGCCTTTTTCGTGGCCGCGGAGTACGCCCTGGTCACGGCGCGGCGTGCGCGCCTGCACGAACTTGCGCACGGGGGCAACCGCCGGGCCAGGATCGCGTTGCGGATCATGGACAGCCCGGTCCGCTTCATCGGGACGGTCCAGCTCGGAATCACCGCCTTCTCGATTGCGCTCGGCGCGATCGGCGAGCCGCTGGTCGAGCACTTCCTCGACCCCGTCTTTGCCACGACCGTCGCGTTCGTGATCGCCTTCGCGATCGTGACCTACCTGCACGTCACGCTCGGCGAGCTGGTGCCGAAGGCAATCGCTCTGACGAAGAATGAGTCCACGGCCCTGTGGGTGGCACTGCCCGTCGAAGCCTTCTATGTCGCTACGTACCCGCTTGTCTGGTTTCTTCAGGAGTCCTCGAACCGGTTCACGCGCCTCTTTGGGATTGAGCCGGCCCCGGCCGGGGTCGTCGCCCACACCGAGGAGGACATCCGCATGATCGTCGCGCAGGCCGGCGAGACCGGCGTGGTCGAAGAGGTGGAGGAGGAGATGTTCTACAAGGTCTTCGACTTCGCCGACAAGGAAGCGCACGAGGTCATGGTCCCTCGGCCGGAGGTGATCGCGATCTCGGTCGACCTACCGGCGAGAGAGTGTCTCGCCGCCGTCGTCGACTCCCCGTACACCCGGTATCCCGCGTACAAGGACTCGCTCGATCAGATCGTCGGCATTCTGCATGTCCGAGATCTTTTCTCGGCCCTGTATGAGCGCGGAATCGACAACGTCATGATCGCGGATCTCCTTCGCAAGCCCTACATCGTCCCTGAGACCAAGGACCTCGCCGCACTGCTGGCCGAGTTCCGCCAGCAGAACCAGCACATGGCCGTCGTCGTCGACGAGTACGGCTCTATGCAGGGGATCGTCACGCTCGAGGATCTGCTCGAAGAGATTGTCGGGGAAATCGAAGACGAGTACGACCTCCCCGACGAGTCACTGGAGCAGATCGACGATCACACCATCCGTGTCCACGGCACGTTCCCGATCGACGACTTCAACGAGAGGTTCGATGTCGCGATGCCCGCCGAGGATTACCACACGCTCGCCGGCTTCGTCTTCGGCCAACTGGGACGGGCGCCGGAAACAGGTGACGAGGTGACGTGGAACGGGCTCAGGTTCGACGTTGTCGAAGTGGAGGGGACGCGGATCGAGAAGCTGCACGTCGTGTTCCTGCCGGCCGAGGAGGCGGCAGCGCCCTCAGCGGAGAGCGCCTGACGAGACGCCGCTTGCGATGTCTCTTCAGGCCGTGCGGCTAAGGCATCGCTTGCGATGCCGTTTGGAGGGCATGCTGGCTTTGCCAGCGTGCCCGTCTCCTTTGCCCGCGCGGCCGTCTGAAATGACCGGTCGGTACGTCGCGAGCACAGAGGTCGGCCGGTGAGCCTCGTGGGCTTCGCGGGGGCCGCTCCGCCCCCGTCGTGGCCGGTGCTCCCCGGGACGCCGCGGCCTGAGCGTCTCGACCTTGCGATCGATGCCCTGCCGGGGGTCGGGCCGACCGTGAAGAAGAAGCTCGCGAAGCTGGGGCTCCAGACTGTCGGTGACGCACTCGCATACCGGCCCCATCGCTACGAGCCCGCGGCCCCCGAGCGCCGGATCACCGAGCTCTTCGGCGAGGACGAGGCCGTCATCGCGGGCGAGGTGCGGAGCACGCGGCTCCAGCGCGGGCGGCGCTTGAAGCTCGTCAAGGCGAGGGTCGCCGACGAGACGGGCGAGATCACCGCCGTCTGGTTCAACCAGGCCTGGCTCGCCGAGCGGTTGGTTCCCGGAATGCAGGTGCGGCTCCGCGGATCGCTGCGCGGGCGGGAGTTCGCGGTACGGTCCTACGACCTGGACGGGCAGTCGGCAACGGCTGACTTTGCGCCGGTGTACCCCGCGACCGAGGACGTGTCGGTCAAGAAGCTCCGCGAGGTGGCGAGCGCGGCTTTGGACTACGCCCGCGACGTGGTCGATCCGCTCCCTGCCGGCCTCAAGGCGGCGAACCGCTTGCCGGGCCGGGCCGACGCAGTGGTCGCGCTGCACCGGCCGCGCGAGGAGGCGGACGGCGAGCAGGCGAGACGTCGGCTGGCGTTCGACGAATTGCTCGTCCTGCAGCTGGGCCTCGCGCGCCGCCGGCAGGGGCGGGAGGAGGAGCGGGCGACGGCGCTCGGCGATCCCGGCGAGCTGGTAGCGCGGTATCGCACGCTGTTGCCATTCGAGCTCACGCCCGACCAGGAGCAGGCGATCACGGAGATCGACGCCGACCTGGCTCGGGAGCGCCCGATGGAACGGCTCCTGCAGGGCGACGTGGGCTCCGGGAAGACGGTTGTTGCGCTCTACGCGCTGCTCCGCGCCGTCGAGGTCGACCGGCCGGGGGCGCTGATGGCGCCCACGGAGACGCTGGCCGAGCAGCATTTCCTGACAATCGAGCCGATCTGCCTCCAGCTCGGCGTTCCGTGCGCGCTGCTCACCCGTTCGATCAAGCACGACGTCGCCCAGGCGAGAATCGTCGTCGGCACCCATGCTCTGATCCAGGAAGGCGTGGATCTCGGCGACTTGGGGGTCGCCGTCGTCGACGAGCAACACCGGTTCGGCGTCGAGCAGCGCGCGGCGATCAAGGCGGGGCGGCGGCCGCACACGCTCCACATGACCGCGACGCCCATACCCAGGACGCTGGCGCTGACGGTCTACGGCGACCTCTCGGTCACGGAGATCGCGAAGCCGCCCGCGAACCGGAAGCCGATCGTGACGCGGTGGATCCCGGAGGAGCGGGCGTCGGAGGCCTACCGGCGGCTGGCGCGGCTGCTGGAGGAGGGGCGCCAGGCCTATGTCGTCTGTCCGCTGATCGAGCAGTCGGAGACGAGCCGCGCGCGCGCGGCCGAGGCCGAGGCCGAGCGGCTGAAGGCCAACGAGCTGCGCGAGTTCCGCGTCGGCTGCCTGCACGGGAAGTTGAGGCCCGACGATCGCCGCGACCTGATGGCGCGCTTCAAGGCGCGCGAGCTCGACGTTCTCGTGGCGACGACGGTGATCGAGGTCGGCGTCGACGTCCCGAATGCGACGGTGATGATCGTCCAGGAGGCCGATCGTTTCGGGCTCGCGCAACTCCACCAGCTGCGCGGCCGGGTGGGGAGGGGAGCCGAGCAGTCGTTCTGCCTGCTCGTCTCGCGGCGGAAGGAGGAGCTGACCGAGAGCGCCCAGGCTCGGCTCGACGCACTCGTTGCGACGACGGACGGCTTCGAGCTGGCCGAGGTCGACCTCGAGCTGCGAGGAGAGGGCCAGCTGCTCGGAACGCGCCAGTCAGGCCTGACCGACTTCCGCTTCGCGAAGCTGCGCGCGGACCGCGACCTGCTCGAACAGGCGCGGGAAGTGGCCGAAGAGCTCGTCGACTACGAGGGGCCGCTGAACGACCACGTCGAGCAGCAGTTCGCCGACCACGATCTCGCGGCGTGAGGATCATCGCGGGCGAGAAGCGAGGCGCGAAGATCGCCGCGCCGAAGGGCCACGACACGCGTCCGACGGCCGACCGCGTCAGAGAATCGGCGTTCAACCTGATCGGTCCAGTCGACGGGGCGACGGTCCTCGACCTCTTCGCCGGGTCGGGGGCCTACGGTCTCGAAGCCCTCTCGAGAGGCGCCGACTCGGCGGTCTTTGCCGAGTCCGACCAGGCCGCCTGCACGGCGATCCGCCAGAACCTCGCGAAGCTCGGGTTCACCGGCGCGACGGTGCTCTGTCGGGACGCGATCCAGGTTCTCTCGCAGGAGGCCGGAACAGGCAGGCG
>DASQTZ010000113.1:0-11109 GCA_035641605.1 Gaiellaceae bacterium | reverse complement strand
TACCGGCAGGTCGTGGATCCGCGAGAGCTCGAAGTCTTCCGTGCCGGCGCCCGGCGCGATGTGGACGATGCCGGAGCCCTCCTCGAGAGAGACGTCAGCCCAGGGAATGACGCGATGGACGATCCCCTGCTGCGCGTCGAGGTCATCGAACGGACCTTCGTACTCGAGCCCGACCAGCTCCTCTCCGCGTGCACTCTGCTCGAACGGGCCCTCGCCTGCGAGCTCTCGGACGACCCAACCGCCTTGCTCGAGCACGTATTCCGCCTCCGGGCGGACGGCCGCCGCAACGTTGGCCGGAAGCGTCCAGGGCGTGGTCGTCCAGACGACGAGCGCCTCGCCCTCACGACGTTTCAGTGGAAAACGGAGGTGAAGGGAGGGGTGGTCGAGCTCCTTGTATTCGCCGGCGAAAAGCTCGTGCTGCGAGACCGACGTGCCGCAGCGCGGACACCAGGGCGTCGAGCGATGGCCCTTGAACAGCCAGCCGCGCTCGTGCACCGCCTTCAGGAAGCGCCAGATGTACTCGATGTTCGTGTCCGAGAACGTGTAGTAGTCGTTCTCCCAGTCCATCCACTGCCCGAGACGCCGCGACTGCTCGGTGATCACCTCGGCGTAGTGGGCGACCCGCTCGCGGCACCTGGCGGCGAACTCGGCCAGGCCGTACTCCTCGATCTCCCGCTTCGAGTTCATGCCCAGCGCCTTCTCGACCTCGACCTCGACCCAGAGCCCTTGACAGTCGAAGCCGTTCTGGTACCGCTGGCGGAAACCTCGGAGCGCCTTGTAGCGCTGGAAGACATCCTTCAGCGTCCGGCCCCAGGCGTGATTGACGCCCATCGGGTTGTTCGCCGTGATCGGGCCGTCGATGAAGCTCCACTTCGGGCCGTCCGCGTTCCGGTCGCGGAGCCGATCGAAGATCCGCTCGCGATCCCACCACTCGAGGACCGCGCGCTCGAGCGCCACGTGATCGGGCACGGATGGAAGCGGCTCGAAGACTCGATCGACCATGTGTTCGATTTTACGGAGGCCGGGGAACAGGTCAGCCGTCCCGGTCGTTAGCCTCTCGGAACTTCATTTTCTGAAAGGAACCGATGTCTCAAGCACAAGCAGTGACCGAAGCAACGTTCGACCAGGAGGTCCTCTCGTCCGATACGCCCGTCCTCGTCGACTTCTGGGCCGCGTGGTGCCAGCCCTGCCTCCTCGTCGAGCCCGCGCTCGAGAAGATCGCTGAGGAACGGGCCGGGGCGATCAAGCTCGTCAAGGTCAACATCGACGAGGAACAAGGCCTCGCGCAGCGCTACGGGATCGCCTCGATCCCCGCGATGGTTCTCTTCAAGGACGGCGAGCCGGCCGCAGCCGCGATCGGCGCCCAGCCCAAGTCGGCGCTCGAGCGCTCGCTCGGCCTCGATCCAGTCGAGGCCTAAGCCTGTTATTCATTAACCCGCGCTCGGGCCGAGGACGCCCGAGCGCGGAGCAGCTGCTGGACGAGGCGCGAAACCGCGGGATCGACGCGCGGATCCTCGGATCCGAAGACGATCCGGCCCAGCTCGCGCGGGAGGCGGACACGGACACGCTCGGTATCGCCGGCGGCGACGGCTCGCTGGCCGCAGTGGCCGAGGTGGCGATCGAACGTAGCCTGCCTTTCGTCTGCATCCCCTTCGGGACGCGCAACCACTTTGCGCGCGACCTCGGCCTCGACCGGAACGATCCCCTCGGCGCGCTTGACGCTTTCGGCGGATCCGAGCGGCGGATCGACGTGGGGCGCGTCGGCGACCGGCTCTTCCTCAACAACGTCGCGCTCGGTCTCTACGCCTCGCTCGTTCACAGTCGCGAGCGTCACCGGCGCCGCCGAAACGCTTTCGCCCAGCTCCGCGCGCTGCTCCTCCTCGCCCGTAACCGCGACAGCGTCGGTCTGTCCGTGGACGGGAAGGCAGTCGACGCGCAGCTCGCGGTCGTCGCCAACAACGACTACAACCTCGAGCTCTTCTCGATCGGCGAGCGCGAGCGGCTCGACGAAGGCCGCCTTCACCTCTACCTCGCGCGCGGCTGGCGACCCAGCGGCTGGAACGAGGAGACCTACGAGCGGCTGACGATCGATTCCCGCACGCCGCAGCTACAAGCGGCAATCGACGGCGAGCCGATGCAGCTCGAGACCCCGCTCGAGTTCTCGATGCAACCGCGCGTCCTATGCGTTCTCGTTCCGGCCGCGCCAGGCTGAAAGCACTTCGGCGATGTGCCCGAAGGCGAGCTCGCCGAGCGGGAGCTCGTCCGGTTCGAACCAGCGCAGCTCGACAACGTCGTCGGACGCCTCCGGACTCCCCTCGGCGATGCGGGCGCTGTAGTAGATGTTGAGCGTCGCGACGATCCGGCGCTTGTACTCGTAGCGATCCATCCAGACGCCGAGCAGCCGCTCCTCCGTGAGCCCGACCCCTGCTTCCTCGCGCAGCTCCCGTCCGAGGCAATCGAGCGGATGCTCACCTTCCTCGAGGAATCCGCCCGGCAGATCCCACTTGCCGGCGGCGGGATCGTGCGCCCGCCTGCTGAGGAGCACCCGGCCCTCCTCGTCGCCGACGACCGCCGATGCCGTCGGCATCGAGTGGGCGTACGTGACGAAACCGCAATTGGAGCACTCCACGCTTCCGTCCTCGGGCTCGATGGAGGTCGCGCAGACGGGGCAGTGCTTCCAGCCGTCGAACTCGCCCATGCCGCAACAATAGGGCGGTGCCGCGACACGTCCCTGCATCCGTGACCGAGCTCTCACAGATCGGGCTGCTCGCCGCGCTGCCCGGCGAGCTGCTGCTGAAGCTGGCTGGCCGGATGCACCGGGAGGAGATCGGCCCAGGCAGGCCGCTCCTGACGGAAGGCGAGAGCGGCGAGCGCTTCTACGTCGTCCTCAGCGGCCTACTCTCGGTCACCCAGGCCGAGCGAGGACTGCGCCGGATCCTCAAGCCGGGTGACTACTTCGGGGAGGTCGCGCTGGCCATGGACATGCCCCGGACGGCGAGCGTCTCGCCGATGACGCCGGTGACGCTCGCGAGCTGCGACCGCAAGACCTTCGACGAATTCATCCGTCCGCTCTTCGCGGATACGGACTAGTTTTCGCTTCCTCGCGCAGCGAGCAGAGCTTGACCTTCGCCTTGCGGCCGCAGACCTCGACCTCGTCCACGAAGACCATGTCGTCGACGGGCGCTGCGGCAGCTCGTGGGCGCTACCCTTCGCGTCAAGCGCTAGTCGCTTCGTCGTAGACCGCGTCCGAGAGACGCGGCCAGGCCTCCTTGGCCCAGTCGCCGAAGTCGAGGTCGGTGAGGACGCCGAGCGCGAGCTCGGCTTCGGGATCGACCCAGAGAAACGTGCCGCTGCCGCCGAAGTGGCCGAAGGTGCGAGGCGAGGGCTTGGAGCCCGACCAGTGGCCCGGCTTCTCGTCCTTCAGCTCGAACCCGAGGCCCCAGTCGTTTGGATCGAAGCGGCCCAGGTCGGGAATCACGCCTGCGAGTCCGGGAAACTGGATCCTGGTCGCTTCCTCGAGCGTCTCGGGTGCGATCAGGGTGGGCTCCTGCAGCTCCCCCGCCAGGGCGAGGAGGTCGTCGAGGCTACCGAAGAGATGCGACCCCGCCGAGCCCCGTAGCTCCGTGCTCATCCCAAGCGGCTCGAGCACCGCCTGGCGCAGGTACTCGTCGAACGCCATCTTCGCCCGCTCGGCCACGAGTTCGGCCAGCACGTCGAACCCCGTGTTCGAGTAGATGCGGCGCACCCCCGGCCGTCCGATCGGCTCGCGCCCCTCGAACGGCAGGCCGGAGGCGTGGGCGAGCAGATGGCGGACGGTCGATCCGGGTGGGCCGGCAGGCTCGTCGAGGTCGACCGTCCCTTCCTCAGCCGCGACGAGGACAGCCAGCGCCGTCGCCGGCTTCGTCACCGAGGCCCAGCGGAACTCCCGGTCGCGGGCGCCCCGCGTCGCGACGACCTCGCCCTCCACCACGACTCCTGCGGCGACGTTCTCCGCGGGCCAGCCGTCAGCCTGCTCCAGCGCTTTCACGGCGGCGGATACTAGGGCGATGGAGCGGCGCCGCATCTCGTCAGCGATGCCGTTGGAGCAAACCTTCGGCTACTCGCGGGCAATCGTCGCCGGCGACCGGGTCTTCGTCTCGGGAACGGCGCCGGTGATGCCCGACGGCGCGGATCCTCCACCTGACGCTTACAGCCAAGCCCGTCGCTGCCTCGAGATCGTCCTCGCAGCGCTGGCCGAGGCCGGGGCAGGACCCGAGGACGTCGTTCGCACGCGCATGTACGTGACTCGCGCCCACGACATCGAGGAGGTCGGGCGCGCGCACGGCGAGGTCTTCGGGGACGTACGTCCGGCGACCACCGGCATCGTCGTAGCCGCGCTGTTCGATCCGCGCTGGCTCGTAGAGATCGAGGCCGAGGCCATAATCGGCCGGTGAAGCAGGCCTGGCCCCCCTCGATCACGGGCACGGGGCTTGGCCCCGCCGGCAGTGTGCTCGAGCACAAGTTCGGACGGGGCGAGCCGTACACACTCGGCGTCGAGGAGGAGTACATGCTCCTCGACGCCGAGTCGTTCGACCTCGTCCAGCGGATCGACACGGTGCTGGCGGCGATTGTCGGCCACGAGGACGAGGCGAGGATGAAACCGGAGCTGATGCAGTCGGTGCTCGAGGTCGCGACGCCCGTGTGCCGCACCGCCGGTGACGCCGGCCGGGAGCTGCGGCGCCTTCGTGAGGCCGTCCGCGGAATTGCCGCTGAGGCCGGACTGCGCGTCGGCTCAGCCGGCACTCATCCGTTCAGCCTGTTCGAGCGCCAGCGGATCACCGCCCGCGACCGCTATCGCGCTCTGGTCGACCAGATGCAGTACGTCGCCCGGCGCGAGCTGATCTTCGGCCTCCACGTCCACGTCGCGGTCGACGATCCCGACAAGGCGATCAACGTCGTCAACGGCCTCCTCGTCGACCTCCCGCTGCTACTCGGCCTCTCGGCGAGCTCCCCGTTCTGGCGCGGCGAGCCGACCGGCCTCGCCTCGACCCGGCAGCCGATCTTCGCCGCCTTCCCCCGGTCCGGTCCGCCTCCTCGCTTCCGCGACTACGCGGAGTACGCCGAGGTGATCGGCTATCTGGAGCACACCGGGTGCATCGCGGACTACACCCACACCTGGTGGGACATCCGTCCGCACCCGAAGCTCGGCACGGTCGAGATCCGGATCTGCGACTCGGTGACGCGAGTCGAAGACGCCGTCGCGATCGCGGCCTTCTGCCAGGCGCTCGTGAAGCACTACTCCGAGCTGTACGAGGAGGCGGGCGAGGTGCCGAGCTACCACCGGATCCTCACGACCGAGAACAAGTGGCTGTCCGTGCGCTATGGGCTCGACGCGCCGATCATGGATCTGGCGACCGGGCGTCGAAACCGAGTGGCCGTCGCCCAGCTGGTCAGGCGCAAGGTGAAGGAGCTCGAGCCCCACGCCCGGGAGCTCGGGTCCGAACGCGAGCTGGAAGGGATCTCGGAGATCCTTCGGCGGGGAAACGGGTCCGACCGTCAGCTCCGGATCTACAACGCGAACCGCGACATCGTCGAGGTCGCGCGTGAGATTGCCGACGCGACGGAGGCGCCCGCGACTTAGCCGGCCCGCGAGCGATTCGACTGGCCGCCAGGCCGCGCATCAACGACAGTACGGTCATGAGGCCGCGCGAAATCCGGGACCTTTCGGACGAGAGCAGCCGTACTCCCGGCGATGGACCTCTGCGACGAAGCCGTGCGTATTCCAAGCGCGCGATGGCGGGCTTGCGAGGCGATGAGCGTGCCTGGATCCGCGGTGCGCAGGCCGGCTCGCTGTCGGATCTCGAGACACTCTTCCGCGAGCATTGGCCTCGCGCATACCGCGCCGCGTACCTCGTCGTCCACGACGGCCAGGCCGCCGAGGACATCGCTCAGGAGTCCTTTCTGGCCGCGATTCGCGCGCTCGACCGGTTCGACCGACGCCGACCGTTTGGTCCCTGGCTGCACCGGATCGTCGTCAACCGGGCGATCGACTGGGCGCGCGCCCGGGCCCTTCGCGCGGAAGTCGGCGACGGTCCGCTCGCCGCGGTCGCAGAGGAGGACCAGCCCGGCGCCGCCTTCTCCCCTCCGTTGGTGGCCGCGCTGGCCGAGCTCTCGCCCGAGCACCGGGCCGTGATCGTCCTCCGCCACTTGCTCGAGTACACGCCCGGAGAGATCGCGGAGCTCCTCGAGCTCCCGCGCGGGACCGTGAATTCGCGCCTGCGCCGAGGACTGGACGAGCTCGCCGAGCATCTGGAGCGCGAGGGCCGATGAACGAACGGCGCCTGAGGCAGGCTCTGCTCGGAATCGGCCCTCCGGACGAGATCGGCGCGCAGCGGCGGGCATGGCGAGTCGTTCGTACGGACTTCGGGAAGCGCGAGCCGTCGCCGTGGCCGATCCGCCACCGGCGGCCCGTCGCTGCGGTCGCAATTGCGGTCGCAGCGCTCGCCGCGGCACTGACGCCGCCTGGACGCGCTGTGATCGATGAAGTGCGTGATGCCGTCGGCACGCAGAAGGTCGTTGGCGTCCCGCAGGCCAAGCCCGCGCTGTTCTCGCTGCCGACCCAAGGACGTGTGCTCGTGTCTGCTTCAACCGGCGCCTGGATCGTCTCTGCGCAGGGCTCCAGGCGCAAGCTCGGCGACTACGACGAGGCGACGTGGTCACCCCGGGGACTCTTCGTCGGCGTCTCGAGGCGCCACCAGCTCGCGGCCGTGACGCCGAAGGGCGAGGTTCGCTGGACGCTCTCCCGGCCGAACGTCCACGATCCCCGCTGGTCGCCCAGCGGCTTCCGGATCGCGTACCTGAGCGGCAGCAATCTCCGCGTCGTTGCTGGGGACGGGACCGGCGACCGTCGGATCGACGCCGCCCAGGACGTCGCGCCTGCCTGGCGGCCGGGCGCCAAGCACGTTCTGGCCTACGCCGACCGCGGCGGGACCGTCACGGTGATCGAGACCGACGAGAACCAGACGCTCTGGACCGCGGCGGGCGTCGCGGCGCGGCCGACACAGCTCGAGTGGTCCGCCGACGCCACAAGGCTCCTCGTTGTCCGCGGGCTCGCCGGCGGGCGCTTCGCACTCGTCGTCTTCGATGCCGGCGGTCGCCGCATCCAGACCCTCGACTTCGCAGGGAGCTTCGTGGACGCGGCATTCGCGCCGAACAACCATCGGATCGCCGTCGTACGGCGACTCGGTCTGCGGAGCGAGTTGCTCGTCGCCGAGGCCGACACGCTCCGGCGCCAGCAGGCCGTATTCGGCGGCCTGGGTCGCTTCAGCGACGTCGCCTGGTCGCCGGGCGGACGGTGGCTGCTGCTCGGCTGGGAGAGCGCCGACCAGTGGCTCTTCATCCGCTCCGCGGACGTCAGCAAGATCAAGGCGAACTCGAGCCTCGCCGTCCAGTTCGACCCCGGCGGCACGGGCGCGGGTGAATTTCCTCGCATCGAAGGTTGGTGCTGCCCGGAGTAGGGTTCGCCCGTGCTCGAGGTCGGCGACCGCATACCCGACGCCAAGGTCTGGCTCGCACCGCGCGAGAGCATCGCCCTCCGCGACCTGGCCGGGGAAGGACCGATCCTCGTGCTCTTCTACCTCTTCGACTGGTCGGGCACCTGAACGAATGAGATGGAGCTCCTGCGTGACAGGAGCAAGGAGTTCGAGTCCGCGGGCGTGCGGGCGATGGCGGCGTCGCGCGACTCGCCGTGGTCGCACGTCGCCTGGATGCAGGCTCTCGATCTCGACTTCCCGCTGCTCTCGGACTGGAATGCAGACGTGATCAGGGGATTCGGCATCGCCAGGGACTACCGCGGGATGAAGGAAGTCGCGCAACGTTCGGCCTTCCTGATCGACGCCGGCGGTACGGTCCGCGGCGCATGGGCCTACGACGACTCGGAGGTTCCGGACTTCGACGAGCTCGTCTCGGCGGCGCAGGCCTTGTCCTCCTCGTCGTAGCGCTGTACCTCGGCGCCGGGGTCGCCTCGACCTGGCCTGCGCTCCGCCACGCCGATGACCGGTTCATGGCCGAAGGCCTGCGGGGGCTGCCCGGCGCTGCGGCTCCCGGTGATCATCTTCAGACCATCTGGCAGCTTTGGCTGCCGGGCCACGAGGTCGGTCGCGGCGAGGCGCCGTGGCGCGATCCGTACAGCTTCCGGCCTGAGGCAGAGGCGCGGGTCAACTTCGCGGGCTGGCCGTTCGGCTTGCTGTTCTGGCCGCTCCAGGGTGCCCTTGGCACCGTGGGCGCCTGGAACGCGTTCTTGCTCTTCGGATACCTCGGCGCGGGCGCGTTCACGTTCCTCTGGCTCCGCTCGCTCGGACTGGGGCCCGGCCCGGCGCTCGTGGGAGGGCTGGTCTTCGCGCTTGCTCCGTACAGAGCCGTCCAGGCCGGTGCCGGCCACCTGCTCGGCTGGGTCGCGATGCTTCTTCCGCTCTCACTCTGGGCGTGGGAGCGCCGGCGCTACCTCGTCGCGGCCGCGGCGCTTGCCTCGATCCCGCTTTCCGGGCAGGTACACCTCGCACTGGGCGCAATCCCGTTCTTCCTGCTCTACGCCTTGGTGCGCGGAGGAGACCGCCGCTGGGCGGGAGGGGCCGTCGCGGGCGGCGTAGCGGCGGGGCTGCTCGTCTGGGCGCTGTCGATCCGCGGCTCGATCGGCGAGGGGCGCTCGTTTGCCCAAGTCGAGCGCTATTCCGCCGAGCTGGCCGATTTCGTCAGCCGCGACCCGCGACACGGGCTCGAGGCCTTCGTCTTCCTCGGATGGCTGACTCCGCTTGCGGCGGCAGCGGGAATCGCAGCGCTCCGCAGTCGACTCGGGTTGGCGCTCGCTCTCGGCGCCACGATCCCGTGCCTGCTCGCGCTCGGGTCGAATCTTCCCGGCTTCGAGGCGCTGTGGCGCCAGACGCCGGGGCTTCACAGCACCCGTGTGCCCGAGCGGTGGCTGCCGATCGCCTGCCTGGCGATCGCCGCGCTCGCTGCATTCGCCGTCTCGCGCCTGCGCTGGCGAGCGGCCCCGCTATTGGCGATCGTCCTCGTCGCCGTCGATCTCCGGGCCGGAGTGACGGCCGTCAGGCCGACAGCCGCAGACGAGGGGAATCGCGCCTATGCCGCAGTCCGCGATGCACCGCTCGGGCGCGTGCTCGACTTGCCCGTCTACGCCCCTGACCGGCAGGAGGCGAGTGTCTACCTGTACTACGCCATGCAGGCGCCACGCGAGCGCCCGGCGGGCTACTCCACGGTGGCCCCGAAGGAGGCCGTGCGGGTGACGCGCGAGCTGCGGCCTTGCACCGATGTCCGCTCGCTCGGCGAGCTCGGCGTTCGCCTGCTGGCCGTGCATGGACGCCTCCGCTGCGGCGTCCCGGGCCGACTGCTGGCGCGGGATGGCCCGATCTCGTTGTACGAGGCGTACATACCCGTAGCCTGGTAGGGAGGCATGGACATGGACGCCTTCAGCTTCGTGCTTCTGCGTCGCGGCCCACGGGCCGACGACTACACCGACGAAGAGCTCCAAGAGATCCAAAAGGGGCATCTCGCGTTTCTCGACGCGATGCACGAACAGGGACATCTGCTGCTTTCAGGGCCTTTCAGGGATCAGGACGACGAGACGAAGCGTGGCTTCTGCCTGTACCGAACGAGCGTCGAAGAGACGATACGGCTGACCGAGCGGGACCCTGCGCTCAGGGCGGGGCGCATGACCGCGGAAGTCATGACCTGGCTGACTCGCAAGGGTGCGCTCGAGTGAGCAAGGAGCATCTCGTGCGCGGCGAGGACGGCGTCTCGCGCTGCTTCTGGGGCGATTCGGCTCCTGAGTACCGCGCCTATCACGACACCGAGTGGGGCTTCCCGGTCGCCGACGACCACCAGCTCTTCGAGAAGCTCTGCCTCGAAGGCTTCCAGTCCGGCCTCTCCTGGCTGACGATCCTGCGCAAGCGCGAAGGATTTAGACGCGCCTTCGCGGATTTCGACTTCGGCCGTGTTGCGAACTTCGGGGAGAAGGACGTCGAGCGGCTCCTGGCCGACGCCTCGATCGTCCGCCATCGCGGGAAGATCGAGGCGACCGTGAACAATGCCCAGCGCGCCCTCGAGCTGGTCGAGGCGGAAGGCTCTCTGGCGGCGTTCGTCTGGCGTTTCGAGCCTGAGCCGTCTTCTCGCCCGAAGCGGCTGACCTGGGAGGCGCTGCTGAAGATGGGCGAGACGCCCGAGTCGCGTGCGCTCGCAAAGGAGCTCAAGCGCCGCGGGTGGCGCTTCGTCGGCCCGACGACGGTCTACGCGTTCATGCAGGCGATGGGCCTGGTCAACGACCACCTGCACGGGTGCGACGCGCGCGAGCCAGTCCAGCAGGCGCGGGCGGCGTTCACATCCCCATCGCGTGATACCCGGAGTCGACGTAGAGCGTCGTCCCGGTGACGTTGGCCGCGTCGTCTGAGAGCAGATAGCCCGCCGCGGCGCCGACGTCCTCCGCAGCGATGGGCCGGTGCAGCGGGGCGCGCTCCTCGACGATCGCCTCCATCGTCGGGAAGCCGGCGATCGACCGCGCAGCCAGCGTCCGAACCGGACCGGCTGAGATCGCATTGACGCGGATGTTCTTCTCGCCCAGATCCCAGGCGAGGTACTTGACGGAGGAGTCGAGCGCGGCCTTGGCGACGCCCATCACGTTGTAGTGCGGCACCGCCCGCTCGCCGCCGAGATAGGTCATCGTCAGGATGGAACCGCCGCCTGCCGCTTCCATCAGGGGCTCGGCCGCCCGTGCGCAGGCGACGAGTGAGTAGGCGCTCACGTCGAGGGCCATCCAGAAGCGGTCGCGAGGCGTATCCGTGAAGCGCCCCTCGAGATCCTCGGCGGCGGCGTAGGCGACCGAGTGCACAAGGAGATCGAGCCGTCCATCGAACGTATCGCCCACCTCCGTGAAGACCCGGCCAACATCCTCGTCCGAGCGGACGTCACACGACGTGATGAGCGGACTTTCGGACGCCAGCTCGCGCACGTTCTTCTCGAGCCGCTCGCCCTGGAACGTGAAAGCCAACCGCGCTCCCTCGTCGGCAAGGCGGCGGGCGATCGCCCAGGCAATCGAGCGGCGGTTCGCCACGCCTGTGA
>DASQTZ010000112.1:0-41873 GCA_035641605.1 Gaiellaceae bacterium | reverse complement strand
CGAGCTGACGATCCGCTTGACCTCGCTCTCGAAACCGCGGTCGTCGAGGCGCCGCTCCGCTGCGTCCTGCTCGAGGCCGACGACGCTCGGCACCCTCTCGGCCTCGACCGTCTCGTCGCGGCTGGCGAAGTACCACGATGCCGCCAGCGCGCCAAGCACGACCGCGAGCAGCAGGAGCAGCCACGGCCAAAAGGGACTTGGCCTAGGAGGCGGAACTGTCTCGACCCGCTCCTCGGTCGTTCGTGCCGCCGCAGCTGGGCGCCGCCGCCAGAACCTCGCCATCGGGACGGGCTTACCCGCGCCGTGCCGCCGCTCTAACCCGGCGCGCGCTGCAGCAGCCGCGGGGCTACGCCGAGACGGAGATCGGCGCGCCGACGATCCGGCCGTCCTGCATCCGCACGACTCGCGGCGCGTTCGCCGCGATGCCCGGATCATGGGTGACGAGCACGACCGTCTGGCCGCGCTCGTCCGAGAGTGCCCGCAAAAGCTCGACGATCTCCGTTCCCGTCCCCGAGTCGAGATTCCCCGTCGGCTCGTCGGCGAGCAGGACACGCGGCTCGTTCGCCAGCGCCCGCGCAATCGCCACCCGCTGCTGCTCCCCACCCGAGAGCTGCGAAGGAAGATGGTCGGCTCGACGCCCGAGACCGACCGATTCGAGCAGCCGCCTCGTGTCCCCACCGCCACGCGGGGCAAGCGGGACCCCGACGTTCTGTGCCGCAGTCAGCGTCGGAATCAGGTTGAACTGCTGGAAGACGAAGCCGAACGCCTCGAGCCGGAGCGCCGCGAGCTCCCTGTCGCCGAGCCCGGCGAGATCCCGGTCCTCGAAGAGAACACTCCCGGCGGTCGGCCGGTCGAGGGCGCCGAGCAGCTGCAGGAGGGTCGTCTTGCCGGAGCCGCTCGGTCCCGCCACGACCACGAACTCCCGCTCGCCGATCGAGAGGTCGACGTCGTCCACCGCGCTGATCTTCAGCGACCCCTGCGAGAACGTCTTCGTGACCCCGCGGAGCTCGTACATCACTCCACCGACCTCAGCGCGTCGGCAGGACGAAGACGAGCGGCGCGGAGACCGCCGACGGCGCCGGCAATCAATCCGCCGAGCATGGCCAGGCCGACGGCGGAGAGCGCGAGCACGACGCTGACGGGAGCACCCACGTCGACGGTGGTCGATGCCGAGGCAACGTCGCCCTGACCGAACCCGCCGGGACCGATGAACCGCGGTCCCTGCTGGGCTGCCTGGGCGAACGTCGCCTCGAGCGTCGGCGATGCGGCCTCGATCAGGAGCGCCCCGGCGACACCGAGTCCGATCCCGATCAGGCCTCCGAGCACACCCTGGAGCACCGACTCCCCGGCTACTTGCCGCACGACGAGCCACTGGCGCCAACCCAGCGCCTTCAGCGTCCCGAGCTCGCGGATCCGCTTCGTGACGGACGAGAGGCTGAGGAGGCTCGCGATCAGGAAGGCGGCGAGCAGCGCGACGATGACCAGTGCCGTTCCCAGCCGGTCGGCCAGCCGGCGCGCGTCGACGAGAGATCCGGAAACGCGATCGGCGAGATCCTCCGCCGTCGTCACCGAGGCGCCGTCGAAGCTCTTGCGAATCGAGGCGGCGACGGCGGCAACGTCGTCGGAGCTCTTGGCGCGAACGTTGATCGTGTTGATGCGGCCCTTGCGCCCCGCGAGCGCCTGGAGCTCGCCGAGCTTCACGTAGACGTCCGAGGCCTGGCCGCCGAGAGGCGTCCGCGCGAGCCCGACAACGGTGAACTTCTTGCCGCCGAGGCTGACCTTGTCGCCGACGCCGAGGTCGTTCTGGTTCGCGTAGGCGAGGTTGAGCACGGCTTCGCGGCTCTTGGCGGTCGAGAGATAGCGCCCGCGGACGATCTGACCCGGTGTCACCGCTGCGAGCGCAGGCTTGGCGACGTCGACGCCGGTGACGGTTCGGGAGGCGACGTCGATGTTCTCCGGCGGGCCGGCCTGGCGTTCGAATGTCCCTGCCCTCCCGCCGGCCGGCTGCTCCGGGACCGTGCCCTCGATGTGGACGGCGTTCAGGGTCAGCGACCCGGCGGCGTCCTTGACCCCCGCCTGGCGACGAACGCTCGTCACCCGGCCCGCCGGGAAGCTCAGCTGCCCAGTGGGCACGAAGTCGTCGCGGGAGAACTTCTCACCCGGCTCGCCGAGGCTACGCAGGCGCACCCGTGCCCCGCCCATCTCCGCCCGCAACGCCCGGCGGTCCTCGTCGGACAGGCCCTCCGGCCCGGCCTCGAGGTTGATGGGGCGCGTCACCGACAAGTCGGTGCCGACGCCCGTCAGCGGCCGAAGAACCTCCGCCTGGGCGTCGTCGAGACCGCGCGAGAGCGCGCTGACCGTGATCACGAGGCCGACGCCGACCGCCAGACCGATCGCCGTGACGAGCGTCCGGCCGAGGCGGCGTCGCAGCTCGGCGAGCATGTAGGTAACGAAGAACATGCGCTCACCTCAGCAGAGGAGTTTAAGAGCGGGCTAAAACTCACGAGGCCGCCTTGCGGCGGCCTCGCGGAGGTTCCGGCGGTGATGGAGGTCATCTCATATGGGCTCCTTTCTCGCTATCACCTCCGAGAGGAAACCGGGCCGGATTAAGACCCACGTGAGCGTCGCCTAAGAGCTTTCGAAGAGTTGAATGTCGCGGCGCCCCGCTACCGTTTCGTGCTCGGATGCGGCAATTCGCCACACTCGGGATCGCGAGCGTCCTCCTCGTCCTCGCCGGCGCGGCTGCCGGCGCCGACGGGGATCCGTATCTGAAGAGCTGCTACTCGACCGGGACCTTTGCGGCCTGCACTCAGCTGCAGCCGCCGTTTGCCGCGCACGACGCCGAGCTCAGCCCAGATGGTCGTCATCTCTACGTCGCGATTGGAGATCTCGGCCGCGGGTCCAACGGCCTGCGCCTGTTCGACGTGGCGACCGGCGGGACGATCACACCACGTACCGGCTCGGCCGCTGCCACGCAGCACGTCCCACACGACCTGGATTTCAGTCCTGACGGCAAGAGCGTCTACGTCGCCGCGGAAGACCAGCTGGTCGTCTTCCAGCGGGACGCCACGACGGGTGCGCTGGCGCAGAGCCAGTGCTTCGGTCCCTCGCCGTGCCTTTCAGTCACCGCCGTGAACAGCTTCCTCAGCGCGGCGGTGAGCCCAGACGGAAGAAATGTCTACGCTCGCGGGCTCAGACAGCTGACGGCTTTCGACCGCGATCCCGTCAGCGGCGCGCTCAGCCAGAAGCCGGGACTGGCCGGTTGCATGACTGAGGAGACCGCACTGCCGTGTACGACGGCCGTCGGCATCGCGGGCAGCGGTCTCGAAACGGTGGTTTCGCCCGACGGCCGGCACGTCTACGTCTCGAACGAGGAACCGGGCGGCGTCGCGGTCTTCAACCGCGTCCCGAACGGAACGCTCGGGCAGCTCCCTGGAACTGGCGGCGGCTGCGTGACCGTCGGCGGAACGAGCGGAAGCAGCGGCGGAACGGAGTGTGCGGCCGGCTCCCTCACCCTCCAGCAGGCGCGAGCGGCAAACGTCGATCCCCTCGGCTCCCTCGTCGTCGTCAGCGCCGTCGGCGGAAACACTGTCTTTCGGCGCGATGCCGCCAGCGGCACGCTGAGCCAGACCGACTGCCTCGACGAGGTCGCCGGTAGCGGGCCGCCGGCGGGCTGCCACGAGGTGAAAGGTGCGACCGGGACGGATGCCGCCTTCACGCCGGACGGCCAGCACGTCGTCCTGAACACAAGCGAGGGACTGTCGTTCTTCACGGTCGACCGTGTGACGGGAAAGCTCACGCAGCGGGCGAACCGCGGTTGCTTCACCGCGGTCGCGGCGACGCCGTGCCAGCACGTCCCAGGGCTAGTGGGCGGCGGGGGCGGCGTCACGTTCTCGCAGAACGGGATGAACGCCTTCGCCGCCTTCGTCGGCGGCTCGGTCGCCAGCTTCGAGCGTGATTCCGTTCCGCTTTGTCAGAGCAAGACGATCACGATCCGTCGGCGCACGCCCCTCGCCGTGCCGCTGAAGTGCACGGACACGAACGGCGACGACGTGAAGTTCGAGATCGCCGCGCCTCCGAGATTCGGCCTGCTGGGACGTGTCGATCAGACCAAGGATCGTGTCCCGTACACCCCTCCGCCCAGGCGGAAGGGGAAGGACTCTTTTCGGTACCGGGGCAACGCGCGCGGATCGACCGGTCCTGCCGTCACCGTCACGCTCAACGTCGTCGCAGCGCCGGTGAAGGCGGACAGAACGCCCCCCAACACCCGCATCACGGCCGGCCCCGCGAAGACGACCAGGTCACGCACCGCTCGCTTCACGTTCAAGTCGACCGAGCGGGGTTCGGATTTCCAGTGCAAGCCCGACTGGCGCAAGCGGTGGTCCAGCTGCAGGTCGCCGAAGAGCTACGGCAACCTGAGACGGGGACGTCACTCCTTCCAAGTCCGGGCGATCGACGGAGCTGGGAACGCCGACCGCAGCCCGGCGAAGCGAGTCTGGACCATCACGCGCTGATCGTTAGCCATGCTAACGATTTTTGTTAGCATGGCTAACGAATGCCTGTCCTCACACTCGAGCCGCTCGCGGTTGCGAACCGCCTCCGTCCCGCGCTCTTGAAGCTGGGGCGCGAGCTGCGGCGCGAATCGCACGCGCTCGGCGTCACCGGCGGACAGGTTTCCCTCCTCTTTCAGATCAGCAGGCACCGCGGCATCGGAGTCCGGGACCTCGCTGCCCTCGAGCGCATGTCACCGGCGGCGATGTCCGGTTACGTCGACCGGCTCGAGCGCGCCGGGCTCGTCCAGCGGACGCCGGACCCGAACGACCGGCGCCGCCATGGACTGTCCGTGACGGAAGAGGCTGAGCGCGTGCTCCGATCGGTCAAGTCTCGACGGACCGCGTGGCTGGCGGCTCGGCTCGAGCACCTCTCGCCGGAGGAGCTCGAGGCGCTCGACGCCGCGGTCGATCCGCTGCTGAGCCTGCTCGACGAGATCGAATGACCGCCGCGATCCTCGCGTTTCCCCGTCGAACGTTCGCCAGCGTCCGCAAGCACCGGAACTACCGCCTCTTCTTCACCGGCCAGGTGATCTCTCTGGTCGGCACGTGGATGCAGAACATCGCGCTTGCCTGGTACGTGATCGAGCTGACGCACTCCGCAGTCGCCGTCGGCTTCCTCGCCTTCTGCCGCTTCGCGCCGTTCACCGTCTTCGGGCTGATCTCCGGCGTGGTCGCCGACCGGTTCGACAACCGGCGGCAGGTGATGGCGACTCAGACCGCCTCGATGGTGGTCGCCGCCGCTCTCACGGTTCTCGCCTTTTCGGGCGCCGAGCTCGTCTGGCTCGCGTACGTGCTCGCCGCCGCCGCGGGAACCGCGCTCGTCTTCGATGCACCCGCGCGCCACGCGCTGACGTTCCAGATGGTCGGGCGCGACGAGCTCCCGAACGCGGTGGCGCTCAACGCGAGCCTCTTCAACGCGTCCCGCGTGGTCGGGCCTGCCGCCGCCGGCGTCATCATCGCCGCCTTCGGCGTCGGCTTCTGCTTCGCGCTCAACACCGTCAGCTTCCTGGCCGTGCTCATCAGTCTCGGGCTGATGCGCGCCGAGGAGCTCGTGCCGCTCGACCGCCCCGAGCGCCATCCGTCCTGGCTCTCGAGCATCCGCGAGGGTCTGGGGTATGCCCGCCGCTCGCCGCGGGTGCGCTTGGTGCTCGCGATGACGACCGTGGTGAGCACCGTCGGCTTCAACTTCCACGTGCTCGTCCCGGTGCTCGCCTCGGAGACGCTCGACGCCGGCCCGCGCACGTTCGGCGTCCTGTCGGCTGCCTTCGGCGCCGGGGCCCTCGCCGGAGCGCTGCTCTCGGCGGGAATCGGCCGCGCGAGCTGGAAGGCGCTCATCGCCGGCGTGGGCGGCTTCAGCCTCTCGCTACTGGCACTCGCGCCGCTCCACACGATCGTCGCCTGCGCGGTGCTGCTCTTCGTCGTCGGCGTCTGCTTCACCCTCTGGACCTCGAACAGCCAGTCGCTGCTCCAATTGACCGCGCCGGACCACTTGCGCGGCCGCGTGCTCAGCCTCTACCTGTTTGCGTTCGCCGGCCTTGCGCCGCTCGGCGGCCTTCTCGCCGGCTGGCTCTCGGAAGTCGGCGGCACGGCGCTCGCGTTCTACGTCGCGGGCGGAACCGGGCTGCTGATGACGCTGGCCGCGGTCCGCGAGGTCTATGTCGGACGCGCGATCCTGGTCCGTGCCTGAGCGCCGGAGCGGGCGTATGGTTGCGCTGCTGCAAGCAGTCCAAGGGAGACGAGGAGGTCTCGGATGGCCGACACGGTGCGAGGCGTCGAGTACTACTACGTGACCGTTCCAGACGAGCCAGGAGAGGGCCAGCGGATCCTTTCGGCGCTCAAGGACAGCGGTGTGAACCTGCTCGCCTTCCTCGGATTCCCGCTCGGAGGCGGCCGGTCCCAGATTGATCTCGTTCCCGAAGAGCCGCAGCAGCTCAGAGACGCCGCCACACAGGCCGGCGTGGCGCTCAGCGAGGCGAAGCGCGCGTTTCTGGTCCAAGGCGACGACCGCGTGGGGGCGGTTGCCGAAACCCTGGCGAAGCTCGCACAGGCGAACATCAACCTCACCGCGGCAGCGGCCGCGGGCGCGGGATCGGGGCGCTACGGGATGATCGTCTGGGTCGCGCCTGCTGACTACGAGCGCGCGGCCGACGCGCTCGGTGCGTAGCGCGGCCGAGGCTGGGCCGCGCCCGCTCAAGGAGGTCCTCCTCCTCTACCTCGATCAGAACTACCTGAGCGGGATCGTGAAGCGGAAGGACGCCTTCCGCGAGGTCGAGGCAACCTTGAGGGCCGCAATCGCTCGCGGGGCAGTCGCCGTCCCGGAGTCGGAAGCACATCGGCTCGAGTCAGCCGCGCGGCCGGATCTGCCTCTACTCGCGCTCCTCCGCGAGCTCTCGGGCGGTCTGACGCTTCCACGCGAGCGCGGCGCCGTCGAGCGCCACTGCGAGCGGCGTCTCGAGGCAGTCCTCGAACGCGACTTCCCCGAGCGACAGGCCCGCCCGAGCGACCGTCTCGACATCCGCGCCCTCGCGGTTGCGCTGCCCCGCTGCCGCCTCGTCACCTGCGACGCCTTCATGGCCGATGTCGTCCGCCGAACCGGTTTGAACGTGCGCTTCCGCTGCGAGCTCTTCACCGGCCGCCGCGCAGACGTCGAGCGGCTTCGCAGACGGCTCGAGCGTCTCAGTACCGTTCGGGATGCGCGATGAAGGTGGCCTACCTCGTCGACGTGCACGACCGCTTCGATGCCGTACCGAGTGCGATGGCGAGGCTCGGCGCCGTCGACCTGCTGCTCATCGGCGGCGACATCACGACGAACGGCACGCCGGACGAGGCTGCGCAGGCGGTCGAGGACTGGCGCTCGCTGGCGCCCCGCCTGCTCGCACTCGCCGGGAATATGGACTCCCCCGCGATCGACGCGCGCCTCGCCGAGCTGGGAGTCGCCCTGGACAGCCGTGGCTTTACGTTCGGCGATGTCGGGGTGTTCGGCGTCTCGGCCGCCCCGAAGTCGCCGCTGCGCACCCCTTACGAGCTCCCCGACGACGAGCTCGGCCGGCGGATCGAAGACGGCTTCCGGGCTGTCGAGGAGTGCCGAGTGAAGATCTTCTGCCCGCACGCTCCGCCGAGCGAGACGGCCTGCGATCGGCTCCCGAGCGGCGAGCATGTCGGAAGCGCGGTCATCCGTGCGTTCATCGAGCGGGCGCAACCGGACCTGACGCTGTGCGGCCACATCCACGAGGCCCAAGGGACGGACGAGATCGGACGAACGCAGATCGTGAATCCGGGGCCGGCGCGGGCCGGGCACTACGCGCTCGTCGAGGTCGACGGCGACATCGTGGTCCGGATCGATCCGGAGCTGCCGTGACCGAGTTCGGCGACTTCCCAGAAGAGGTTCCAACGCCGGTTGGGTGGACCTGCGCCTTCTGCGACAAAGCGATCGAGGAAGACGACCGTGGGCGCATCATCGAGTGGACGGGACCGGAGCCGAAGCCTGTCGCCTACCACCGCGATTGCTTCGACGAAGCCGTATCGATGGGCATCGGCGGCTAGTGTCCGACCAGAGCACCGTGCGCCTCGAGCCGTGGGGCGAGGGCGACCTTCCGCTGCTCGAGCAACTGTTGGCGATGACGGAGCACCTCGGCGGCCCTGAAAGCCACGAAGATCGTCGAACGTCAAGCCCGCTACGTGAAGGCGGAATCCGGGCTTTTCAAGATCGTCGACGAAGCGACGGGTGAGGGCGTCGGTTGGGTGGGTTACTGGCCGCGGATCTGGCGCGACCAGGAGGTTGACGAGATCGGGTGGGCAGTGCTTCCTGCCTTCCAGGGGCGGGGGCATTGCGGGCAGAGCGACCGGCCAGGCGATCGCTGCGGCCCGGTCGGAGCGGAAGCACCGGTTCCTCCACGCCTTTCCGTCGGTCGATAACGCGCCGTCGAACGCAATCTGCCGGAAGCTCGGCTTCACGCTGCTGGGGAGATGGAGTTCGAGTACCCGAGGGGCAGCTTCATGCAGCGCAACGGCTGGCGCCTCGACCTGTTCGCGCGTTAGGTCCTAACGGCGGGCTAACAACTTCGCGCGAAATCCTTTCGATTCGCCTACGGCGTGCTCATGACGACCGGGAATAGTCCAAACACAAGCCAAGGAGGTTTTCAGCTGTGAAAAGGACGATTCGACTCGGAGTTCTCACGCTCGTCGCGCTCGTGGCGCTCGGGCTCGTGAGTGCCGCTGTCGCCCACCGCGTCATCGTCATCAAGGGCACCCACAACGGCGAAACGCTGACAGGCACCACAGGCGCTGATCTGATCTGGGCCCGCGGCGGCGACGACACCGTCAACGCCGGCGACGGGAACGACCGCCTGCACGGCGGTCGGGGGAACGACACCCTCAACGGCGAGGGCGGGAACGACCGTGCCTGGGGCGGCCCGGGCAATGACACCGTCAACGGCGGCGAGGGGAACGACGTTCTCCGCGGCCGCTGGGGCAACGACGTCGTGAACGGTGACAACGGCGACGACCGGATCTGGGTCGGCCGTGGCGCCGATGTCGAGAACGGCGGCGCCGGGAACGACAAGATGCACGCGATTGCCAGGGACCGCATGGTCGATCAGATCGACTGCGGCGAAGGCAACGACGTCGTCTGGCTCAACTCGAAGGAATCCGACGTCCATGTGAACTGTGAGACCGTCAAGACCGTGGTCACCTCGCATCCGGACGACGGGGAGTAACCAAGGCGGGCGCTTGCGACGCCGACCATAGGAGGTCATGCCGGCTTTGCCGGCGTGACCGTTAAAGCTTCTCCTAACAACCAACCCATCTCCCTCTCTCCAGGAAGGCCCGCCAGCATCGGCGGGCCTTCTGCTTAACGGGAACTCAATTCCTTTCCTCGCCAGAGGACGTCTGTCCAAATGAATGCGAAGACTCGGTCTTCTCGCCGTCGCCTCGCTCGCCCTCGTCACCGGCGCCGAGGGCTCGAGCGGCGCGGTCGACCTGGTGGCGAAGATCAAGGTCGGGACCCAGCCCTGCTCGGTCGCTCTCGCCGACGGCTCAGCTTGGGCAACGGTGTTCGCCGACGACGAGGTCGTGCGGATCGACACCGGTACGAGCCAGGTCGTCAAGCGCATCGCCGTCGACAGCGGCCCGTGCGGAATCACAGCCGGGGCCGGCTCGATTTGGCTCATGAACTTCAGGGACGCGACGGTGCAGCGGATCGATCCAGAGACGAACACCGTCACGGCCACGATTCGCGTCGGACTCCAGCCGTACGACGTCGCCTACGGCTTCGGTTCGGTCTGGGTGACGAACTTCGGCGAGAGCACTGTCTTCCGCATCGATCCCGCCACCAACCGAGTTGCCCAGCGGATCCGGACCGGCCAACAGCCGGGCGGCCTGGCGATCTCGCGTTCAGCAGTCTGGGTCGGCGACCTGGCGCTGCCGTCGATTGCTCGGATCAGCCCCGCGCGCAATCGCGTGGTCAAGCGCGTGCGGGTCGGAGCCAAGCCCGTCTGGCTTGCAGCAAAGGGCTACACGGTCTTCGCGTCCGTCCAGGGCTCACGCTCGATTGCGCGCGTCGACGAGCGCACGAACCGGCGCGTGCGTTTGATTCGCGGCATGGGCGTCCAGCCGGTCGACGCGGGAATCGTGGCGGGCGACCTCTGGGTTCCGAACCTACGCAGCAACACCGTCACGCGAGTCGACATCAAGCGGAATCGCGTCAAAGAGACGATCCGCGTCGGAAGCGGGCCGTTCGTCGTCCCGGACGACCCTGCGGAGCTTTGGGTCCCCAGCTTCAGCGGGGACGACGTTTGGCGCCTGCGGCCGCGCTAGACGTTTTTCCCCCTCACGGTGAGGGAGCCCGATTCAGGGATCTTCACCTGCCCCGGTTCCGCCGATCCTTTGGGGAGACAGGCGGCGCTTGCGGCACGCCCGAAAGATTGACCAGGAGGTTCCGGCGTGCCCGGACGCGATCGCGGAAGACAACTCAGCGGCCTCCCTCTCGAGGGAGAGGGGATGACGGGCATGCTGCAGCTCAGTCAACTCCGTCGCGAGGACGGACAAACCATGGCCGAGTACGGCGTCGTGCTGGCGGTGATCACCGCCGCGGCGCTGGGCGCATTGACGGTGCTCTCGACGAACGTCGGGGGTGCTTTGGTGCGCGTCGGCGGCCTCGTCGGCGTCGGGAGCGGTTAGAAACGGAAGTCCCTGCGCCGAGGGATCGAGCGACTCGGCGCAGGAACCGATTCAACGCACGGAAGTGAAATAGGCGGACGCGGCCTACGCCCAGGCAGTTCAGGAGGTGTGAGGCGTGAGCAAGCGAACCGCCTCGAAGACGAGCGGCCCGGTCGTCGGTATGTATCGACCTTCGTTTCGCGCGCTTCGCGCGGCGCGGAAGCCGGAAACGCCGGATCCATCCCGGGCATTCAGAACCCTCGTCGCACTGAAGAAGCGCTGAGCGAGATGGCCCAGTGGCTGCGGCTGCGATTGGCCGCGTTCGGAATTCTCGTCGGGCTGATCGTGGCCGCTCCTGCGGCTGTGGGCGCTCCAGGGCAGCCGGCAGAGGTGATCGTCGGCTTCCGGGACGGCGTCACGCGCGCCGAACAGGACGAGGTGCTCGCGCCTTGGGCTGCCCACGTCCGGAAGCGGTGGAGCCGCATCGACGGCGTGCTCGCCTCGGTGCCGGCCGGGAGGATGACGGCGACGCTGCGCGCGCTGAAGCGCGACCGGCGCGTCGAGTACGCCGAGCCGAACTACGTGCTCCGGGCCTCGACGTCCGATCCACACTTCGATCAACTTTGGGGCCTCGGGAAGATCGACGCGCCCGAAGCGTGGGGTGTCACGACCGGTAGCCCCGGCGTGGTCGTCGCCGTGATCGACAGCGGCGTCGACTTCAACCATCCCGACCTCGCCGGCGCGCGGTGGGTCAATCCGGCTGAGAGCTGCGACGCCTGCCGCTCGAACGGCGTCGACGACGACGGCAACGGCTACGTGGACGACTGGCGCGGCTGGGACTTTGCAAATAACGACAACGATCCCTCCGACGACAACGGCCACGGCACGCACGTCGCCGGGACGATCGGCGCGGTCGGGGACAACGCCGTCGGGATCACGGGCGTCAGCCAGCAGGTGCGGTTGATGGGTCTGAAGTTCATCGGCGCGGACGGCAGCGGGACGGCGGCCGATGCGGTGAGCGCGATCCTCTACGCGGCTGCCAACGGCGCCGACGTCACGAACAACTCCTACGGTGGCGACGGGTTCTCGCAGGCGATGCTCGACGCGATCCAGACTGCGGATTCCCGCGATTCGCTGTTCGTCGCTGCCGCCGGAAACGACTTCTCCGACAACGACGCTGAGCCGGTGTATCCCGCTGGGTACGACGTCCCGAACGTCGTGTCGGTCGCCGCGAGCGACGCCGATGACGACCTTGCCTGGTTCTCGAACTACGGGCGTGCCGCTGTCGATCTGGCCGCACCCGGGATGAACGTCTTCTCCACGTCGCCCGGCGGCGGATACCGCTTCGACTCCGGGACGTCGATGGCCGCGCCGCACGTTGCAGGGGCCGCTGCGCTGGCGAAAGCGGCGTTCCCGGCTGCTTCGGACGTCGGGCTGAAGGCGCTCTTGCTGCGCTCTGTCGATCCGGTGAGCTGGCTGCAGGATGTGGTGCGCACCGGCGGTCGGCTGAACGTGAACTCCGCCGTGCGGTGTGCGGGAGCGCCTCGTGTGTGGGTCGACGCGCCTGCACCGGCGTTCGAGGCTCGGGTCGGTGAGGCGCTCGAGATCGGCGTGCTAGCAACACATTGCGCCACTCCGGGCGTCGAGGCGTCCGTGTCGGTCAATGGTGCGCCGGTCGCACTGACGTCGCGGGCTGACGGACTCTTCACGGGCTCGTTCACGCCCTCGAGCAGCGGCGCGATCGCGGTAACCGCATCTGCCGAAACCGATTCCCATTCCGTTTCGGGCATGGCCGTACAGAACTACGTGCTGGAGCCGGGCGGCGCGCCGGTGACGACGACCTCGTCCGCGGGCGAGAACGCAACGCTGACGTTCCAGGGCGTCGCCGGCCGGCGAGTGGCGCTGAAGCTCTCCGGCGTCACGATCGGCTCCTCGCCCTGCTGCTCGGCCTGGGTTTCGGTTCCGGGCCTCGTCCAGCCCTCGCTCTTCGGCCGAAACGGGCTGCTTGTCGACACCAAGGTGCTGCCGACGACAGGGACGTACACGATCCTCGTCGATCCGATCGGCGCGGACTTCGGCTCGGCGACGCTGACGCTCTACGACGTTCCTCCCGATGTAACCGCGTCGATCTCACCGGGCGGCGCGGCTGTCTCGGTGACGACGGGCCCGGTGCCCGGGCAGAACGCGGTCCTCTCCTTCCACGGTCTGGCCGGGCAGCGGGTCAGCTTGAAGATGAGCGATGTCTCGATCGGGACGTCGCCGTGCTGCGCGGCGTACGTGTCGATCCCGGACGTATTCCCCGGGGCGCTCTTCGGGCGGAACGGCCTGTTCGTCGACACGAAGGTGTTGCCGACGACGGGGACGTACAACGTGGTGGTCGATCCACTCGGGGCAGAAGTGGGCTCGGCGACGGTGACGCTCTACGACGTGCCGCCGGATGCGTCCGTTCCGCTCACCGGTCCCACGACAGTCTCCGCAGGATCCGTGCCAGGCCAGAACGCCGTGGCGACTCGCCAAGGGACCGCCGGTCAGCGCATCCTTGTCCGAGCCTCGAACGTCACCGTCGGAACGTCGACGTGCTGCTCGCTGAAGCTGTCGATTCCCGGCGTGACGCAGCCCGTGCTGATGGGCCGAAACGGCGGGATCATCGACACCGTACGACTGCCTTCGACCGGAACGTACTCGGTCATGGTCGATCCGCAGGGGATGGACTCCGGCTCCGTGACGCTGCAGGCGTTTGACGTGCCGGAGGACGTGACCGGCTCGATTGCGCCGGGCGGCGCGCCGGTCAGCGTGACCGTCGGCTCGCCGGGCCAGAACGCCGCGCTGTCGTTC
Source organism: Gaiellaceae bacterium (assembly GCA_035641605.1). Lineage (GTDB taxonomy): Bacteria > Actinomycetota > Thermoleophilia > Gaiellales > Gaiellaceae > JACDAN01. The sequence goes on along the minus strand of DASQTZ010000112.1, from coordinate 28,329 downwards.
TCGGGTCTAGCCGGCCAGCGGGTGAGCCTGAAGCTGAGCGGCGTGACGATCGGGAGCTCGACATGCTGCTCGGCGAAAATCGGGATCGTGAAGCCGGACGGGTCTAGCCTCGTGATGGGAACGCTGTTCGGAACGAACGGCGGCTTCGTCGACACGAAGGTGCTGCCCGTGAGCGGGATGTACAAGGTCGTACTCGACCCGCAGGGAATGGACGTGGGAGGCGCGACGGCGACGCTCTACGAAGTGCCGCCGGATATGTCGGGGTCGTTGACGGTCGGCGGTCCGGGCGTGAGCGTGTCGCTCGGGACGCCGGGTCAGAACGCGGTGCTGTCGTTCTCCGGGGCCGCGGGCCAGCGGGTGACGGTGCGTGCGTCGGGCGTGACCGTCGGGACGTCAACGTGCTGCTCGTTCGTGCTGTCGATCAAGCGTCCGGACGGGGTCACCGTCGCGACGATCCTCCTCGGCACGAACGGCGGGGCCGCGAGCGCGACGCTCTCAGTTGCTGGCACTTACTCGGTCGTCGTCGATCCGCAGTCCGCAAACATCGGCGGAGCCACGATCGCGGCGACGTAGCGCAGCGTTCGTTAGCGCTCGAGAGCTACCTGATCGCCCACGTGTCGCCGGCGTGGAGGAGCTTGCCAAGCTCGCCCTCGCCCAGCTCCTGTCGCGTCGACTCGATCTGCTCTGCCATTAACGCGTCGTAGACGGGGCGCTCGACGTCGCGGAAGATTCCGATCGGCGTCGGGCCGTGCGGTGTGTGCGACAGGCGGGACAGCGCGTACGCGAGCGACGAATGCTCCGTGTGCTCGTCGTGGACGACCAGCGCCTCCTCGCCCACCTCGGTCACGTCCACGAGTTCCATCGACCCGTTCGCGCCTTGGACGACGCCGCGCTCGCCCTCTTCACCAAACCGCACCGGCTCGCCGTGCTTCAAGAGGATTTGGTTCTCCTTCTGCTCTTTTACCGCGTCGAAGGCGCCGTCGTTGTAGACGTTGCAGTTCTGGTAGATCTCGACGAAGGCCGACCCAGGATGCGCCGCTGCACGACGCAGCACGTCGGTCAAGTGCTTCTTGTCGGTGTCGATCGAACGCGCGACGAACGTCGCCTCCGCGCCCAGCGCAAGCGACACCGGGTTGAATGGGTAGTCCAGCGACCCCATCGGCGTCGTCTTGTTCTTCGTCCCGAGTGGGCTCGTCGGCGAATACTGGCCCTTCGTCAGCCCGTAGATCTGGTTGTTGAAGAGCAGGATCTTGATGTTCACGTTGCGGCGCAGCGAGTGGATTAGATGGTTGCCGCCGATCGATAGCGCGTCCCCGTCGCCGGTCACCACCCAAACCGACAGGTCCGGCCGCGATGTCGACAGCCCCGTCGCGATCGCCGGCGCCCGCCCGTGGATCGAGTGCATCCCGTACGTCTGCATGTAGTACGGGAAGCGCGCCGCGCAGCCGATTCCGGACACGAACACGGTCCGTTCGCGCGGGACTCCGAGCTCCGGCATGAAGCTCTGCATCGCGGCGAGGATCGCGTAGTCGCCGCACCCCGGGCACCAGCGGACCTCCTGGTCCGACTTGAAGTCCTTTGCCGTCAGCTGGACGAGCTTGGGATCGCCGCCGTTGCCCTCGCTCACAGCATCCCCTCGATCGCCTCGGCCAGCTCGGACGAGCGGAACGGCAGGCCGCGCACCTTGTTGTAGCCGACCGCATCGACAAGGAACTCAGCGCGGACGAGCTTGAGCAACTGGCCGAGATTCATCTCGGGCACCAAGATCTTGTCGTAGCTCCGCAGCACGTCGCCGGTATTGCGCGGGAACGGATTCAGGTAGTGCAGGTGCGCCTGTGCGACCTTGCCGCCCGCCTGCCGCACCCGCCGCACGCCCGCCGCGATCGGGCCGTACGTCCCTCCCCAGCCGAGTACCAAGAGGTCCGCCCCCTCCTGGTGGTCGACCTCGAGGTCTGGAATGTCGGCCGCGATCCCCGCGACCTTTTGCGCGCGCACGCGAACCATGTAGTCGTGGTTGTCGGGGTCGTAGGAGACGTTGCCCGTCCCATCCGCCTTCTCCAGCCCCCCGATCCGGTGCTCCAAACCAGGAGTGCCCGGAATCGCCCACGGCCGCGCGAGCGTCTCCGAATCTCGCAAGTACGGCAGAAACCCACCCTCGTGGTTGGGCTGCTCGGCGAACTCGACCGGGATCTCCGGCAATGACTCGACATCGGGGATCAGCCACGGCTCTGATCCGTTCGCCAGATACGCGTCCGACAAGAGAAAAACCGGCGTCCGGTATTTCAACGCGATCCGCGCCGCCTCGATCGCGCTCTCGAAGCAGCCTCCCGGCGTCGATGCGGCCACCACCGGCACCGGCGACTCCGCGTTCCGCCCCCACATCGCCAGCAGCAGGTCCGCCTGCTCAGGCTTGGTCGGCATTCCCGTGGACGGACCGGCGCGCTGGATGTCGAGGATCAGCAGCGGCAGCTCCAGAGCCACCGCCAGGCCGATCGTCTCCATCTTCAACACGACGCCCGGACCGCTTGAGGTGCACACGCCCAGAGCACCGCCGAAGCTGGCGCCCAAGGCAGCCCCCACAGCGGCGATCTCGTCCTCGGCCTGAAACGTCCGAATGCCGAAGTCCTTCCGGCGCGACAGGTCCTCGAGGATCTCCGAGGCAGGCGTGATCGGATAGGCCCCGAGAAACAGCGGCAGCCCGCTCTTCACGCTCGCGGCGATCAAGCCCAACGCCAAAGCCTGGTTGCCGCGGATGTTCCGGTAGGTGCCGGGCGGAAGGGGAGCCGGCGCGACCTCGTACGTGACCGCGAAGTCCTCACTCGTCTCGCCGTACGCCCAGCCGGCCTTGAACGCAATGACGTTCGCTTGCGCGATCTCCGGCCGCGACGCGAACTTCTTCTCCAGGTACGCAATCGTCCCCTCCACCGGCCGGTGGTAGAGCCAGGACATGAGCCCGAGCGCGAACATGTTCTTCGAGCGCTCGGCCTCGCGCTTCGTGATCTCCAGGTCCTTCAGCGCCTCGAGCGTCAGCGAGGTCAGCGGCACCTCGTGAACGCGAAACTCGTCGAGCGAGTCGTCCTCGAGCGGGTTCGACGTGTACCCCGCCTTGTCGAGATTGCGGTCGGTGAACGCGTCGCGGTTGACGATCAACGTGCCGCCGTTCGGGAGGTCGCGGATGTTGGTGCGGAGCGCGGCCGGGTTCATCGCCACCAGGACGTTCGGCTCGTCGCCCGGGGTGAGGATGTCGTGGTCGGAGAAGTGGATCTGGAAGCCCGAGACGCCGGGTAATGACCCCGCCGGCGCGCGGATCTCGGCCGGGAAGTCGGGCAGCGTCGAGAGGTCGTTCCCGAGAATGGCAGTCTCCGCGGTGAAGCGTCCCCCGGTCAGCTGCATGCCGTCGCCGGAATCACCGGCGAACCGGATCACCACTTGGTCGAGCTGTTCGACGGGCTTAGTCATTCCCGTCTCTGAGGTATAGCAGCCGCCTCAGCAGCCGGTCCGGTCGTGCTCGTCGTACCAGCGCCTGCCGATCTTGACGTAGAGATCGCCGGCCTTGAAGCTCACCCACAAGAAGGGCCGGTCGGTTCTTGAGATAGCGGTAGGCGACGACTGCGCGCCTCGCAGTCAGGAAGCGGACCCGGATCCGATCGACCTGGGCTGTCGGCCGAGTCTCAGCCGCAGTCGCCGCTGAATCCGAACGAACCTGTCGTAATCACAGCCGGCGCGGAAGCGGGCGTCGTCGTCGTTTTGTACAGCGCGCGGAAGTTCCCATCCTTGACGAGCGCCATCTGCCGGTGCAGCAGCGCTCGGATTGCTCCTGACGTCCGGGCCGCTCCTCGCGCCGGCCAGAGAGGGCGAGACCAGGACGAGCACGACGGCCGGTGCGAGAAACGCGCAGGCTCAAGCAGCCTCCGCCAGCAGCCCTTCGAGATCGAGCGGCGCGGTCACCATCGCAATGCTCCCGTCAGGCGCCCGCGGCCATTCCTCCTGCGGCCGGTCGCGATAGATCTCGATGCCGTTGCCGTCGGGATCCGCGAAGTAGATCGCCTCGCTGACGCCGTGGTCGGAGGCACCGATCCGGATCCCGGCCTCGAGCACCCGCTTGAGGGTGCGCGCCAGCGCCGGCCGATCGGGGAAGCGGATGGCGAAATGGAAGAGGCCGGTCGTCCCGGGCGGCGGGGGGAAGCCGCCCTTCGACTGCCACGTGTTCAGACCGATGTGGTGGTGGTAGCCGCCCGCCGAGAGAAATGCCGCCTCGTCGCCCATCCGCTGCTTGAGCTCGAAGCCGAGCACGTCGCGGTAGAAGCGAATCGCGCGCTCGAGATCCGAGACCTTCAGGTGGATATGGCCGATGTCCGTGCGAGGATCGATCGTCTCGCTCACGCTGTGGACAACGCTAGCCGTCCCCGGCCGTATGGTGCCCGGCATGGTCGAGGACCTCGTCCGAGCGCGAGGGCCTTTCTCGCTGCGCGAATCCACGCGCCTCGTCGGCGACGCCACGCGCCGCTTCGACGGCCGCATCCTGGTCTGCCTGTTCGAGCTCGGCGGCCGGCTGGAGCGGGCAGCGTGTTGGCAGGAAACGGACGGTGCAATCGCGCTCCGAGCCCTGAGCGAGGAAGGGCTGGAACGGCTGAAGGAGGTGCTGCCGCTCGAGGCTGACCACTCGGAGTTTCTGCGTCGATTCGCCACCGACGAGCTGCTCGGCAGATCTATCCGCGAGCTGCGCGGCAAGCGGCCGCTGCGGCTCGGAACCGTCACGCACGCACTACTCCGTGCGGTCTGCGGCCAGCTGATCGAGTCGAAGCGGGCGCGAAGGATCGAGCTGCGGCTGATCCGCGCGACGTGCCCGACGGACGGCGTTCTCTACGCGTCGCCGCGGCCCGCGGCGTTCTGCGACTTTGCGCCGGCCACGCTGCAGCAGCGCTTCGACCTCTCGGCGCGAAAGGCGGCGACGATCGTCCGGGTCTGCCGAACGTTGGATCTCGAGCGCCTGCGGGGCGTTCCACCCGCAGGCGCGGCCCGCCGGCTCGAGCGCGAGCGCGGCCTCGGGCCCTGGTCGGTCGGAGTGATCGGCCTCGAGGGCCTCGGCTGCTACCACTTCGGGCTCGTGGGCGACCTTGGCCTGATCAAGCTCTGCAGTGCGCTGCTCGGCCGCCGCGCCGAGCCCGAGGACACTGCGGAGCTGCTCGCGCCCTATGGGGAGTGGCAGGGCCTGGCGAGCACGTATCTCCTCGCGGGCTTCGCCCGGGGGCTCTTGCCGGTGCGATCCGATCGTATGGCGGCATGAGACGCCGCTTGCGGTGGCTCCTTCAGGCCGTGCGGGCTTCGCCCGCTCGGCCGTCTGCAATGACCGGTCGACACGACGGACATCATCCCGACCACCTATGAGCCCGGCGATCCTCTGCTCGACCGGGATCGTCACGGAGGATCCCAACCAGACCGACCACAAGGCGATCCTCGAGCATGCGCCGAAGCTCGGTGCGACGGGCTACGAGCTTCAAGTCCACAACGCTTGGTACGGGCACCTCGACGACGTCGTCGAGGATCTGCGCTCCTCGGAGCTGTCCTTCCCGGTACTCCATGCGGAGAAGGCGATCGGAGCCGGGCTCGGCAGCGACGACGGCGACGAGGGCGAGGAGGCGCTCGCGTCGCTCGAGGTCAACTGCCGGGCCGCGGCCGCGCTCGGAGCGAAGACCGTCGTCCTCCACCTCTGGGAGGAGCCGTCCGGCGACGAAGCGATCGAGCGCAACCTCGACCGCCTGCCGGCCTGCCTGGATACCGCCGAGGCGTACGACGTCGTCCTCGCCGTCGAGACGATCCAGGGCACCTGGGGAACGCCGCTCGCGAACATCCAGCTGGCGCTCGAGCGCGACGCTCGGTGCCGGGTCACGCTTGACACCGAGTTCCTGGGCTTCCACGGCCAGGTGGCCGAGAGCATCACAGCCGACTGGCTCTGGGCCGACAATCGCGTTACGCACGTCCACTTGAAGGATTTCGACGGCCGGATGCGCGACGGCAACGGTCGCCGTTACCTCCTTCCGGGCGAAGGGAACCTCGACCTGCAGGGCTTCCTCACCGGCCTCGTGGAGCGCGGTTACGAGGGTGGCATCACACTCGAGGCGAACGCGATCACGCAGGGTGGCGAACTGGACGAGGAACGGCTGCAGCAGATCGCCGCCGTGGTCCAGCAGCTCTCCGGCTCGTAGGAGGGTTTAGCGAAATACAGTCTGTGCCGCATTCCGCCAAACCCTCCTAGACTCCCCCCATGGCCGTCGACGAGCGCCGAATCGCCATCCTCGGCGCCGGCCAGATCGGCGAAGCGCTTCTCACCGGTCTGCTCAGCACCGGCTGGCGGAAGCCGGACGAGATCGTCGTCACCGTGCGGCGCGAGGAGCGCGCGCGGGAGCTTGCCGAGCGTCACGGCGTCCACGCGACGACGTCGAACCCGGAGGCCGTGAACGGAGCCGCGATGGTCGTCATCGCCGTCAAGCCCCAGGACTTCGACACGCTGCTCGGCGAGATCGGCGGGATCCTCTCGCCCGAGCAGACGGTGCTCTCGATCGCCGCCGCCGTTCCGACGAGCCTGATCGAGGACCGCATCGCGCCGGGGGTCCCCGTCCTGCGGGCGATGCCGAACACGCCGGCGACGGTGCACGAGGGGGTCGCCGGCCTCTGCGCGGGAGCACATGCCGACGACGAGCATCTGGCCCTGGCCGAGGACGTCCTCTTGCACGTCGGCAGCGTCGTTCGGGTGCCGGAGCGCTACATGGATGCCGTAACGGCCGTGTCCGGGTCGGGTCCCGCGTACTTCGCACTCCTCGCCGAGGCGATGATCGAGGCGGGCATCCTGCTCGGACTGTCGCGCGAAGATACAACGCAGCTCGTCGTCCAGACCATGCTCGGGACGGCAAAGCTCCTCCGCGACGAGAAGATGCATCCGGTGGAGCTGCGCGAGATGGTGACCTCGCCGGGCGGGACGACGATTCGCGCGATCCGCGAGCTCGAGCAGGCCGGAGTGCGCGCGGCGTTCCTGAACGCGATCCAGGCGGCGATGGACCGAAGTCGCGAGCTCGCAGCCGGCGAGAACTGATTGGAAGTAGAGCTCCGAGTCTCGGCGAGCGCCGACGCCGCGCGCCGGGGTGCGGCGGAGCTGCTCGCCGCGGCGGCCGCTCGCGGCGGGCACATCGCGCTCTCCGGCGGATCGACGCCGGGGCCGGTATACGAGGTCGCAGCGAGCCTGGCGCCGGACTGGAGCCGGTCGGAGCTCTGGTTCGCCGACGAGCGTTGCGTGCGTCCGGATGACGAGCGCTCGAACTACCGGCTCATTCGAGAACGACTACTCGACCGGCTCGAGCGCAGTCCGGGCGCGGAGCATCGAGTTCGGGGAGAGCTCCCGGCCGAACACGCTGCCGAGCTGTACGAGGACGAGCTACGAGGTGTCGCGCTCGATCTCGTCGTGCTCGGGATCGGAGCCGACGGCCACACCGCGTCGCTGTTTCCAAACGAGCCGGCGCTGGAGGAGCAGGCGCGCCGAGCCGTGGCGGTACACCGGACCGGCGTCGATCGCGTCACGCTCACGCTGCCCGTGCTACAGGGCGCCGAGACCGTGGTGTTCATCGCCGTCGGCGCCGACAAGGCCGACGCCGTTCGCAGGACATTCGCGGAGCCTCCGAGCCCTGCGACCCCCGCCAGCCTCGTCCGTTCCAGCCGTGGAATCACATATGCGTTTCTCGATCGTAATGCCAGTGGTGACGTCGAACCTAGACAGGTGTTGCCGGAAGCGTATAAATAGCCCGGTGAGCACGACCGTCCCCGAGCCCGCCCCGATCCCGGACGTCCTGATGATCGATCGGCCCGAGCAGCTGAAGGCGCTCGGGCATCCGCTTCGGCTGCGCGTCCTCGAGGCCCTTGGCGAGGCCGAGGTTGCGATGTCGAACCGCGAGCTGGCGCAGAAGCTCGGCGTCGATCCCGGTCACCTCCACTTCCACGTTCGCATGCTGCTGAAGTGCGGCCTGATCCAGCAGGTCGCCTCGGGCAAGGGAAGAGAGAAGCCGTATCGCGCGGCCGCGCGGACGCTGAAGGTGGCGCCCGAGCTCGTCTCGGCCGGGGCGTCGGACCTGCAGGCGACCGTTGTCGAGGACGTCCAGCAGGGCTGGAATGCGTACGGCGACAAGGGACAGTTCCGGTTCGTGCGGATCAACGTCCGCATCTCCCCGGAGAAGGCGCTCGAGGTGCTGTCCGAGCTCGTCCCGACCTTCGAGCGCCTCGAAGACGAGAGCGAGGACATGCTGACCATCACGGCGATCATGCATCCGCAGACGCCGGAACGGGACGAGCAGGCCTAGGAAGGCAGCAGCGGGGAGGTGAGGTCGGCGGCGATGCCGCGCCGCTCGGCGAGCGCCTGCAGCACGACGACCGTGTCGGCGACGGGGATCTCCTCCAGGTACTCGTCCCGCTGCTCGAACGACTCGAGGACGCTCTCGACCGCGTAGGTGTAGCCGAGCGTGTCCTCGGCGGAGAGCGTTGCGAGTGCGTTGGCGACGTCGTGGGGGAAATCGCCGCGCTCACGGATCGAGTCCGCGACCGGACGGGCTTCCTCGTCGCGGCCGAGCGTGAGCAGTGCGAGCACGGCGGCGTAGCGGCCGATCGGGCTGTCGGCGTCGGCAGCTCCGTCTTCCAGCGTGTGGCGAGCGTAGTCCTCTGCGCCGCTCCAGTCCTCGGCGAGGATGCTGGCCTTGATCATTGCGACGCGCCGGCCCCAACTGCCCGGCGGGGCGTCGGCGTAGCTCTCGCGGTAGGTGTCGGCGGCGCGAGTCAACCAGACCACGGCCTCTTCACGATCGCCGAGCATCAGATAGGCGAGACCGGCACCGTAAGCGGCGTTGCCGATGCGCGTCAGCTGCCGCTGACGGCCGTCCGAATCATCCGGGATGCGATCCTCACCGTCACGGAAACGCGCGTCTTCCCGCTCGGCATGTGCGTTCCAATCCTCGGCCATCTCAGTATTGTCATCGCTGGATGGCGCGGGAGCTACGCGAGGTCGTCTTCGTCGACGGCATCCGGACCGCCTTCGGGCGCGCCGGCCCGAAGGGCTACTTCTGGCGGACCCGGGCCGACGACATGGCTGTCAAGGTCGTCCGCGAGCTGCTGCGGCGCAATCCCGGCCTACCGCCGGAGCGAATCGGTGACGTGGTCATGGCCGCGACGGCTCAGGTCGGCGACCAGGGCCTGACGCTCGGGCGTGATGTCGCTCTCCTCGCCGGAATCCCGCAGAGCGTCCCCGGCTTCGCGCTCGACCGGATGTGCGCCGGCGCGCTGACCGCGGTGACGGCGGGCTCAGGCGAGATCGCGATGGGCGCGGCCGATGTCGTCCTCGCGGGCGGCGTCGAGCACATGGGCCACCATCCGATGGGCGCAGAGGTGGACTTCAACCCGCGGTTCGTGGCCGAGCGGCTCGTCGACGATTCCGCGATCTCGATGGGATCGACCGCAGAGAACCTGCACGACCGCTTCCCCCAGATCACGAAGGACGACGCAGATCGCTTCGCCGTTCAGTCGCAGACCCGCGCCGCGGCCGCCTGGCGGAACGGTGTGATGCGCGCGACCGTCGTCCCGATGAGCGTCTTCACGGACGAGGGCTGGACACTGGCCGACGAGGATCAGTTCCTACGGCCGGAGACGTCGATGGACGGGCTCGCGGAGCTGCCCACGCCGTTCCGGGCCGGCGGACGGGTGACGGCTGGGAACTCCGCGGGATTGACCGACGGCGCGACGGCGGCTCTGCTGGCCTCCGAGGCGGCGGCCGCCGAGCTCCGGCTGGAGCCGAAGATGAGGCTGGTTGCGTTTTCGTTCGCGGGCGTGGAGCCGGAGCTGATGGGGATCGGGCCGATCCCGGCGACGAAGCGCGTGCTCGAGCAGGCGGGCCTTCAGATGGACGACATCGATCTGGTCGAACTGAACGAGCCGTTCGCGGTGCAGGTACTGACGTGGTGCGACGGAATGGGCGTCGCGCCCGACGATCCGAGGCTGAACCCCTACGGCGGTGCAATCGCGTGCGGTCACCCCCTCGCCGCCACCGGCGTCCGGTTGATGGCGCAGCTCGCGTACGGCTTCCGCGAGCGGCCGAAGGCCCGCTACGGGCTGACCGCCCTCTGCATCGGCATGGGAATGGGGGCCGCGGTCGTCTGGGAGAGCCTGGTTGGAGACTGAGTTCAAGCTCGCGCAGGTCGAGACGGAAGGCGGCCCCCTCGCGCTTGTCACGATCGACAACGGCGAGGACTACACGAAGCCGACATCGCTGGGACGCAGTGCGCTCGAGTCGCTGACGCGGCTGCTGGACGAACTCGAGAACGGTGCGTGGCAGGGGATGGTGCTCACCGGCAAGCCGTTCGTCTTCTGCGCCGGTGCGGACATCAAGGAGTTCAGCGGGATCGACCCGGAAACAGCGCGGCTCGGGAGTCGCACCGGCCACGAGCTCTTCCGCCGGATCGCCCAGCTTCCCTACCCCACGCTGGCTGCGATCAACGGCGCCGCCCTCGGCGGCGGCCTCGAGATCGCGCTGCATTGCGACTACCGGACGGTCTCGTCTGCCGTGCGCCACTTTGGCTGTCCAGAGGTCTTCCTCGGCCTCTTCCCCGCCTGGGGCGGCACCCAGCTCGTTCCGCGGATCGCCGGAGTGGACGCCGCGATCAATGTGATCGTCACCAATCCGCTGCGACAGAACAAGATGCTGAGCGGCACCGAGGCGCACGACGTCGGCCTCGTCGACGCGCTCCTCGACCCCGTCGAGTTCCTCGACGAGTCGATCGCGATCCTGATGGAGGGGTTCACACCCCGTAGGGAGGCGGACCTTTCAGAGATTGAGGGGGCAATTGCGAAGGCGAGGCGGCAGCTGGACGACTCGCTTCACGGCGCAGCGCCGGCGCCGTACAGGGCTCTAGAGCTGATCGAGGGCGCTGCGACCTGGAGCATCGACGAGGGCTACGAAGCCGAGGAGGAGGCGATCGCCGAGCTACTCCCGAGTCGCCAGGCGCAGGCCTCGCTCTACGCCTTCGACCTCGTCGAACGGCGCGCGAAGCAGAGCCCGGGCCGCCCGGACGCGGAGGCCCGCACGATCAAGAAGGTCGGCATCGTCGGCGCCGGGCTGATGGCGACGCAGCTGGCGACGCTCTTCCTTCGCCGCCTGGAGGTCCCGATCGCGATTCGCGATCTCGACCAGGAGATCGTCGACCACGCCATCGCCGGGATCGGGGCGGAGCTCGAGAGCCAAGTCCAGAAAGGCCGGTACGACGAGGGCAAGGCCCGCTTCCTCGCCTCGCTCGTCACCGGCGGCACCGATTACGAGCACTTCGCCGACTGCGACTTCGTGCTCGAGGCGGTTTTCGAGGAGCTGGGCGTCAAGCAGGAGGTGTTCGCCGACCTCGAGGCCGTCGTCTCGCCCGAATGCGTGCTGACGACGAACACCTCCTCGCTCTCGGTCACCGAGATGGCCGCGAACCTGGAGCACCCGGACCGCGTCGCAGGCTTGCACTTCTTCAACCCCGTCGCAGTCCTGCCGCTCGTCGAGATCATCCGCACGCCCGAGACCGACGACGTCACGCTCGCCACGGTGTGGGACGTCGCCGCGAAGCTCCGCAAACGACCCGTACTCGCCAAGGACGCGCCGGCGTTCGTCGTCAACCGCGTGCTCACCCGGATGACGGCGGTGCTCATGGACGCGCTCGAGCAGGGGAACACGGTCGAGGAGACGGACGAGGCGATCCTGCGGCTCGGCCTGCCGATGGCGCCGTCCGTCCTGCTCCAGATGGTCGGTCCCCGCGTCGCCAACCACGTGCTCCAGACCCTGAACGACGCCTACCCGGACCGGTTCCCACTCTCGGACACGCTGGCCAACTACGCAGGGGGGAAGGACGAGATCGCTGTCCGCGGCGACGCGAGACGAAGCGTCGAAGAGATCCAGCAGGCCGCGCTCGAGGCGATCGCCGACGAGATCCGCCACATGCTCGACGAAGGCGTCGTCGGCAGTGCGAAGGACGTCGACACAGCGCTCCTGCTGGGCGCCGGCTGGCCGTTCTTCCTCGGTGGCGTCACGAAGTACCTGGACCAGACCGGAGTCTCCGAGCGCGTCGCCGGCCGCCCTCTCGCTGAACTCAGGGCTGCAGCACCGGCCTGAAGCAGCCCCCGCGCTCGCGGCGCTCGCGGCGCTGGGACTCAGCACTTACGCGATTGTCACGTTTCTCACACGGGCCGGAGCGTCCTGTTTCTAGGCGGGAGTTCGGGTACACTGCGACTACAGCGCTCGCGGGGGACTGAGCGGGCGCGATCTTTCTTCGGAGGTTGCGGCACTCGAACGTGCCGCCCGTGTTGCACGAAGCTATCGAGCAGACCACGGTTCCTACTCAGGCGACTCATGCGCTAGTCGAGGATGTCGAGCGCGCCGAAGGCTGGGCCGGCGAGCCCTTCCTCCATCGGGACGAAGACCCCGACGTCGTGCTCGCTCCGGGCACGGCCCGCCGCCGTGCCCTCGACGATGCGCTGAAGGAGATCGAGGCGGGCCGCGCCGACCCGTCGGCGGAGTGGAAGATCCGCTTTGCGTTCATGCTCGGGCTCGAGCGCGTGCTCAGCGAGCGACCGCCGAAGCTGAGGTCGGGCACCGAGTTGCGGCGCCACCAGATCGACGCGCTTGCCGGGATGCTCACCGAGCTGATCGCCGCGAACCAGCGTAAAGCTGAAGCGAACGGCAACGGCAAGCTCTCGGCCGACGAAATGGCCGAGCTCGAGGCCGAGGACGAGGAGGACGAGAACGGCGAGGAGCTCGAGCCGCTCGAGCCCGCCGCGACGCACGATCCGGGCGCCGAGCGGCGCTACCGCTTCCGGCATCCGACCGCGTCGGGCAAGACGATCGCCGCCGCCGGCTTCGTCGAAGCGGCGCGAACGATGGGCGTCCTGATCCTCACGCACCGCCGCCTGCTCGTCTCTCAGTTCAACCGCGAGCTCACCGAGGAGGGCTACGGCGAGCGGCTCGCGCCGGCCGTCACGCGCGGCGAGCAGCCCGCGCGAGAGGAACTGATCACCGTCCAGACATACGCCTGGTTCGCGAGGCACGTGAAGGATCTGGAGCGCGGCGTCTACCACCTCGTCATCTGCGACGAGGCGCACACCGCGCTCGGCGAGAAGACGAGCGCGGCGATCCGGTCGCTGACGGAGCCGGTCTACATCGGCATGACGGCGACCGAGCAGCTGATCGCGAAGCAGGTCTCCGACGTGTTCCCGGCGTCGGTCGACGACCTTCCGCTCCAAGACGCCGCCCGGCGTGGGCTGATCGCTCCGCTGCGAAATCTGCGGGTGCCGCCCGCGGCGGCGATCAACTCGGTGCCGATCGTCGGCGGCGACTTCGAGGAGGGCGCGCTGGCCAAGGTCCTCGACCACCAGGCCCTGAATCAGGCCGCCGCGAGCCTCTATCGCGACCGCTTCGACTCGACGCCCGGCATCGTCTACGCCGCGGGAGTCGAGCACGCGTACAACCTCGCGCGGGAGTTCCGCGCCGCGGGTCTGAAGGCCGAGGCCGTCAGCGGTCGCACTCCGCCGGTCAAGCTTGCGGAGGTCCTCGCCGCCTACGAACGGGGCGAGATCGACATCCTGATCAACGCGATGCTGCTGGCCGAGGGTTGGAACTCCCCACGGGCGACGGTCTGCATGCACCTCGCACCGACTGCGAGCCGGCGCGTCTACCAGCAGCGGATCGGGCGGATCATGCGCCTGCATTCGCGCAAGGAGGCGGGCATCGTCGTCGATTTCACTCCCAAGGGGGCGACGCACAGCGAGCGGGTGATCTCGCTCCACAGCCTGCTCGACGCCGACTTCTACCGCGAAGGTGCGCGCGTCACGCCGGCGCCGAGGCGACGCGCCCAGCGCCGCGCACGCCGCAAGCTCTCGCCGGCGCCGTGGCTGGTTCCCGTCACGCCCGACGTGCGACGGCGTCTGTCGGTGATCGCCCGTGAGTGGCAGCGGATCGATCCGCGCTACCTCGACGAGGAGGAGCAACGCTTCTGGGCGACGATTGCCGGCCGCCAGGTTCGCTTCGAGGAGCGCGTCGACTTCGCCAAGAAGCTGACCGAGGCGCAGACGACGCGCGGCGCGCTCGAGCAATTCCTCTTCACGTGCGCCGCGGAGAATCCGAACCGGCGGCTGCGGATGACGGCACTCGCTGACCGGGTCGGGATGGTCGTCGACCGCGCCAGCTTCGACGACCTCGTCACGCTGGTGACGCAGGCGCCGACGTGGGAGAAAGATCGCGCCCAGGGCGTCCGCGTCCTCCTCCGCGGGCTCGCGGAGGGCAAGGCCGATGCTCCTGAGCAGATCCTCTGGCGCTGGACCTGGCGCCTGGCGCGGGCGACGCGGAAGATCCAGGATCGCCGGGCGAGCGCCGAGTATCCGGAGGCGAAGCGGCTGCTAGGGGCACTCGCCAACTCGCGCGGTCATCGGCACGAGGAGAATGCGGGCAAGCTCGTCCACACGGCGAAGGAGCTTCCGATCGAGGTCGGCGCGGCGCTGCTTGCCTCAGCCGAGGGCTACACGCCGAAGGCAACGAGGCTGATCGAGACCGCGCGCGAGGAGCTCGGATCGGTCGAGGAGGTCGCGGCAGCGCTGGCGGAGAACCTCCCGCAGCCGAAGCTTCAGTCCCGTTCTCGCCGGCGCCGGCGGCGCAAGAAGCGCGGCAGGGGCAAGCCGCAGGAGCAGGCGGGGGCGAAGAACGGGGCCGAGCCAGAGTCGGCTCCCGAGGCCGAGCCCGCGGCCGAAGCCTCCTAGCCACACGTGAAGGCGCTCGCGGCGCTAGCGATTCTGGTTGCCGGAGCCGTGGCGGCCTTCTCGGTCTACGCCTTCGGATGGCAGAACGAAGAGACGCGGACGGGGCAGCAGCCGCCGGGAGTGCACGTCTACATCCTTCAGCAGGGAGACATAGTTCGCATCCCGCGGCGGCGACCGAGTGTGAAGCGACGGCCGAGGCCAGCTTCCCGAAGCTTTTCTGCACCCGAACGGGCGCGAGCCGGTACCAGGTCATCATCAATCGAGACGTGGTCCAGGTCTACGACCTGAAAGATCCGGATGTCGAGCCGTTCGAGCCCACGTATTCCGTTCCAGCGACTACCGCCCCATAGCGGCGTCCGCCGGCCGTTCGCACGGTCGCGTTCGCGGAGAATCTAAGTCTTGCCCTATCAAGGGGTCTGACCCCGAGCCGGCCCGGCGAGGGCTTAGCCAAACCGCCGGTACGCCGGGGTCTGACCCCAAGCCCCTCGCTACTGCTCGGTCGCCGCGTCCGGCGGGCCGTTCTCGCGGTCGCGCTCACGGAGGAAGCGCGTGAGCTCGGCGGCGAGCGCCTCGCCTGAGGGCAGATCAGACTCGTCCAGCTCGTCCGCGCGCGATTCCAGCTCGTCGACGTAGGCCTGGGTGTCCGCATCCGTCGCGACAGCGCGGCTGACCTGCTCGACGTAGCCGTCTGCCGCTTCCTTCAGCTCGGCCACGTCGATGTCGGCGTCGAGCAGCGACCCGAGCCGTTCGCAGAGTGCGAGAGCCGCGCGCGGGCTCGGCGTGAGCGAGACGTAGTGCGGAACCGCCGCCCAGAGGCTCACCGACGGCAGGCTCTCCCGCCGACACGCGTCGTGGAGGACGCCGACGATGCCCGTCGGCCCTTCGTAGCGAGACGCCTGCAAGCCGAGCCGCTCGACGAGGTCCGGATCGCTCGCGCTCCCCGTCACCGGGCACGGCCTCGTATGCGGCACGTCCGCGAGGAGCGAGCCGAGCGTGACGACCAGCTCGACCCCGAGCTCGGCCACGAAATCCACGACCAGCCGCGTGAACGCCTGCCACCGGAGGTTCGGCTCGACACCCAGCATCAGCACGACGTCGCGGTCGAAACCTTCCGGGCGGGCGCGGTAGAAGGACGTCTCGGGCCAGTCGATGTGCCGCGTGATCCCATCCACGAGCTTGACGTGGGGTCGTGTCGCCTGGAAGTCGAAGAACTCTTCGGGATCGAGGTCCGCGATCAGCTCTGCATCCCACAGCCGCGCGAGGTAGCCGGCCGCGAGCGACGCGCCCTGGCCGCCGTCGTTCCAACCGCGAAAGGCCGCGATCAGGATCGGTCGTTCGAGCTCAGGTCGCTCGTGAATGCGGAGCTCATCTGCCATTTCGCGCAGCTTAGGCGTTTCGAGGCAGAAGCCAGCGAGGCGGCCGCCAGAGCGCAAAGGCAAGCGCCACGGTCAGGCTCCAGACCCCGGCCGCAAGGGCGACGTGGAGGGCGACGATCCCCCACGGAAGCTCCAACCGCCACTGCAGCTCGCCCACCGCCATCTGGAGCAGCAGGACGCCGAGGAGCGCCAGCGCGGAGCGGAACAGCCGTGGCGCGAGACTGCGGCGAGCAGCGAGCAGGCCGAGCACGAACAGGAAGAGAGCGCCGAAGACGGCCGTGACCCGTACGTGGAGGTAGACGGCGTCGTCCAGGTGCCACAGTCGCTCCACGACGTCCGCGTCGCCCGAGTGAGGACCCGCGGCCGTCGAGAAGGTGCCCGTCACGACCAGCACGAGGCATGCGGCCGCCAGCCCGGCGCCCGCCCACCGCAGCTCACGCGGAAATGAGATTTCAGCGCCACCTCTTTCCTCTCTCACGGCTTCGAGCGCGACGACGATCGCACCGCCGAGTGCGAGCAGCGCCAGGAGGAAGTGGACGATCACCATTCCGGCCGGCAGGTCGTAGCGGATCGTGGCGAGCCCGAGCGGGGCCTCGGCTACGGTGAGCACCGCCACTGCCAGCGTGGTCGCGAACACCCAGCGGGCGCGGCCTCGTGCGAACAACGCCGTGAGGATCGAAAGGGTGATCGGGAAGACGCCGAAGACGCGGTTTCCGAACTCAACGAAGGCGTGGTAGTCCGCCTCAGGGAAGAATGCGCCCTCTTCGCAGCCTGGCCAACCCTCGCAGCCGAGGCCGGACCCGGTCAGGCGCACGAGCGACCCCGTGATCACGATCGCGTAGAGGGAGACCGCAGTCGCGACCGCGAGCCGGCGAAAATGCGTGGCGCTCAGGCCGCCTCCGCCCGAGCGAGGAAGTCGGTCAGGATGGCGCGGAAGCGCTCGGGCTCCTCGAGGAAGGCTGTGTGCGAGCTTTCCTCGAGCAGCACCCACTCCGACCCGTGGATGCGCCGATGCGCCTCCTCGGCGAGCCTCGGCGTGCAGCAGTCGTACCGGCCGGACGTGATCAGCGTCGGCAGGTCGATCTCGGACAAACGGTCGCGCACATCCCAGTCACGGAGGCGCCCGGTCGGATTCCACTCCTGGGGTCCCCACATCACCTCGTAGACCTGCTTGTTCCTGCCGGCGCGCCCTCGCAAGACGCAGTCGGGCCAGGGATCTAGGCGACAGACATGGCGCTGCCAGAACTGCTTCTCCGCGACGGCCTCGTCCTCCGCGAGCGGCGCGCGCAGGCGTGCAGACTCGGCGGCCCACGTCTCCGCCGCCGTCGGGGGAGCATTCAGCGTGAGGCTGACCAGCCCGCTGGGTTTTCCCAGCACGTACTCGAGCGCGAGCATCGAGCCCCACGAAGTGCCGAGCAGGTGGACCTGTTCGAGCCCCAGCTCGTCGCGGACGGTTTGCAGCTCGTCGAGGAAGAGGTCGAGCGTCCAGAGCTCCGGGTCGTCGGGGCGGTCCGAGTTTCCGCAGCCGAGTTGGTCGTAGAAGACCACCCGTCGACTCCGGTCCGCCAGCCGCTCGAGCGGCTCGAAGTAGTTGTGCGTCGAGCCGGGCCCGCCGTGGAGGCAGAGCAGAGGGTTCCCGTCCTCCGGGCCGACGTCGCGGTACCAGGTCTCGAAGCCGCGGAAGGGAATCCGCCCCTCGACCGCTTTCACAGCACGAGTGGGTCGAACACCGCGGGATAGCCGTCGGCGCCCGCGAAGGGCGTCGGTCGCGACCCCAGAAACAGGGGCCGGTCGGCGGCGTTCAAGAGGATCGGCATGAGGTCGGGGCCCCGGACCTGCCCGAGGATCCCGCGCGAGCATTCGAGCTCGCCGAACGCCTCGACGGGATCGGCGCGAACACCTGGGCCGGCGACGACGAGCGGCACGGGATCGCCGGAGTGGATCACCGCGGGGTAGGCGGGCGTCGCGTGGTCGCCGGTGACGCAGACGATCGCTCGGTCCGTGGTCAGATCGCCGAGCTCGGAGTCGAGGAGCTCAATCGTCCGCTGCTTGACCGCCGGATCCTTCGTATGCCCGGCGGCGTCGGTCGCCTTCAGATGGGAGAAGACGAACGTGTCGCCTGCGGCGAGCCGCTCACGGATCAGCTCGACGCGGACCTGAAGATCAGCTGTGGGGTCGCCCGTCTCCGGCGCCTGCAGCGGCTCGAGGCCGACGGCGCGCGCGAGCCCGTGCAGAAAGCGCGAATCCGCGATGAACGCTCCAGTGACGCCGTGACGCTCGAGAAAGCTCGGAACCGCCTTCGGTTTCCCCCACCACTTGAGCGTGATCACGTTGAACCGCTCACCGGAGAGCCGCTCGATCACGATCCGCGTCCACTCTTCGGCGGCGCGGGCCGTCCGCTCGGCGTCGCGATGAGCGGCCTGCGGACGCAGGACTGGGTGGCGGTCACGGAAGAACGCGTCCGAGTCGGACACGCGGTCGTCGGCGCCGCCGCCGACCCGGAGGACTGCCTCGCCTCGCCGCAGGTGCGAGAGCGTGAAGCGAAGGCCGTCCACCTCGATGTCCGCGCAGCGCTCCACGAGTCCCCGTGCTTTCTCCTCTTCCTCGCCGTCGCGTGGCCGGCCGGTCAGCCACAGCTCGCCATTCCTCCGCTCGGCCGGGCGCAGCGCCGCGAAGGCGAAGACATCCTCCGGGCTCACCTCCTGCTCGGCTCCCAGAGCCTCGAACACGGCGCGGTTGGGGAACTCTTCCGGCAGGTAGCCGAGCATCGACCAGTGCGCCACCTCGCTCGAAGGCGCACGGCCCGGCCCGATCGCGTAGAGCACTCCAGTCGAGCCGCGTGCGGCGAGCGCGTCGAGGTTCGGGGTCCGCGCCGCCTCGTTTGCCGTCCGGCCGCCGAGGCTTCGGTGCGCGCGGTCCCCGAGCCCGTCGAGGAGCAGGACGACGATGGGATGCACGCGTGGAAACTAGACGGGAACGCGCTCGAGCTCGCGGATGACCCGCGCCACGCCTGTCGGCACGAATGACTCCCAGTTGCCGCCCTCGCGCAGCGCAGCGCGAACGTCCGCCCCCGAGACCTCCTTTTCGGCTCCTTCGTCGAGCACGACGACCTCGTAACCCGCCTCGCGTAGCCGCTCGAGCTTCGTCCCGCCCCACTCGCTGAAGAGCCGCAGGTACTGGGTCACGCCGTCAGGAACGTACGCCGGCCAGAGCTCCGGCTGGTTGACGGGAAACGGGATCACGTGCACGCGGTCGGCACCCAGCCCGAGGTCGGCCGCCGCGGCCTTCACCATCAGCAGCCGCTCGGCGTAGGTCCACGGATTCGCCTCCGGCAGGTGCCGCGCTGGATCGCTCGGCTCCGGCAGGACCCTGGTCGGATCGGGATTCGTGATCCCGACGAAGACCTCGTCGGAATGCTCAGCTGCGCCACGCAGGTACTCCAGATGTCCTAGATGGAACGGCTGGAAGCGTCCGTGGATCATCCCGCGCCGGCCATGGGTCATTGCACGACGACTCCGGCGCCCTCCTCGACGCGCCCGATCCGGCGCAGGAACAGCCGACGTGCGGAAAACTCGGCCTCGAGCGTGGCGCTGCGCTCGGCGGGCAAAGAGACGAGCAGGCCGCCGGCCGTCTGCGGGTCGTAGCCGAGCACGTCGAGCGCCTCGGGGACCCCGTCGAGCTCGACGTGAGGACCTGCGAACTCGCGGTTGCGCGGATCTCCGCTCGTCCGGACGCCGGAGCGGGCGAGGTCGAGGGCGCCGTCGATTGCCGGGAAGCGCTCCGACTCGAGCCTGATCCGCACGCCGCTGCGCTCTGCGACCTCGTGGGCATGGCCGAAGAGGCCGAAGCCCGTCACGTCCGTGACCGCGCTCGGCTCGAGCGGCCGAAGCACGTCGGCTGCGTCCTTGTTGAGCGTCCGCATCCAACGAACGGCGCGCTCGAGCTGCTGGGTACCGGCTGAGCCGCGCTTGTAGCCGGTCATGATCAATCCGGTTCCGAGCGGCTTCGTGACGAACAGCGCGTCTCCCGGCCGCGCCCCGTTCTTCGGCCAGACGCCGTCGGGCCTCACGGTCCCGAGCACGGCGAGCCCGTACTTCGGTTCCTCGTCGCGAATCGTGTGGCCGCCCGCGAGCAGTCCGCCGGCGGCCCGCACCTGCTCGTCTGCCGCGGCGAAGATCGCAGCGAGCATCTCGGTCGGCAGCGATTCTGGGAAGGCAGCGATCGAGAGGGCCAGCAACGGCGAGCCACCCATCGCGAAGACGTCGTTGAGGGCGTTCGTCGCTGCGATCGCGCCGTAGTCGGCAGGGTCGTCGACCACGGGCGGAAAGAAATCGAGGGTGAAGATCAGCGCGCGCTCGTCGTCCAGCCGGTAGACCGCCGCGTCGTCGGCCGGCGCGAGCCCGACCAGGAGATCTTCAGCGTCGAGGGGGACGAAGCCACGCAGGAGCTCCTCGAGCCGCGCGGCTGAGTACTTCGCGGCGCAGCCGCCACAGGACGCAAGGTCGGTCAGCTTTACGGTTGAAGAGCCGAGATCCATGGCGGAGCGGGGGCCTCCTGCTCGGGAATCGCGAATGGTGCCTGGGTCGCTGCCTAAGCGCAACGCACAACGCTGCAGGGGCATTCCCTACAGGGAGCCGGGGGTCCGCAGAATCTTCCAGAGCATGTAGAGGCCGAGGACGGCAGCCACCGTGAAGCCGACCACCGCGATCGCGTCGTTCACCCGCGCCATCCAGGCAGAGGCGAGCAGAAGGCCCGCGACGATGACGGCGGCGCCGATCCGGTTCGCGGCGCCGAGCGCATGACCGCCTCGAGTCCCTCGAGATGCGTCGGCGTGATCCCGACTCGCAGTGTTCCGGTTTCGAGGCGATCGGCGATCTGGCCGACGCGGCGCGGAAGCCGTGCGAGGGGGCCCAGCTGTGTGAGCGCATAGCCGGCAAGCTCGGTCGGCGCCAGTCGCCGCTCCGCCTCGCCCAACATCAGCTCGAACGTGTCTTCGCGTAAGAGCTCGATCGGATCGAGATCCGGATCGAGCGCCCGGGCGATCGAGTCGGCCTGGGCCAGGGTCTTTCCCACCTGGCCGAGCTTGACATACGTCGTGCCGAGCTCTTCCAGGGCGAGCCGGAATTCACGAGCCGCCTCAGCCGTCGCGGGCCGCTGGCCGGCTAGACCGACCTCGCGCAGCACCCACAGCAGGCGGCTGCGCCGCGCAGTCCCGAGCATCTGGAGCGCGCGGCTCAGCCGTTCACGTCTCCGCCCCATTGGACGGACTCTTCCCGCAAATGCAAGTCGTCAGACTTGCGAGAAATTTAGCCGGCTCCCCCCGGAGCCAAATCCTCGTTTGCGCGTCTCTCCTGGGTCGTCCTCGACATTCCAGACCTCTGATGGGAATGCCTCCGCGATCTTCCCGGGAACTGCCGCACCTTCGGCAGCTTCCACGTCTCCGGCCTTAGTGGAAGAGGAACAGGCCGTCGAAGAAGCCACCACCGCTCACAGCAGCAACGACAGTAAGGGCGACGAGGGCGAGCAACTTGATGCGAGTGGCGTACAGATACAGAACGATCACCCCCTTCCGTTAGAACCTGAAGTCCTGGAGCGCCTCTGCGGCGCGCCGGTAGAGCTGCGCGGCTACGAGGTCTCGACCGCGCCGCGCCGCCAGATCGCCCTTGGCGATCCACGCAGACGCGCGATGACTGAGGGAGGAAAATTGGTCGAAGCTCGATTCGGCTACGTCGAACGCCTCTGCAGCCTCGTCGAGCCGCCCCTGCTCGAGGAGCGAACGCCCAAGCACGAGCTGTGCGTTGCCGATCTCGTCGATCACGTCGACGCGATCGCCGAGCAGCTTGAGCGCCTGGCGTGCCTGCTTCTCCGCCGGCTCGATCTGGCCGGTCCGGAGGTGAACCTGCGCCAGCGACGAGACGGCGCGCGCGGCGTCCGCCTCGCTGCCGTGCTCGAGCTGCACCTTGAACGACTCGGTCAGCTGCTCGATCGCCTCGTTGGGCTTGCCGAGGAGGAAGTTGAGACCGCCGAGGTTGTTCAGGATCTTGCCGACGGTCGCGCGCTCGGCGAGTTCCTCGAACTGCGCCTTCGCCTGCTCGGCGTACTTGCGCGCGAGGACCCACTGGCCCTGCCGCTCGGCGGTGGCCGAGGCCTGGAAGTAGACGTGTCCGAGAGCGCGTGCGTCGTCGAGGCCCTCCGAGAGCTCGAGCGCATGCTCGAGATCCTCCAGGGCGGCGCCGT
Source organism: Gaiellaceae bacterium (assembly GCA_035641605.1). GTDB lineage: Bacteria > Actinomycetota > Thermoleophilia > Gaiellales > Gaiellaceae > JACDAN01. Next base: position 5,908 of record DASQTZ010000112.1, on the reverse strand, counting down.
AGTCTCGTTGGCGCCGGTAGCAGCGCGCGCGCCTGTGCAGGATGTCGGCGCGGAGGCGGTCGCAGGGCAGCTCCGACCGCTCGGCGAGCGTCAACGCTTCACTGAACAGGCCGATCGCCGTCTGGATGCTGGAGAGCTCGAGTCGGCAGGCCCCGAGGCGGTACAGGACATCCGCGCGATCGACGTCCGAGAACATCGCGTCCTCGGTCATCACACGCGCGCGGCTGAGAAGCTCGATCGCCAGCTTCACTTCGCCGGTCCGCATGAGCGCCCACGCCTCGCCGGCGAGGACGCGGACCTCGAGCTCGGACGACGCGATCCCGAGGACGGCCGGCCGAATCTTCTGGAACTCCTCGAGCGAGCCCGCGTACTCGTGGCTCTCGCTCAGGGCCTCCGCGCGCGCGAGGGCGGTCTCGATCCGCCCGCGCTCGTCGGCCGAGACACCGCTGGCGAGGAAGCCGGGATCGACGCCGAGCTTCTGCGCGAGCCACTCGATCGTCTCCTGAGTCGGACGCGTTTTGCCGCGCTCGATCTGGCTGACGTACTCCTTCGAGAAACGCTCGCCGGCGAGGTCGGTCTGCGTCAGGCCGGCGTTGACGCGCAGCGTGCGCAGGCGCTCACCGAGACCTCCGTTGGGAAGCCGGCCGAGGCGCGGTGTCTTTGCGGTTTGAGTCGCTCGTGTCAAGTCGGGAGTCCTTGGGCGGCGCTACGCGACAACTTGACCATACTTCTCCTCCACACCTCGCGGAATCCCCCAAAAGGGTCACTGCTCCTGGGAAAACGTGTCAACCAAGCCTATCGCAAAATCACTTGACCGGGGTACTTGACTTCGTCCAGGAGTGGCCCTATAGTCAGTCCACCGAGCAGCAAGATCCACCACAAAAGGATTGAGCTGTAAGGAAGGCGCGCCACATTGGTGACGAGCCCCGGAGGTATTGGCTGGGCCGCAGAGTCAGGGCCTCCGGGCAGTCACCGCGGGAGGTTGGTTCGCCGCAAAGAAATGGCGAACCCCCGGGGGCCGCAGCCCAGGGGTTCGCTTTTTGTTTGCGTCAAATCTCCCGGCTTCGAGCTGGTTCAGCGAGTTACTTCACTCGGTACTGCCGGTCATCCAGAGCAGGCGGGAAGTGAAGATCTTCGGGAAGTCCTCGTCGACAAGTCCGCCGAGGCGCTTGCTGACCGTGCCGAGCAGCCCGATGGCGATGAAGATCCAGGCTTCTGCGTCGGGGTCACGCTCGGGAACGATGCCGCCGGCCTTCTGGGCCCGCCGGATCACGTCGGCGACGAACTGGTGGACCTCCCGCATGTGCCGCCGGATGAAGCGACGAATCTCCGGGTCTTCGCTCGCCTCGGTGAGCGCCTGCACCCACAAACCGGCGATGTAGCCGCGTTTGTCTTTCGCGGCGAGGTAACTCCGGCCCATCGTCCCGATCCACAGGCCCGGATCGGGCTCGTCGGCGATCGCGGCTTCCCACATCGCCCGGCACTCGACCCAGGCCTCGCTCAGGCAGGCGAGGTAAAGCTCCCGTTTCGAAGCGAAATGCCGGTAGAGAATCGGCTCGGACACTCCCGAGCCGCGCGCGATCTCGGCTGTCGTCGCTCCCTGGTAGCCGGCCTTGGAGAAGATCTGGCAGGCGGTTTCGAGGACGTCGGCTCGCCGCTCCTGCGCGCTCAGCCTTCCTTTTGTGGTGCTCATGCCGCGATCTCGGGAACGCCCTCGGGAGTCGGCTCGCGGTCGTGCGCTCTCACGAGCACGAACGAGACGACTGCACCGAGCACGGCGATCAGCGCTGCGACAGTCAGCGCCGTCGAGAACCCGTCAACGAAGAGCTGCTTGTCGCGGAAGAGCGCCGGCCCTTCCACTCCGCCGACGCGGTGCGCCATGATCGCGCCGATCAGTGCGATACCCATCGATCCGCCGACCTGACGGAACGCGTTGAGCACGGCTGAGCCGACACCGGACTTGTCGACCGGCAACGCCCGCACTGCCGCTGCTGCACTCGGCGTCATCACGAGCGACATGCCGAAACCGCCAAGGATCATCGCGGGCAGCAGGCTCCAGTACTTCTCGTCGACGCCGAGGCGGGAGAAGTAGAAGAGCTGGATTGCGATCAGGACCATCCCGCTCGTCATCAACCAACGCGATCCGAAGCGGTCAGAGCTCCTCCCGGCGATGGGAGCGACGAGCACGATCAGGATCGTCATCGGCAGGAAGGCGGCTCCGGTCTTGACGGCCGAGTAGCCGAGCACTCCCTGCATGTAGAGCGAGACGAAGAAGAAGACGCCGAACATCGCCAGCGCGACGAGCAGGACTGCGAGGTTCGCACCGGCGAAGGTCCCGCTGCGGAAAAGGCTGAGGTCGAGCATGGGAATCCGCTGGCGCAACTCGAGCAGGACGAACGCCACGAGCATCGCCAGAGCCACGACGAAGGCACCGACGATTCGTCCAGAGGTCCAGCCGTACGTATTCGCCTCGATCAGCCCGTACGTGAGGGCGAAGAGGCCGATGCCCGAGGTCAGAAGTCCGGGCACGTCGAGGCGCTGCTCAGCGGACTCGTCCTTCGACTCGGGGATGAGCAGCAAGCTGGCGGCGATCGCGATCACGCCGATCGGGACGTTGACGAAGAAGATCCAGCTCCAACTGATGTGCTCGGTGAGCAAGCCGCCGACGAGCGGCCCAATCGCGAGCGCCAGTGCGGAAACACCGGCCCAGATCCCGATCGCCATACCGCGCTGACGGGGCGGGAAGGTCGCGGCGATGATCGACAGCGTCGCCGGGTTCATCAGCGCGGCGCCGGCGCCCTGCACGACCCGGGCGCCGATCAGGAGCTCGCCGCTCCCCGCGAGGCCGCAAAAAAGCGAGGAGACCGTGAAGATGGCGAGCCCGACGATGAAGATGCGCCTACGGCCGAGAAGATCGGCGAGCTTTCCACCTGTCAGCATGAGCGAGGCGAACGTGAGCGCATATCCGGTCACGATCCACTCGAGCTCCGAGAGGCCAATCTGAAGGTCAGCGGCGATCGACGGCAGCGCTACGTTGACCACCGTGTTGTCCAGCATGATCATGAAGAGCCCGAACGCCACGGCCGCGAGCGTCCACCACTTACGTGCTTCTTCTGGGATCAAATGGAGCTTCACGAGTTAGTGGCCACTATGTTAGCGGCCACTAATATTCCTGGTCAATGACCCAGCGGCTGGCAATGGCTGCGGCTCGACATCCTTGGCGCACGGTCGGCGCCTGGATCGCTGCGGTGGTGGTCTCGTTCGGGCTGATCGCCTTCCTCCTCGGCGACGCTCTCACAGGCGAAGCCGAGCAGCTGAACAACCCCGAGTCGCAGCAGGCGTACGACCTGATCGCCGAACGGCTCCCCGCAACTCCCGGCGAGTTCACGACCGACGTCGTGCTCATCCGCTCGGACTCTCTCAACGTCGACCAGCCGCCCTTTCAGGCGAAGATCGACGAGGTGATCGAGAGGCTCGACCAGACGCCTGGAGTCGTGAATGTCGTCGACGAGCCTGCTGCGCTCACCGGCGATGCGGCCGTGATCGAGGTCGGGCTCGAAGACGAGGGCGCCGCCGAAGACGTCGTCGAGTTCCTCCAGCGCGACGACGACGGGGCCTTTGAGCTCTATTCGACGGGCGAGTGGACGGTCGAGAACGACTTCGCTCACCTCTCCCAGGAGGACCTCGAGACCGGCGAGCTGCAGTTCGGTCTCCCGGTAGCGCTCGTGGTGCTGCTGCTCGTCTTCGGCGCCGTCGTCGCCGGCCTAGTCCCGCTCGTCCTCGCCCTGGTCGCGATCATCGCCGCTCTCGGTCTGACCGCGCTGGTCGGGATTGCGTTCGACCTCTCGATCTTCACGGTGAACATGCTCAGCGGGATGGGCCTGGCGCTCGGAATCGACTACTCCCTCTTCGTCGTTTCGCGATTCCGAGAGGAACGGTCGGCCGGTCGCGACAAGCTCGACGCCATCGCAGCCACTGGGACGACCGCAAGCCGCGCCGTCCTCTTCAGCGGCGTTGCCTTCGTGATCGCGATGTTCGGGCTGCTAATCATCCCGAACACGATCTTCCGCAGCCTCGCTGCGGGCGCGATTCTCGTCGGGATCACCTCCGTCCTCGCAGCGCTGACGCTGCTCCCCGCCGTGCTGAGCCTGCTCGGCGATCGCGTCAACTCGCTCCGGATCCCCATCATCGGCCGTGGAGCTGAGCGTGGAACGGGCGCGGAGGGTCGCTTCTGGGGCGCGATCGTCCGCGGCGTCATGCGCCGGCCGGTTGTTAGCCTCGTGCTCAGCGTTGCGGTGCTGCTCGCCCTCGCGTCCGCTCTGCTCGCGTTCCAGACCGGCGAGGCCGGCATCCGCACCATGCCCGACCGCTTCCCGTCCAAGCAAGGGTTCATCGCCCTGGAACGGGAGTTCGGGGTCGGAACGACCGACAACGTGCAGGTCGTCGTCGACGGGCCCGTTACCGCGCCCGCCACCCGCTCCGGTATCGAGCGCGTTGCGGAGCAGATGCGGGCGAATCGTGCCTTCCGACAGGTCGAGACGGAGCTCCATCGTGAAAGCAGCCTGGCCTTGATCGAGGCGACTCCCGCGGGCGACAGCCGCGACGAACGCGCCCTCGATGCCGTCAGGGAGTTACGCAAGACCGAGATCCCGGGTGCACGCGTGCTCGTCACCGGAGAGACCGCAGAGTCGATCGACTACTTCGCGCTGACCGATCGCTGGCTGCCGATCCTGATCGTCTTCGTGCTCAGCCTCTCCTTCATCCTCCTGACAATTGCGTTCCGCTCGCTCGTCGTAGCCGCGACGGCGATCGCACTCAACCTCCTTTCGGTCGGAGCCGCGTACGGCGCGCTGATCCTCGTCTTCCAGGAAGGGTTCGGTAACGAGCTCCTCGGCTTCCAAAAGGTGGACTTCATCGAAGCCTGGGTGCCGCTGTTTCTCTTCGCCGTCCTGTTCGGCCTCTCGATGGATTACACCGTCTTCCTGCTCAGTAGGATCCGCGAGCGCTATCTCCAGACCGGAAGCAACGATCTTGCCGTTGCCCACGGGATCGGCTCGACGGCCAGGCTGATCACCGGAGCAGCGCTGATCATCATCGCCGTCTTCGGCGGGTTCGCCCTCGGCGACCTCGTGGCGTTCCAGCAGATGGGCTTCGGCGTCGCCGTCTCGCTGCTGATCGACGCCACGATCATCAGGTCGGTCCTCCTCCCGGCGACGATGAAGCTGCTCGGCGAGCGCACCTGGTACCTGCCGAGCTGGCTGCAGTGGCTCCCGGACTTCCACGTCGAAGGCGGGCGATGATCTGGACCCCCAGCGAGGACGTCCGCGCGCGGGCCAACGTCGTGCGACTGATGCAGCGCCACGGGCTCGGCGACTACTGGGAGCTCGTTCGGCGCTCGCAGGACGAACCGGAGTGGTTCTGGCCCGCGGTGGTCGAGGACATGGGCCTCGAGTTCTCGCAGCCGTGGAGCCAGGTCGTCGACGTCTCGCGCGGGCCGGAGTGGGCGACGTGGTTCGTCGGCGGGAAGGTGAACATCGCCTGGAACTGCGTGCACCGTTGGGCGCAGCGGCGACCGGAGGCGCGCGCAGCCGTCTCGCTCGGCGAAGACGGCGAGCGGCGGGAATCGACGTTCGCCGAGCTGTCTCGGGAGGTGACGCGGCTCGCGGAGGCGCTCGAGCGGCTAGGCGTCGAAGTGGGCGATCGGGTGGCGATCTTCCTGCCGATGTCCCAGGAAGTGGCGATCGCCTCACATGCCTGCGCCCACATCGGGGCGATCCAGGTGCCGATCTTCTCGGGGTTCGCGGCCCCGGCCGTCGCACAGCGCCTGCAGGCGTCCGAGGCGAAGGTCGTGATCACGACGCGAACGTCGTCCCGCCGCGGTCGCGAGGTGCCGATGCTGGAGATCCTC
>DASQTZ010000111.1:0-22630 GCA_035641605.1 Gaiellaceae bacterium | reverse complement strand
GGCCCGCGCCGTACCAAACGCTCGTCCCGTGGGCGTGGGGGTCGTAAACAAGACCCAGGTATCTGCGCCCGAGGCCTTCTGTCGGCTGATCTGCGACGCATAGGAGGTGTCCGTGAGCTCAAAGCCCTGCTCCGAGACGATCAAGTTCGTCCTGGTGCCGAGTCCCTGCTTGAACCCGCGAAGGTAGTCCTTTCCATAGTCGTCGTTCTGGTAGAAGACCGCGATCTTCGCGTTCCGAGCGTTCGCCAGCAGCCACCGGGCGTACATCCGCCCCTCGGCGATGTAGTCGGTCTGCCAGCCGGACGTCCACGGGAACTGCTTGTACTGCAGGCCCCAGTAGCTCGCGCCCGTCGAGACGAGGACTTGCGGCACCTTGCGTGCGTTCTGCAGCGGCCGGCTCGCGAGGATCGGCTCGGTTCCGAGCGAGCCCACGGTCGCAAAGACCCTGTCCTCGAGGATCAGCTTGTTCGTGAGCTGAACCGTTTGCGCCGGGTTGTAGGCGTCGTCGTAGTACTTCCAGACGATCTGACGCCCGTAGATGCCGCGCTGACCAGTCTTCTTGTCCCTGCGCGCGTTGATGTACTTGAAGTAGGCCTCCATCCCGCGCGGAATCGGTGCGTATTGCGAGGCGAACCCGCTCAGCGGGAACGTGCCGCCGATCGTGATCGTACGGCTCGTGATTCCCGGCACCGCCTTTGGAGCCTGTGTCGCCTCCGTTCGCGCGAACGCCCCCGGCAGGCTCACGCTCAACGCCGCGGCGAGCGCAAGAATCGCCAATAGAACTTTCCTCATGTGCTTCTCCTCCTTGCCATCCGGACTAGGACCGCCGTCCGCTTCCGATTGGACTCCGAGCGAGGCGATTAGTTGTCGACCCGACCCATAAGCGGCAAGCGTACTACGAACCGTTACGCGGGGTAACCCCTCTCGGAGGTGCCCACTACGGCTGGGCCGCGGTCGCCCGGCGCAGCGAAGAGAACCCCTCCCAGAGAATCGTCGTCAGATAGTCGACGAGCCGGTCTCTGGGAAGCGATCGCGTCTCGAGCCAGGAGGTTCCCGCTGCCCTGATCATGCCGGAGACGCACTCGGCCCACGGCTCGGCGAAACCGGCGTGCACGCCCGCGCGACGGAGGTTGTCCTCGGCCGTGAACGTGCACTCGGCGATGTGCCGGCGCCGGAAGTCGGCGACGATCCCGGCCGTCCGGGGCTGCTCGGAAGCATGGAGCAGGAACCGGTACCGCTCGGGCTCTCGCTCGACGTACACGAGATACGCGTCGATCGCCGCCGCGAGGCGGTCACGCGGTTCGCTCGCCTCGGTGGCCGGCTTCAGGGCTGTCTTGAGCTCGTCGATGTAGCGTTCGGTGAGCGCCTGGTAGAGGCCGTCCTTGTCGCCGAAATGGCGGTAGAGCACAGGCTTCGTGATTCCGGCCTCCGAGGCGATCTCGTCCATGGAAACCTCGACCCCGCGGCGCTGGATGACTCGATCCGCGACGTCGAGTAGCTCCTCGCGCCGGCGCTCGCGCAGCCGCGCCCGCTTCGAGTCTCTCGCTCTCGTCGCCGTCGTCTCGATGGCCATACGAGCCTGACGTTAACGCCTCAGGCGCGCTGCCGCGAGGGTCTGCGCGCGAGATTCCCACGAATGAACGCTCCGAAGCGCCGGAGGCCGCCGATCACACCGCCGGGCAAAAGGATCATGATCACGATCAGAAAGACGCCGAACACCACCGGCGGCGCCTGGTCTGCAAATTCGAACGAGACCACCGGGGGTTCCTGGGAGTAGATCGGGAGGAACTCGTACAGCAGCGCCCCGAAGATTGCTCCAGCGAGCGAGCCCAGCCCGCCGATCACGGCGCTCGCCAGCAGCAGGATCGAGAGGGCGACCGGGAACGTGTCCGGGTTCACGTAGGCGATCTCGATCGCGAACAGGGCCCCCGCCGCGCCCGCGTACGCCGCCGAGACGCCGAACGCGAAGGTCTTATAGAGCGCCGGGTTCACGCCGGAGGAGGTCGCGGCAACTTCGCCGTCGCGGATCGCGCGCCACGCGCGGCCGATGCGTCCGCGGACGAGCAGCCAGGCGAGCACGAACAGGATTCCCGCCGTGACCCAGGCCTCGTAGTAGAGCCAGTGGCGCGTGGAGATGTCCCAGCCGAACGGCGTCTCCGGCAGATTGAGGTTGAGGCCGCCACCGCCGCCCGTTACCTCGGCGAATCGCTTCATCAGGATTGGAAAGGAGACTGCGATCGCCAGCGTGGCGAGCGCAAGCGAGATCCCGCCGAGGCGGAGTGCGGGGATGCCGACGAGTAGGCCGATCAAGCCGGTGACCAGGGCGGCGATTGGGATCGTGAAGATCGGCCGCATGCCGTCGCCGAGCGGCAACCAGCTCGGCGGATCGAGCTGGAACAGCTCGAGCCCGGGCCGCCCGAGCGAGAGCAGGGCGGTCACGTATGCCCCGACTCCGACAAAAGCGCCGTGGCCGAGGGAGATCTGGCCGCTGTAGCCGGTGAGGATGTTCAGGCCGAGCAGCGCGATCACGTAGATCGCCACGAGCGTGAACTGGAGTAGGCGGAACTCGCCCATGAACCGCGGGAGTAGGGCGACGACTACGGCGCCGATCACGAAGAGCGCCGGGCCGAGGGCTCTGCCGAGATAGCGCCTCATACCCTTCGCACCACCCTGTGCCCGAAGAGGCCCTGCGGCCTGAGCAGCAGCACGATCAACAGCACGACGAGCGCAGCCGGCAGCCGGAGCTCGCCGCCGATGAAGTCGACGTACGTGCCGAGGACGTTGATCAGCACGCCGAGGATGAGCCCGCCGACGACTGCGCCGACCGGACTGTCGATCCCCCCGAGCACCGCCGCGGCGAACGAGTAGATCAGTACGACCAGCATCAGGTTGGGGTCGAGGAACAGGGTCGGGGCGGCCATCATCCCGGCGACGGCGCCGAGGACGGCGGCGAGACCCCAGCCGAGCGCAAGCATCCAGCCGACCCGGACGCCGAGCAACCGGCTCGCGTCCTGGCTGTTGGCGACCGCGCGCATGACGAGGCCGAGCGTCGTGAACCGAAAAAACGCCCAGATGAGCACGACCGTGGCGAGACAGACGCCGAGGACGCCCAGGTCCTGATACGAGATCACGACACCGCCGATCTCGGTCGTCCCGTTCGAGAACGGAGTGTCAAAGGCCTTAATCTCGGGGTTCCAGATCCAGCCGCTGAGCCCGTTGAGCGCGATCAGCATTCCAATCGTCACGATCACGATCACGATGTCGGGCCGGTGCTCGACCGGCCGGATGATCGTTCGCTCGATTGCCGCCCCGCCGACGAAGGCGATCACGAGCGTGAGCGCGAAGGCCGGCCAATACGACATGTGATGCATCAGCGACCAGGCGATGAAGGTCGTGAACGTCGCCATCTCGCCCTGCGCGAAGTTGAGGACGTCCGTCGCCCGGTAGATCAGCACGAGCGCGAGCGCTAGGCTGGCGAAGATCGCGCCCTGGGCGAGGCCGCTGACGACCTGTTGCCAGTAGCCCGACCAGGTGAAGACCTCCTCGGTCTGCGTCAGCACGAGCCCGATCAAGGCAAGCAGCGTGACCGCACCCAGTAGGCCGGCGCCGCCGAGGATGACCGCGCGCAGCGCTGGGCTCACATCGAGGTCGGGGAGCGCTGGTCGTGCTGGAATCGCCATCTAATAGCCCAGGTACGACTTGCGGACGCCTTCATGGCGCTGGAGCTCGTCGCTAGTCCCCTCCACCGCCACTTTCCCCACCTCGAGCACGTACGCACGCGACGCGACGTCCAGCGCGATCGTCGCGTTCTGCTCGACGACGAGCACCGTCAGACCCTCCTCTTCGTTCAGCTGGCGGACCGTTGCAAAGAGCTCGCGGACGATCGTCGGCGCAAGCCCGAGCGAGGGCTCGTCGAGCATCAGCAGCCGCGGCCGGGAGATGAGCGCCCGCCCAAGCGCGAGCATCTGCTGCTCGCCGCCGCTCAGCGTGGCCGCCGGCTGGTCGCGCCGCCGGTCGATCCACGGGAAGTAGCCGACGATGCGCTTGGCTTCCTGCTCGAATGGGATGCCGCGGCCGGGGCCGGCCGCGCCCATACGGAGGTTCTCCCAGACCGTGAGCTCGGGGAAGAGGCCGCGGCCCTCGGGAACGTGAGCGATCCCCCGCCGAGCGACGTATTCAGGGCTTCTCCGTGCGATTCGCCGGCCCGCGAACACGATCTCGCCGGACGTGCGCGTCATGCTCGAAATGCTTCGGAGCGTCGTCGTCTTCCCCGCTCCGTTTGCCCCCAGTAGCGCTACGACCTCACGGTCGTCGACGGTCAGCGAGACCCCGTGGAGCGCGCGGATCGGGCCGTAGCGGGCGTGGACGTCCTTGAGCTCAAGCAGCGGCATCCTCGCCTCCGAGGTAGGCCTCGACCACGTCCGGGTTCTGCTGCACCTCGCGCGGCGTCCCCTCCGCGATCTTCTTGCCGAAGTTGAGAACGTGGACGCGGTCGCAGATGCTCATCACGAGCGCCATGTGGTGCTCGACGATGAGAATCGTGAGGTCGAAGTCCTTTCGCAGCCGCCGGATCATCGCGCCGAGCTCCTCCACCTCCTCGTGGTTGAGGCCGCCCGCGGGCTCGTCGAGGAGCAGCAGGCGCGGCCGCGAGACGAGTGCCCGGGCGAGCTCGATTCGCTTCAGGGTGCCGAAGGGCAGGCCGGCGGCGGGGCGGTTCGAGAGGTGCGCGAGGGTGAGGTACTCGAGCGTCTCGTGGGCGAGCCTTCGCCCCTGACGCTCACCAAATGGACGCAGGCGTGTGTGGGCGCCAACGAGGATGTTCTCCGCCACGGTCATCGTCGGAAAGAGGACGACGTTCTGGAAAGTGCGCGCGACGCCGGTCCGGACCATCTTGTGGGGCCGGGCCCTGAGCAGATCGCGTCCGTCGAAGACGACCTGCCCGGAATCCGGGCGGTAGAGACGGGTGATCACGTTGAACAGCGTCGTCTTCCCGGCCCCGTTCGGTCCGATCAAACCGCCGATCGTCCCCTCGTCGAGTGCCAGCGAAACTTCGTCGAGGGCGACGATGCCCCCGAACCGGCGTGTCACGTTCTCCACTGTCAAGAGGGACACGGGGCGACGATCATAAGGGCCGATGCTTGAACTAGACGCCGGAATCCGCCGAGTCACCTTCGCGTTGCCGCTCGGGATCGACCACGTCCACTGTTACCTCCTGCCTGCCTCGGACGGCGGCTGGACGGTCGTCGACACGGGGCTCGGGCTGCCCGATGCCGCCGAGCGCTGGGGACGGATCGTCGACGAGCTCGGCGCGCCGGTGACAAGCATCGTCATCACCCACTTCCATCCGGATCACGTCGGCGCGGCGGCCGACGTTGCCGCGCTGACCGGCGCCCCGGCCCACCAGGGCGCGGACGACTACGACCAGTGCGTGCGCACCTGGGGCGAACCCCGCAACGAAGAACGGATGCCAGAATACCTCCGCGTGCACGGGGTGCCGGCCTCCGACGTGGAGTCGTTTCGTCAGGAAGCCGCCGCTTTCGTGCGCTTCGTTCGGTTCGCGCGAGACCCCGTGCTGCTTGCGGCCGGTGACCTGGTCGAGGGTTGGGAGGTGCTTCATCTACCCGGCCACGCAGACGGCCATCTCGCGCTTCTACGCGACGGAATCCTCGTGGCGGGCGACACCCTCCTGGCTGCGATCACGCCGAACGTGGGGCTGTACCCGGACTCCAGACCTGATCCGCTCGGCGACTACCTCGGGTCGCTGGAGCGCATTGCCGAGCTCGCGCCGCGGCTCGCGCTTCCCGGTCACGGCGAGGTGATCGAGGATCCTGCCGGCAGGGCGCGCGAGCTGATCGCGCATCACGCCGAGCGGCTCGAGCACACCGTGGAGGCGCTCGACGGTCGACCGCAGAGCGCGTACGCGATCTCGTTCCTGCTCTTCCCCGACCCGCTCTCGCCGACGCTCCGCCGCTTCGCCCTCGCCGAGACGCGCGCGCATCTCGAGTACCTCGTCCGGCGACACTCGGCGCGCCGCGTCGACGAGGCCGAGCGCGTTTCGTACGCCGCCGCCGGGTAAACCCGTGGCGTGACCGAGTTCGGCTACGCGCTGTCGTCGGAGGAGCACGGCCCCTCCGACCTCGTCGACTATGCGCGCAAGGCGGAGCAGGCCGGCTTCGAGTTCGCCTTGATCTCCGACCACTTCCACCCATGGACGGACGCTCAGGGTCAGAGCCCGTTCGTCTGGACCGTGGTCGGCGGGATTGCCCAGGCCACGCAGCGACTGCGGCTCGGGACGGGCGTCACGTGCCCGATCATTCGGATCCACCCGGCGATCCTCGCGCAGGCCGCGGCGACCTCGGCGGCAATGATGCCCGGTCGCTTCGTCCTCGGGGTCGGGACGGGCGAGAACCTGAACGAGCACGTCGTCGGCGAGGGCTGGCCGGCGCCGGACGAGCGGCTGGCGATGCTCGAGGAGGCGATCGAGGTCATGCGTCTGCTCTGGCAAGGCGGCGAGCAGACGCACCGCGGGGAGTACTACGACGTCGAGCAGGCGCGGATCTACACGCTGCCGGACGAGCCGGTCGAGCTCGCCGTCGCCGCCGCGAAGCCGAAGGCGGCCGAGCTCGCGGGCCGCCTCGGCGACGGGTTCATCAACACGTCTCCGGACGCCGAGGTGATCGAGACGTTCGAGGCCGCCGGCGGCAAGGGGAAGCCGCGCTACGGCGGGATCACATGTTGCTGGGCCGCGAGCGAGGAGGAGGGCGCGAAGACGGCGTGCGAGATCTGGCCGAACGCCGCGCTTGGCGGCGACCTCGGCTACGAGCTCCCCCGGCCGGAGCACTTCGAGCAGGCGACGGCGGATCTGACGCCCGACGACCTCGCCCAGGCGATCCCGTGCGGGCCAGACCCCGATCGCTACCTGGAAGACATCCGCGCGTACGAGCAGGCCGGCTACACGCACGTCTACTTCCACCAGATCGGCTACGACCAGGACGGCTTCTTCCGCTTCTGGACCGAGGAGCTCGCGCCGAAGCTGTAGCCCTGGGGTCTGACCCCGAACGAATCTGTGACAAGACTGAGTGCGTCAGCTTGCGCTGACGCCGGCGGGTCTACGGTCGACGGAATGCCCCGACCACTGCGCCTCCAGGTCCCCGGCGGCCTCTATCACATCACGGCCCGCGCTAACTGCGGGCGCGCTGCCTTTGAAGACGACGATGACCGTGCCCAGTTCCTCAACGTACTGGAGGGAGTAGTTCATCGCCACGAGTGGTCCTGCCGCTCGTATTGCGTCCTCTCGACCCACTACCACTTGCTGTGCCTCACCCCGCAACCGGACCTCGCAGCGGGGATGCAGTACTTGAACGGGCGCTACGCGCAATGGGCCAACTGGCGGCGCAGTGAGCGAGGGCACATCTTTGAGGGACGGTATGGCGCCGTTCTCGTCGAGAGTGACAGCCACGCCCTCGAGGTTCATCGCTACATCGCCCTCAACCCTGTCCGCGCAGGCCTGGTGCGGGGTCCCGTGGATTGGCCCTGGAGCAGCTTGCAGTATCTCCTAGGGCATCGACCACCTCCATCGTTCCTCGATGTCCGAGCGGTGCTCGAGGAGTTCGGGCCAAGCGTCGCAAGCGCCCGCCGTCGACTACGCACGTTAATTCGCGACGGCATCGCAAGGGACGCGGCCTGACGGGCGGTTGAGTCGCCGCGACTCAAGGGGTCTGACCCCAAGCTCTGGTCTAATCGCGGCGTGAGGTTTGATCGCCGCGAACTGGCTGGGGCGGTCGCGGACGTCGGCGTGCTCGTCCCGATCGCCGTCGCGCTGATCGTCTCGAACGGCCTCTCCGCGACAGCGGTCCTCCTCCCAGCGGGCCTGCTCTACCTGGCTGCGGCGTTCGTCTACGAGCTTCCGATCCCCGTGCAGCCGCTGAAGGCGTTCGGCGCGATCGCGATCGCCAAAGGCCTCGGCTCGGACGAGATCGCGGCGGGAGCGCTGCTCATGGGTGTCGTCTTCGTCGTTCTCGGCCGGCTGCGGCTCCTCGACCTCGCGGCACGAGCCTTCCCGAAGGCGCTGATCCGCGGCGTCCAACTGACCGTGGGACTGCTGTTCCTGAAGATCGCGTGGGGACTCGTCCTCGACCCGCCGAAGGCGTTCGCCGAGCACGCGCTCGATCCAGCGCTCGCAGCAACCCTCGCGGCAGGAGCCGTGCTCGTTGCCGTCTCCCTGCGCCGCTACCCCGTGTCGCTCGTGCTTGTCCTCGCCGGAGTCGGAATCATGGTCTGGCTCGGCGCCGGAGATGCGGCACTCGGCCCGTCGTCTCTCTCGCTGCCCTCGCTCGGTTGGGCAACCCTCGGAACGGCCTTCACCGTCCTCGTCCTGCCCCAGCTGCCACTGTCCTTCGCGAACTCGTGCCTCGCCACCGCCGACGCCGCTCGGGTCTACTTCGGCGACCGCGCCCGAGCAGTCAGGCCGGGAAAGCTCGCGACGACCTTCGGCTCGGCGAATCTGCTCGCCGGCGCGCTCGGAGGGATGCCGGTGTGTCACGGCGCCGGCGGCCTCACGGCGCACGTCGCCTTCGGCGCGCGCACCGGCGGTGCGCCGCTCGTCATGGGCATCGCTCTGCTCACGCTCGGCGTGGGTTTCGGCGCCGGGCTCGCGGCGCTGCTGACTGCATTCCCACTCCCGATCCTCGCTGGCCTGCTGGCGACCGCCGGCCTGCTGCACATCGGCCTGCTCCGTGACCTCCGAGGGGTCCCGTCGTGGGTGCTCGCACTCGTTGTCGGCCTGATCGGCTACCAGGTGCATCTCGCCCTCGCGCTCGGACTCGGCCTCGCCGTCTATTGGGGCGTGCAGGCGATCAAGGTCCTCGGCTGGCGCCCCCGGACGGCCTGATGGACGACCGCGCACCGGCATGGGGCATCGATCCGGTCCCCGAACGGCTGCGGACGCTCGGCCTCTGGGACCTCACCGTCCTGTGGGGGAATCTCGGCGTCTCGCTGCTCGTGCTTGTGATCGGAGCGCTGCTCGTCCCGGCACTCACGCTGCGGGACGCGCTACTGGCCATCCTCGTCGGCGGCGTGATCGGAAATGCGATGGTCGGGACAGCCGGGATGATCGGGGCCAATGCACGCGTCCCTTCGATGGTGCTCCTGCGCGCCCCGCTCGGCCGCCGCGGGTCATACATCCCCACAACGCTGAACGCGCTCCAGTGCCTGGGCTGGGCGACCTTCGAGCTGATCATCATCGCCGCCGCCGCCAGCGCGCTTTCCGACGAAGTCTTCGGGATCGAAGCCAAGACGGCGTGGACGATCGGATTTGGCGCCCTCGCCGCGGCCTTCGCCCTGCTCGGCCCGGTGGGCTTCGTGCGCCGAATCCTCCGGCGCTTCGGCGTCTGGATCGTGCTCGGCTCGCTCGTCTACCTGACCTGGTGGGCGCTCTCGGAGGCCGACATCGGAGCGCTCTGGGACGCACCCGCCCAAGGCGGCTCGACCTTCTGGCTCGGCGTCGACCTCGTGATCGCGATCACTGTCTCGTGGGTGCCGCTCGTGTCCGACTACACACGCTTCTCGAAGGAGCGGACTCAGGCGTTCTGGGGCTCCGGCGGCGGCTACTTCATCGGCGGAACGTGGATGCTGGCGCTTGGGATCTTCATCGTGCTCAGCCGAGGGGTCAGCGACCCCGTCGAGATCCCGCCGGCGGTGGCCGCCGCCGGCTTCGCCGCGGCGCTCGCCCTCCTCGCGGTGACGATCGACGAGACTGACGAGGCGTTCGCCAACATCTACTCGACCGCAGTCTCGCTTCAGAACGTCGCACCGGCAGTCGAGCAGCGCGTGCTGATCGCCGCGGTTGCCCTGGTCTCGACGATCGGCGCACTCCTGATCGAGCTGCGCAACTACGAGTCCTTCCTCCTGCTGCTCGGCTCGTTCTTCGTGCCGCTCTTCGGCGTGCTGCTGGCGGACTGGTTGGTCTCAGGTGCGCGCTACACGAGCGCGCAGATCTTCAACGCGCCGGCATGGCGCCCCGAGCTGCTCGCAGCGTGGCTCCTCGGTTTCCTCCTCTACCACTGGCTCCACGAGCCGCCGCTCGGCCCCTCGTGGTGGGTCGACATCGTCGAGCAGACAGACCAGCCGAACCTCGGCATCGGCGCCTCGCTCCCGAGCTTCGCAGCCTCTTTCGTGCTCGCTCTCGGGCTCGGCTCGCTCGCCTCTCGCTTGCCGCAACCCGCTTCAAAGTGGTAAGCAGACGGGCAACGCGTGGCTGAAGTCGAATTCTCGGACGTCGCAAAGGTCTTCCCGGACGGAACGCGGGCCGTCTCCGACCTGACCCTGCAGGCGCAGGACGGCGAGTTCATGGTGCTCGTCGGGCCCTCCGGCTGCGGCAAGACGACTGCGCTGCGCATGGTCGCCGGCCTCGAGGAGATCTCGGAGGGACAGATCAAGATCGGCGACCGCGTCGTCAACGAGGTGCCCTCGCGCGACCGGGACATCGCCATGGTCTTCCAGAGCTACGCGCTCTATCCGCACCTGACCGTCTTCGACAACATCGCCTTCAGCCTCCGCCTCAGGAAGGAGAAGAAGGAGGAGATCAACCGGCGCGTCCGCGAGGCGGCTCGCATCCTCGATCTCGAGCCACTCCTCGACAGGAAGCCCCGCGCGCTCTCGGGCGGCCAGCGGCAGCGGGTTGCGATGGGACGCGCGATCGTGCGCCAGCCGGCGGCGTTTCTGATGGACGAGCCCCTCTCGAACCTTGATGCGAAGCTCCGCGTGCAGATGCGCGCCGAGATCAGCAAGCTCCAGCGCGATCTGGGCGTGACGACGATCTATGTCACACACGACCAGGTCGAGGCGATGACGATGGGCGACCGCGTCGCGGTGATGCGGCGCGGCGAGCTCCAGCAGGTCGCGCCCCCGCAGGAGCTTTACGACCGGCCGCGCAACCTTTTCGTCGGCGGCTTCATCGGCTCACCCGCGATGAACCTGCTCGAGGCGACGCTCGAGCCAGTCGACGGCGGACTCGCGGCGGTGCTTGGGAGCCAACGGATCCGCCTAGACGACGAGTGTCTCGACACACGGTCCGGACTGAAGGACTATGCGGGCCGCACACTTGTCGTGGGGATCCGGCCCGAGCAGCTGGAAGACTCAGCGATCAAGCCCGATAGTCCCGAGGATCGCCTTCTTCGTGGCGAGGTTGAACTCCGCGAGGCCCTCGGTTCGGAGCTCATGGTTCACTTCCGGATCGACGCGCCGGCCGCGATGACCGAGGAGGTCAAGGAGCTCGCCGAGGACGCCGGCACCACCGCCGAGGAACTCGCCGGCGGTGATGATCGGTTCTCGGTCGTCGTCGGCCGCTTCAGCCCCGACTCGAAGGTGCGCGCAGGCGAGACCGCCGAGGTCGCCGTCGACACGCGCGCCCTCCACTTCTTCGACACGGAAACGGGAACAGCCATCTACGACGAACGCGATTCGAAAGGAGCCACTACATGAGACGCACGAGGTTGCTGTCGATCGCAATCCTCGCCGCCTTCTCCCTCGCTCTCGGCGCCTGCGGCGGGGACGACGACGGCGGAACGGCCGAAGGCGATGGACAGATCACGATCTTCTCGCTCTGGGGCGGAAGTGAGCAAGCGGCGTTCAAGAAGGTCCTCGATCAATTCACGGAGCAGACGGGAATCGAGACCAAGTATGAAGCGGCCCGAGATTTCCTTCCCGTGATCAGAACTCGGCTCGCGGCCGACAACCCGCCGGAGGTGGCAATCCTCCCGCGGCCGGGGTTCGTCGACGAACTCGCCCGTGACGACGCCCTGATCTCGCTCGAGGACCTCGGCCTCGACCCCGACACGATCAACGAGAACTACAGCGACACGTGGATCGACCTCGCGACGTTCGAGGACACCACGTACGGCGTGGTCGCGAAGGCGAATTCGAAGAGCACGGTCTGGTACAAGCCGAATTCGTTCCAGGAGAACGGTTTCGAGATCCCGGAGACCTGGGCCGACCTCGAGGAAATCGTCCAGCAGTACAAGGCGAAGGGCAAGACCCCGTGGGCCGTCGGAGCCCAAGGTCGCGACAACTCGTGGACGCTGACCGACTGGTTCGAGCAGATCTATGTACGGACCGCCGGCGGCGACAACTACGACAAGCTCTTCTCAGGTGACCTGGCCTTCAACGACGCGACTGTCAAGGAAGCGCTCAACGAGATGACCAAGATGGTCAACGACGAGAACGTCGCCGGTGGAATCGACACGGCCCTGGGCATCAGCTTCATCGACGGCATCGGGCGAGTGTTCAGCAAGAATCCGAAGGCCGAGATGTACATGCTCGGTGGGTTTGTCGGCGGCATTGCCATCGGCCAGGTCAACAAGGACCTGAAGCCTGGAGAGGACATCGACTTCTTCCCATTCCCGGTGATCAAGGAAGAGCACGGCAGCCCACTGGTCGGCAGCGGCGACGTCGCGGCTGCCTTCGTGAACAACGAAGATGTGGCGAAGCTGATTGAGTTCCTCGCGACGCCCGAGGCCGGGCGGACGTGGGTCTCGACCGGAGCGATCGTCTCACCGAACAGGGGTGTCACCGACGACGCCTACCCGAACGCGCTCGTCCAGAAGGAGGCCGACCAGGTCAAGAACGC
Source organism: Gaiellaceae bacterium (assembly GCA_035641605.1). Classification (GTDB taxonomy): domain Bacteria; phylum Actinomycetota; class Thermoleophilia; order Gaiellales; family Gaiellaceae; genus JACDAN01. The sequence goes on along the minus strand of DASQTZ010000111.1, from coordinate 10,005 downwards.
GGAGTCGTTCCGCTTCGACGGCTCCGACCTCCTTCCGGGCACCCTGGGCCAGGACTTCGGCACGCTGCTTCAGAACATCATCAAGACCCCGAACCAGATGGACTCGCTTCTCGACGACTACCAGGCGCAGGCTGAGAGGGCCTTCGCGAAGGCATAGCACGTGAGTAGCACCGCCGTCCCCGGACCTGTGGGTAGACCCCGGGGGCGGCGGCTACCTTCGTTCTTCGGTCGCTCAGGCTGGCAGGGCCTCGTCTTCATCGGGCCCGCACTCGCATTCCTGGGCGTGCTCGTCGTCTATCCGCTGATCTTCACGATCGTCTACAGCTTCGGCGACACGAACGCAAAGCTGAAGATCACACGCTGGGTCGGCTTCGACAACTACAAGACGCTGTTCACGGAGGACAAGGAGTTCCTCAACCTGGACGCATTCCCGCCCACGGGAGCGCTGATCAACAACTTCAAGTGGGTCATCCTGTACACGACTCTCTCGCTGGTGCTCGGCCTCCTGATCGCCATCCTCGCGGCCAGGGTCCGGTATGAGGCGGTCGTCAAGGCGGTCGTCTTCATCCCGATGGCGATCTCCGCCACGGCCGTGGCGATCATCTGGAGGTTCGTCTACGAGCCTGACCCCGACCTCGGCGCGCTGAACGCGTTCATCACGACGTTCGGCGCAGACCCCATTTCCTGGGTGGGCCGGGCCGACACCGTCAACTACGCGCTGATCTTCGCCTACGTCTGGGCGTCCACCGGGTTCGCCATGGTCGTCCTCTCTGCCGCCCTGAAGGGGATCTCGGAGGAGGTGATCGAAGCGGCCCGTACGGAAGGCGCGAGTGAGTGGGACATCTTCCGGCGCATCCAATTGCCGCTGCTGTCGCTGCCATTAGCGGTGGTCACGGTCTGGCTCCTGATCAACGTGATCAAGGTCTTCGACATCATCTACGTACTCACAGGCGGCGGACCGGGCGGAGCCAGCGAGGTGATCGCCTTCTCCATGGTCGACGAGACCTTCACTAACGGCGAAGGTGGCTACGGCGCCGCAATCGCGGTCGTGATGCTGCTGCTGATCATCCCGATCATGTTCTTCAACATCCGCCGGTTCCGCAGCGAGCGGGTGGTGAACTAGTGGCCACGGCGGAAGCGGCAGTGAGGCCCCCGCGGGAGACCGTCAGCGCGCGGATCATCGGTTTCATCACCAGAACGCCGGTCCATCTGGCGCTGCTCGCAATCGCAGTCATCTGGCTCGTGCCCACCGTGGGGCTCGCGATCACCTCCTTCCGGCCGCGCGGCGAGATCCAGTCGTCGAGCTGGTGGAGCTCACTGCTCGACTTCCACTTCACCATCGGGAACTACGACGAGGTCCTGAGCACGGCCAACATGGATGAGAGCTTCGTCAACAGCATCATCATCACGTTGCCGTCGACGATTCTGCCGCTGACGATCGCGGCGCTCGCGGCCTACGCCTTCTCCTGGATCCGTTTCCCGTTCCGCGACACGATCTTCCTCCTCATCGTCGCGCTGATGATCGTGCCGATCCAGATGGCGCTCGTCCCGTTGCTCCGGCTGTTCCGCGACTGGGGCATCGCGGACAGCTTCGGCGGCATCTGGCTTGCGCACACGGCGTTCGGCTTACCACTCGGGATCTTCCTGCTCCGGAACTTCTTCATCACGCTCCCGCGTGACCTGATCGAGGCCGCAAGGGTCGACGGCGCCTCGAACCTGCGGATCTTCCTCAAGGTCGTCCTGCCGCTCTCGGTGCCCGCTCTTGCCTCGTACGCGATCTTCCAGTTCCTATGGGTGTGGAACGACCTGCTGATGGCGCTGATCTTCATTCAGAACTCGGACCTGTGGCCGATGACGATTCGCATCAACCAGATGCAGTCGCAATTCGGCGGCGAGTGGCACCTACTGAGCTCCGGCGCCTTCCTGCTGATGATCGTGCCGCTCGGTGTCTTCTTCGCCCTCCAGCGCTACTTCGTCCAGGGGCTGCTGGCCGGATCAGTGAAATAGAGTGCCGCGCGGTTGAGCGCGGCCGTTCACGTCGTTCCGCACACCCACTGGGACCGGGAGTGGTACCTCCCGTTCCAGCGCTTCCGCCTGAAGCTCGTCCACCTCGTCGACCGACTGCTCGACCTGATGGAGCAGGACGAGCGGTACCGGTTCACGCTCGACGGCCAGCTCGCGACGCTCGACGACTACCTGGAGGTGCGGCCCGAGGCCGAGCCACGCATCCGGCGACTCGTGGAAGAGGGCCGGCTGGCGATCGGCCCGTGGCTCGTGCTCATGGACGAGTTCCTCGTCTCGGGCGAGACGATCATCCGCAACCTCGAGTACGGGCAGCGTCGCGGCGAGGAGCTCGGCGGCGCCATGGCCGTCGGTTATCTGCCGGACCAGTTCGGCCACGTCGCGCAGATGCCGCAGATCCTACGACGCGCGGGGATCGAGCAGGCCGTGGTCTGGCGGGGAGTGCCGGCGGCGATCGATTCTCACGTGTTCGAGTGGGAGTCGCCCGACGGCTCCTCTGTGCGGACGGAGTACCTGCCGCACGGCTATGGCAACGGTGCCTACCTCCTCGACGTGCCCGGCCGGCTCGGCCGACGGCTCGAAGCTGTTCGCGAGTCGCATCGTGAATTCTTCGGCGACGACCCGGTGCTCGCCATGTACGGGACCGATCACACGGAGCCGTTGCCCCAGCTTGCCGACGTCGTCGAGGAGAGCGGCGCGGCGGTCGAACTGTCCACACTCCCGGTGTACCTCGAGACCGTCGACGGCCGGCCACACCTCGGTCGCTGGCGAGGCGAGCTCCGCTCCAGCGCGCGGGCCAACATCCTGATGGGCACGCTCTCGGCGCGCCTCGACCTGAAGGCGGCGATGGCGCGGGCTGAAAGGGCACTGACACGCTATGCGGAGCCGTTTCAGGCGCTCTACGGGCGGGCCTGGCCCGAGCGTCTCCTCGACCTCGCCTGGCGAAAGGTGATCGAGAACTCCGCGCACGACTCGATCTGCGGCTGCTCGCTCGACGAGGTCTCGACCCAGGTGCTCGTCCGCTGTGCGGAGGCGGAACAGATCGGATTGGGGCTTGCCGACGAGGCCGCGCAATTGGCGGCGAGCAAGGCGCCGCTCGGATCGGTCGTCGCCTTCAACCCCTCGCCGTGCGCGCGTTCAGGACTCGTGGAGCTGGAACTCGCCGTGCCCGACGAGTGGCATCACTTGGCGCTCGAGCTAGCGGACGGCAGCCGGATCGCGACCCAGGAGCGCCGGCGCAATGAGCCGCTCCTCCTTAGCGAGCAGATTGACAACGCCGACGTCTCCAAATGGCTACGGCGGCGACTGCACGGCCGGGAGCTCTTCGCCCGGCGGCTGAACGGCATGACGATCGAGGAGCGGCGCGTCACCTTCGAGGTAGACGACGAGGACAAGCCGATCTGGCTGGACATCGATGAGCTCCTGCACGAGCTCGACGCCGCGACGGCCGCGGAGGAGGGCGAATGGGAGGTTCGGATCCGAGCGCGCCCCCGCCGCACGATCGTGGCGCAGATTCCCGCTCCGCCGCTCGGTTGGACAGCTGTAGAGCCCGTCGAGGGAGGCGGCTCGATCGAGCATCCAGTCCGCGTCGATGCTGACCGGCTTGACAACGGCTTGATTGCGATCCGAGTCTCGGACGACGGCACGTTCGAGCTGGACGGAGTAAACGGGATCGGACGCCTCGTCGACGGGGGCGATGCCGGCGACAGCTACAACTACGCGCCCCCGGCGAACGACAGCGTCGTCGAGCAACCCGAGGACGTTCGTCTCGAGGTCGTCTCCGCGGGGCCGGTTCGCGGGGAACTGCGGATCGTCCGCTCCTATCGCTGGTCGCGCGACGAGGTGCCGGTGGACGTCGAGACGCTCGTCGAGCTCCGCGCCGGAGAGGCCTTCTGCCGCATCCACATCTCCTTCGAGAATCGCTGCGACGACCACCGCCTCCGCTTCCACATTCCGCTGGCGAAGGTGGCCCGCCTCTCAGCCGCCGAGGGCCAGTTTGCCGTCGTCGAGCGCGGCTTGGAGGCGGAAAGCGGCTTCGGAGAGGTGGCGCTGCCTACCTTCCCTGCGTACGGCTTCGTCGACGCCGGAGGTATCGCGGTTCTCCTCGACCACGCAATGGAGTACGAGCTCCTCGACGGTCGTGAGCTCGCGCTGACTCTGCTCCGGTCGACCGGCTTGATCAGCCGCAGCGCTCATTCGTACCGCGAGAGTCCGGCCGGGCCGGAGCTCGCGATTCCGGAAGCCCAGTGCCGCGGGCCGTGGAGCATCGGGTTCGCGCTCTACCCCCACGACGGCGCATGGCACACCGCCGGCGTGCTAGCCCAGCTCGAGAACTATCGGCATCCGTTCCTCGTCGCGCCGGGTCGCGCACTGGACGGCCCGACGAGCGCTCAGGGACGGGAGCTCCGCGGCGAGGGCGTCGTCCTATCAGCGTTGCGGCGGCGTGGCCGGAGGCTCGAAGCAACGGTGGCGTGCGAGCATCCGGAAAGGGTCGCGGCGGTATTCGGGGAGGCTGAACTGAACCTCCGTCCCTGGGAGGTTCGAAGCCTGGAGCTGCGCTAGCGGCAGGAGCGGCAGACGCCCTCGCTCAGACCGAAGTGGTCCGAGCGGTGGACGGACTCGCCGCAGACCCGGCAGTCGACGCCGGAATGCTTGAACGCGAACGCGCGGAAGAGCTTGAAGACCATGACTCCAAACTAACGACGACCTGCGGATGCGCAATCCCGCGCGGGGCAGGCTTTACACACGTTTTACGGAAGGCGGAATTCGCCGCGGGCGACGACGACGGCCGAGCCGCCGACCTCCACGCGTTCGACGCTCTCAGCCGACCCATCGGCCCGCGCGTACAGCGTCGACGGGCGGCCGAGTTCCGTGCCCTGGGAGATCTCGATCTCGTCGCCGAATGCGACTCTCCCGTGGCGCGCGAGGTGGAGCGCCAGCGGGCCTGCTGCGGAGCCCGTGGCTGGATCCTCGGGTACGCCTCCGCCAGGCGCGAACATCCGCGTTTTCCACCGCTTCCCCGTGCCGGCGAAGCAATTGATTCCGAGGACGGCGGGAAGCTCGCCGAGTCGGCCGAAGTCCGGCTGGAGCGTGGCGACGGCATCCTCGGAAGTAAGCGCGACGTAGACATGTCGAAGCCCGTTGTCGTAGAGCTCGACGGGAAGCTCGGAGCCGTCGACGCCCAGCGCGTCAAGAAGGCGCTGCTCGTCGGAGTACGGTTCGACCGTCGGGAGCGGCTGCTCCATCCGTCCGAAGACGATCCTGCCGCGCTCGTCCCGCTCGAGCCGTACCGGGACGATCCCGGAGCCGGTCTCCAGCCGAATCTCGCCGAGCTGAAGCGGCGCGGCCAGGACGAACGCCGTACCCAGGGTCGGGTGCCCGGCGAACGGGATCTCGGCGGCCGGCGTGAAGATCCGGATGCGGACATGGCCACCCGACTCCGGCGGATAGACGAACACCGTCTCGGAGAAGTTGATCTCCCGCGCGAGCCGCTGGAGCTCCTCCTCAGGGACCTCGCGCGCATCCGTGAACACGGCGAGCTGATTCCCGGCCAGCGGCTTGTCGGTGAAGACGTCGGCAACGACGTAGCGGAAGCTCGCCACGCCGGCAGTCTCTCAGGAGCCTCTATCCAGAGCCGCGGTTCTCGATCTGTTCTCCGCGACCCTCTGACGACTCGCGTTTTTCACCGGAAGCCGCCGGCGTACCGCTCCCGGCACTCGTGAGGATCGACATCGCCTCGCGCTCGGAGAGAACGGAGGGCTCTCCGCGCTCGATCTCCTCGGCGTCGCCGTCGGGTTCGGGCTCGCCCACTCCGAGTCCTGTTCCCATTCCGGGCCGGGCTCACACACGCGTAACGTCTGCGCAGCGATGAACGCCGTCGAGGTGAAGGGGCTCCGCAAGTCGTACGACGGCTTCGAGGCTGTGCGCGGGATCGACTTCGAGCTCCGGACCGGCGAGGTCTTCGGCCTGCTCGGCCCGAACGGCGCCGGCAAGACGACCACCGTCGAGATCCTCGTCGGCTACCGGCGCCGCAACGGCGGCGAGGTCCGCGTCCTCGGCGCCGATCCGGGGCGCGCCGGCCGGTCCTGGCGGGGACGGATCGGCGTCGTCCCCCAGACCGGCGAGCTGTTTCCGAATCTGACCGTGCTCGAGCACGTGGAGCTGTTCGCCGGCTACTACGACGAGCCGCGCCCGCCGCGGGAGGTACTGAAGCTCGTCGGACTCGAGGAGAAGGACGGTGCCAAGACCCGAACGCTCTCGGGCGGCCAGCGGCGGCGGCTCGATCTCGGCGTCGCGCTCGTCGGCAATCCCGAGCTGCTCTTCCTTGACGAGCCGACGACGGGCTTCGATCCGTCGGCGCGCCGAGCCGCCTGGGAGACGATCCGTGCGCTACGGGCACTCGGCAAGACGATCCTGCTGACGACCCACTACATCGAGGAGGCGCACCGCCTCGCAGACCGCGTCGCAGTGCTGCGGCGCGGGGAGATCGTCGCCTCCGGGACCCCCGCCGACCTGATCGCGCAAGCGCCGGCGACGATCATCCGCTACCGGCGGGACGGCGAGGAGGTCGTCCTCGAGACCGAGGAGCCGACGCGTGCGCTCCACGAGCTCACCGGCCAAGCGCTGCGTGACGGGTTCGATCTGGTGGGTCTCGAAGTTCACCGGCCGACGCTCGAAGAGGTTTATCTCTCGCTGACCGAGGAGCCGCCGGAGTGAGGGTCTTCCTTCATCAGTTGAAGGCCGAGCAGAGGCTCTTCTGGCGCAGCCGTGAGCTGGCGTTCTTCACGTTTCTGCTGCCGATTCTCTTCTTTCTCCTCCTCGGCTCGGCCTACGGCGACGACGAGATCAACGGCATCAGCGGCTACCAGTACCTGCTCGCGGGCATGATCGGGTACGGCGCCGCCTCGACGACGTTCGCGGGACTGGCGCTGCTGCTCGTCATCCGCCGCGAGTCCGGAGTGCTCAAGCGGCTTCGAGTGACGCCGCTTCCGCCCGCGACCTACATCGCCGCCGTGCTCGCGTCGATCATCCTGATCTTCCTGGTCGAGGCCGTGATCCTGCTCGCCATCGGGCGCTTCGGGTTCGACGTCCCGCTCGCCGACTCGATGGCCTCGCTGGTCCTGGTGCTCCTCCTCGGCGCGGCGTCCTTCGCGGCGCTCGGCATCGGCCTGACCGCGCTGATCAAGAGCGCCGAAGGCTCCTCGGCGGTCGTCAACGCGCTCTACCTGCCGTTGTCGTTCATCTCCGGCGCGTTCTTCTCGGAGGACACTTTTCCCCGGGTGCTGCAGGCGCTGGCCGCGGTCCTCCCTCTGAGCCACCTGATCAAGCTCACCCGGGACGTGATGGTCTTCGACGACGCCGTCTGGGAGCACCTCGACAACGTCGCTGTGATTGCGGCCTGGGGTGCGGTTGGGCTGCTTTTCGCCGTTCGCGGGTTCCGCTGGGAACCGCGTGAGCGTTAGCGTTTTTCGCTTTCGGGTAGGAAAACAGGGCGTGAAGGCCGACCTCGACACCCTGGCGTTTGCCGTCCACGAACACGAGCCGCCTGCACTCGAGGTCCGGATCAATTTCGGGATGTACGCGGGCCGCGAGGCGACGCCCGCCGAGATCGAGGACCTCGCGACGCAGCTGCTCGAGAAGGTCGGCTCCGTGTCGATCGTCTCCGAGGAGCGCCACGAGATCGACGATCACTCAGAGGCGGCCGTCCACCAAGTCCGGATCGAGGTCTCCGCCGACTCTCTGCCCGAGGAGCGAGGCAACCGCGAGGAGCTCGCGGGACGTTTGATCGAGACGGCCGAGCGCTGGGCAGGCGCCTGCATCGCCGAGCGCCGCGTCGAACTCACGTAGTTGGTGCTCGCTCCACGTCGCGTGCCAGCTGCCTGAGCGCCCGATCCGCCTGTCGCTTCGCGACGGCGCCGAGCGACTGACTTCCCAACCCGCTGACGAGGCCGGCTGCATCGATGTCGGCCGACCACCGCATCTGTGTCCCCCCACGGGCCGGAGCAAGGTCGAACCTGCTGTCGACGGAGACGCGACCGGCGAGGCTCTTGCCCCACGCGCGGAGCCGTGCGTGTTTCGGTTCGTGGAGCTCCTCCAGATGCACCGAGAATCTGAGCCGGAAGCCGCCGGGAAAAGGCGGGCGGACGTTGACCGTCCAGTCGTCTCCTTCGACGTCGACCTGCTCGATCGCCGGAAAGGCCGCAACAAGCTCATCCGGATCGGTCAGAGCGCGGTAGACCTCCTCCGGCCGCGCGCGGAAACGCCTCTCCCCCTCGATGTGCACGCGGGAAGGCTAGTTGCGGCCGATCTCTACCGGACCCAGTAGCGCGCGCAGCTCTTGGCGCGATTGCCGGTGCGATCCCACGCGGTCACGCAGAGCCGATACGGCCAGGGCGGGAGCGAGCGCGGCAGTGGGCGTCGGCTGTCGTTACAGGCCTCTCAGACGGGTCATCGCTCCACTCAACTCCGAGCGCAAGGCGACTTCAAGCAAGCCAGGCCTGTTGGCCCGCGAAGGCGCCCGCTAAGGTCGATCCATGCCCGCGCTTCGCTCCCTCAGTAGTCGGCGCCTCGCCGTGTTCGTTCTGCTGGCCGGTCTGTCGCTGCTCGTGGTGGCGATGGTCGCCATTCGCGTGAGCTACACGGGTGACGCCGCCTACGCGAACCTGGTCTGGAACCTTTTCCTCGCGTGGGTGCCCCTCGGGCTCGCTCTGGTCGTGTACGACGGCGCGCAGCGCGGGCTACGAGGCCTCTGGCTCGCCACGTTCGCCGGACTCTGGCTTCTCTTCTTCCCGAACGCGCCCTACCTCATGACGGACATGAAGTACCTCCGCGAACTGCACGGAGCTCCTATCTGGTACGACGTGGCGCTGACGGCGTCCGCCGCTTTCGCTGGTCTCGCGCTCGGGTTTATCTCCCTTTTCCTCATCCAGTCGGTCGCGCGCGGGTACGTCGGCGCGGTCTGGGCCTGGATCGGGGTATGGGCCGTGTTGGCGCTGAGCTCGGTCGGCGTCTTCCTGGGCCGGTTCCAGCGCTTCAACTCATGGGATGTGTTCACCGACCCGAAGCCGATTCTCGGCGACGTCGCCAAGGGCCTCACGGATCCCCTGGACTATCCGAAAGTCGTTGCCGTCACCGTGGTCTTCACCGGCTTCCTCGTCGTGACCTACTTCGGCTTCTACGCGGTTGCCCGTCTGACGGCGTCGACCGGCGACGAGTCGCACTCGGGTAACCGGTAGTCCGGTCCGCCCGCGTCGCTTCGCGTTTGTTTTCCACGTCTCGACGCTACCCTTGACGACGCGCCCCCGTAGCTCAGTGGATAGAGCAGCGGTTTCCTAAACCGCGTGCGCAAGTTCGATTCTTGCCGGGGGCACTATTCATGCGGTTTGGCGGCGGCTTGGCTCCCGGGTTGTTTCCTCAACCGGCTACGCTGACGTAAATTGCATTAACGCGGCGTCTCCGTCTCCGCAGGCTTCCCGGTCACGATGTCCACGACTTCCCCCCGAGCGATTGCGACGTAGCCGGCCGGATCTTCTCTTCGACGCGCAGGTATCTCTCCCGGTCACACAGCTCGTCAAGGAGATCCTCGAAGGGCGCCGTCATGAGCTTGTCGGCCGAGACCTCAAAGAAGCCGGCGAGCGACATGAGGGTGCCAAGGCTGGGCTTGCGCTTGCCCGTTGAGATCGCGCTCAGCGCGACCTGCGAGACGTTCAGCAGCTCGCTCGCCTCGCGAGCGGACAGGTTGTGCAGCCCCAGCAGCCGAGGAAGGTTGTCCTGAATCATGGTGTCGTTAAGAAACTATATGGTCAGGTGGCTGTTCAGCCGCAGGGGGCGCGCTCGGTTGTGGCGATGCGAAGAACCGTCGGAGGCGGCGCGGGGCTGCTACGAGCCCGTGTCTCCGCAGCGGCTCCCCAAGCCTAAGCGCCTCGCAACGCGCTGGGAGACCTCGGCTCACTGTTCAAGGGCGACCCGAAGGCCCCGGTCGCG
>DASQTZ010000110.1:0-2536 GCA_035641605.1 Gaiellaceae bacterium | reverse complement strand
GAAGAGGTCGCGCCGGGGTCCTGGTGCCCGGCGCTGCGCTCGCCGAGGTAGCTCGCGCGTCCCTTTCGGGCAACGAGCGGGATCGTCGCCCGCATCCCCTCCTCGGCCGCCTCGGCCGATCTCCTCAGGGCCTCCTCGAAGGAAGCCTGCTCGGCCAGAGCCGCCGTGAAGGAATCCCTCGCCGGGATCAGGGCGTCCACCATCGTCTTGTCGCCCGGCTCCGCCTTGCCTCGCATCTGCACGCCCTTTACGGCCGCGTCGAGGGCGGCCGCCCAGTCCTCCGGTTGGAGCTCGCTCTTTCCGGCGGTTGCCATGCCCATCTGCAGGAACAACGTGCCGTAGAGGGGGCCTCCGGCGCCGCCGACCGTCGAGACGAGCGTCATGCCGACGGTCTTGAGCAGGTTGCCGATGTCGTCGCCCTCCAGCCCGTCCAGCTTGGCGAGAGCCGCCTTCATCCCGCGGTCGATGTTGATGCCGTGGTCCGCATCGCCGATCGCCGAGTCGAGCCGGGTCAGGTACTCCCGGTTCTCTGCGACGGTCGAGGTGAAGGCCTTCACCCAGCCGAGAACCTGTGCGTACCGGACCGTCACGGCAACAGCCTCCACCGTACTGCTAGACGCCCCACCGCAAGCCTGGGGTCTGGACGGGAGCGTCCCAGAGCCGCGTGAGCTCGTCGTCGAGCTTGAGCAGGGTGATCGAGCAGCCGGCCATCTCGAGTGAAGTGATGTACGGCCCGATCAGGTTCCGCGTGATCTTGATCCCCCGCTTCTCGAGCAGCTTCCGCAGCTCGTTGTAGACGACGTAGAGCTCGATCGTCGGCGTTCCGCCCATGCTGTTGACGAATGCGAGCACGTCGTCGCCCTCCTGGAACGGGATGTCGTCGATCACCGGCGTCGCGAGGCTTTCGACGATCTCGCTGGCCGGGGCGAGCTTCCGCCGCTCCCGGCCCGGCTCCCCGTGGATGCCGATGCCGATCTCCATCTCGTCGTCGCCGAGCTCGAAGGTGGGCGTGCCTGCGCTCGGGACGATGCACGACGTGAGCGCCATGCCCATGCTGCGGCCGTTGGCGTTCACCTTCCGGCAGAGGTCGGCGACCTGTTGCAGGGACTGCTTGTCCTCCGCGGCCGCGCCGCAGATCTTCTCGGCGAGGACGGTCGTCCCGACGCCCCGCCGGCCGGCCGTGTAGAGGCTGTCCTGCACGGCGACGTCGTCGTCGATCACGACCGACTCGACCTCGATCCCCTCACCGCGGGCGAGCTCGGCGGCCATGTCGAAGTTCATGACGTCGCCGGTGTAGTTCTTCACGATGTGCACGACGCCGGCACCGCCGTCGACTGCCTTCGTCGCCTCCAGCATCTGATCAGGCGTGGGCGAGGTGAACACCTCGCCCGGGCAGGCAGCATCGAGCATGCCCATGCCGACGAAGCCGCCGTGCATCGGCTCGTGCCCCGAGCCGCCGCCGGACACGAGCGCCACCTTGCCTTGGATTGGAGCATCCGCTCGGGTGAGGTAGTTGGGCCCGAAGCTCACCTTGAGCAGGTCCGGGTGCGCAGCGGCCATGCCCTCGAGCGCCTCGGTGACGACGTCGTCGGGGCGGTTGATCAGCTTCTTCATCTCATCACCCCAGTACTCCTGCGATGGCCTGTAACACTTCGAGGTTGCCCGTCCCTGGTGCGAAGAACCCTTGGTACGTGATCGCGCCAAGCGACCCGCCGATGATCGGCCCCACGACCGGGACCCAGGCATAGCCCCAGTCCGGGTCTCGCTTGCCCGGAATCGGCAGCACGGCGTGTGCGATCCGCGGCCCGAGGTCGCGCGCCGGATTGATCGCATACCCGGTCGGCCCGCCGAGCGAGAGGCCGATTGCGAACACGAGCAGGCCGATCAGCAGCGGCGGGAACGCTTGCCCGAATGCCGTCGTCAACGCCTCGTCTCCGATCACGTCCTGGCTGAAGTGCCCAACGATCGCGAGCACCCCGAAGAGCAGGATGAAGGTCCCGATGATCTCGGTCACCAGGTTCTGCGGCTTGTTGCGGATCGCGGGCGCGGTCGAGAAGACGGCAAGCTTCAGGCCCGGGTCCTCCGTCGGCCGCCAGTGCGGCATGTAGGCGAGGAAGACCAGGACGCCGCCGATGAAAGCCCCGGCGAACTGGCCGAGCAGGTATTTGTGCACGTCGTCCCACTGCGTGACGTCCGTCAGCGCGAAGCCGATCGTCACCGCCGGGTTGATGTGCGCGCCGCTGATCTGCCCGACGGCGTACACCGCCAACGCGACTGCCATCCCCCACCCGAACGTGATCACGATCCAGCCCGCGTTCTCCGCCTTCGAGCGCGCGAGCAGAACCCCGGCAACGACCCCGTCTCCGAACAAGATCAGCATCCCAGTCCCGATCAGTTCGGCTGTAAAGATCTCCATGACACCCCCTTCCGGTGTTTACTGCGCGAGGAACATCTCGCACCCGGACGGCGATGTCAACGTGTATCGAACGCGACTCGAGCGCGCTCAGATGCGCGAGACGTCCACGGCGTAGCGATC
>DASQTZ010000109.1:0-5144 GCA_035641605.1 Gaiellaceae bacterium | reverse complement strand
CGGGTCGTCCGTGCTCAGAAATATCGAGCAAAAGATCGAGTCGCTCTTCGAAGGCGCCTTCGGGCGCGCCTTCCGTCGCAACGTGCAACCGGTCGAGTTGGCCCGCAAGCTGGCGAAGGAGATGGACGACTACAAGATGGTTTCCGTCTCGCAGGTCTACGCGCCGAACGAGTATGTCGTCTACCTCTCGCCCGGCGATCGCGACCAGTTCGAGAGCTACGAGCCGGCGCTGGTCAAGGAGCTCGAGCAGTACCTCGGCGAGCACGCGCGCCGCGAGGGATATGTGTTGCTCTCGAAGCCCGAGGTGTCTTTCGAAACGGACGAGGATCTCGAGGTCGGCCTGTTCGGGATCGCCAACCGGATGATCCAGCGCGAATCTCCGGAGCATGAGCCCGAGCCGGCGCCCGAGCCCGGCGAAACACGCATCTACCGGGCCGCCCCCGCCGAGACGGAAGCCGCCTCAGCCGAGGATCTCGGCCTCGAGCCGGAGTCCGAGCCGACGGCCGTTGTGACGGTGAACGGCAAGTCGCACGAGCTCCAGAAGCCGAGTGTCGTCCTCGGCCGCTCGAAGGAGTGCGACATCCGAATCTCCGATCCCAACGTCTCCCGGCGTCACGCCGAGATCCGGCAGGAAGGCTCGTTCTACTGGATCGTCGACCTCGGCTCCACCAACGGCATCTCGGTCAACGGCCACGCCTTGAAGCGCGCCAAGCTCGACGACGACGATCGCATCACCCTCGGCTCGACGGAGCTCGTCTTCAAACGGCAATGATCGTCGCTGCGGTCGAGGTCGAAGCCGTCCTCCTCGGCCTCAAGGTCGGCTTCCTGCTCCTGCTCTACCTTTTCATCTGGCGAATCGTCCGCTCGGTCGCCAAGGACCTTCGTCTCCCGCAGGAGAGCTTCGTGCTGGCGCCGCAGCAGGCCGCCGCCGCCGGTCTCGGACGTACGCACACGGGCGTGCTCGTCGTCCTGTCCAGCCCCGCGATCGACCCAGGCACCGAACGGGAGCTCGACTCCTCGCCGGTGACACTCGGCCGGGCCTCCGAAAACGACCTGGTACTCGACGTGGACGAGTTCGCTTCGGTGCACCATGCGCGCATCGAGCCGCGTCGCGATGGGGTCTGGCTCCAGGATCTCGATTCGACGAACGGCACGTTCGTGAACGGCATCAAGCTGACTCGCCCTCAGAAGCTGACGCCCGGCGACGTGATCCGGGTCGGCGAGACCGACCTGAGGTACGAACTTTGATCGGAGCGAGCATCGGTCTTTCCCATCCAGGGCGGAGACGGCGGCACAACGAGGACGCCTACGTCGTGCAGCCCCCGCTGTTCGCGGTCGCCGACGGCATGGGTGGCGCGAAAGCGGGCGAGGTCGCCTCCGGCCTGGCCGCCGCCGCCGTCCAAGAAAGCGGCGGCGACGGGACGAGCGGCGAAGCTCGGGTCGGGGCGCTGATCGAAGAGGCGAACCGGCGGGTCTTCCGGCGGGCGAGCGAGGACCGGGAGGCGTCCGGCATGGGGACGACGATGACGGTTGCGCTCGTCGAGGACGACCAGGTCGCAATCGGCCACGTCGGCGACTCGCGCGCCTATCTGATCAGGGACGGACAACTCGAGCAGCTCACGGACGACCACTCGCTCGTCGCGGAGCTCGTCCGCAGCGGCAAGCTGACCCCCGAGGAAGCAGAGACGCACCCGCAGCGCTCGGTAATCACCCGGGCCCTGGGAACCGAGGCGGACGTGGACGTCGATACCTTCTCCCTCCCGGCGACGCCGGGGGACCTGTTCCTGCTCTGCTCGGACGGCCTGACCTCGATGGTCGACGATCAGACGATTCTCGACGCCGTCGAGAGCCACCGCTCGAATCTCCACGAGGCGGCGAAGGCGCTGGTCAACGCCGCCAATCGGGGCGGCGGCGAGGACAACATCACCGTGGTCTTCTTCGAGGTCGCCGCCGAGGAGGAGCCAGCGGAGGAGACCGAGGACACGGTCGTGGGCCTGCTCGACAACGAGGACACGATGGACGAGAGCGACGGGCAGCCTCCTATCGCGGTCGTCGAGCCGAAGCGTCGTGGCCGAACGTTGCCGATTCTCGGCGCCTTTGCCGTGCTCCTGATCATCGCCGCCGCAGTCCTCTGGCTGCTGGGTCAATCGTGATGAGCCTTCGCACCCGCGAGTTGATGAGCCTGGTCGTCGTCGGGACGCTCGTCGGCTTCGGGTTCGCGAGCGTGTACATCGCCCGGCAGGAGGTCGTGAACTCCGCCTCGCTCTCCTACGGCCTGTTCTTCCTCGGCCTGTATGTCGCGGCGCACGTGATCGCCCGGGTCACGGTGCCGAACGCCGATCCCTACCTCTTGCCCATGGCCGGCCTTCTGACCGGGATCGGCTTGACCGAGATCTACCGGCTCGACGAGCACGACGCCTTCAAGCAGGGACTCTGGATCGTGATCGGGCTCGCTGCCTTCGCGGCGACGCTGACCCTGCTCCACGCCGATTTCCGGCGGCTCGAGAGCTACAAGTATCTCTTCGGCCTGAGCGCGATCGCGCTGCTGATCCTCCCGGCGGTGCCGCTGCTGGGGAAGACGGTCAACGGCGCGCGGCTGTGGGTTCACGTCGGGCCGGTGCACTTCCAGCCCGGCGAGCTGGCGAAGATCCTGTTGATCGTCTTCCTCGCCGGCTACCTGCGCGAGAAGCGAGAGGTGCTCGCGCAGTTCCGGCTCAAGGATCTCGGGCCGCTCTTCCTGGTCTGGGGCTGCGCCATGCTCGTCCTGGTCGTGACGAACGACCTCGGGGGCGGGCTCCTCTACTTCGGGATCTTCCTCGCGATGCTCTACGTGGCGACGGCGCAGCTCTGGTTCGTGGTCGCCGGGACGACACTCTTTGTGGGCGGCGCGGCGGTCCTCTACAGCGTGATTCCGCGCGTCGCGGACCGCGTCCAGATCTGGCTCGACCCCTGGGATGACCCGTACGGCAAGGGCTACCAGACGATCCAGTCGCTCTACTCGATCGCCAACGGCGCTTTCGGCGGCACGGGGCTCGGCCAGGGCACGTTCACGAACGCGGACGGAACGCCGCTGTTCCCCTACGTCAATACCGACTTCATCTACTCCGCGCTCGCCCAAGAGCTCGGACTGGTCGGGATCAGCGGCTTCCTGCTCGTCTACATGCTCTTCGCAGCGCGCGGATTCCGGATCGCGCTCCTGGCGCAGGACGGGTTCTCGAAGCTGCTCGCCGTCGGCCTGACCTTCGCCTTCACGCTGCAGGCGTTCATCATCATCGGCGGGATCGTGCGGCTGATTCCGCTGACCGGGATCACGCTGCCCTTCGTGAGCTACGGCGGCTCGAGCATCGTCGCGAACTTCGTCCTCCTGGCCGGGCTCCTGCTCGTCTCCGACCGGGCGAACGCGGGGCTGTAGTGCCCCGCCCAGCAATACATGCCGGCTTCTGGCCCGGGATCACGCGGCGCCAGAGCCCACCCTCCTCCTCACCAAGGTCTTCAGAGCTTGGCTCGTCCGAGTGCGGCCTCTGGCTTGGTGCTCGCGACCCAGAATCTCGGCGGCATTACTGGACGGGGCACTCGCGATGAACCAGCAGATCAGCAGGCTGGCCGTCGCCTCGCTCGTCCTCGTCATCTCCCTGATCGTCGGAACGACCTACTGGCAGGCGTGGGCGGCGCCGAGCCTGGCCGACCGGCGCGACAACTCGATCAAGGTCGTCGCGCAGTTCACGATCAAGCGCGGGGGGATCTTCGCCGCCGACGGTTCGGTACTCGCCAGAAATCGCCCGCGGCGGGTCAGCGGCAAGACGTTCTATTTCCGCCGGTATCCCGGACGGGAGCGGTTCGCCCACGCCGTCGGCTACTCGACGCAGGCGCGGTCGCGCTCGGGGATCGAGCAGTCCCGCAACGACTTCCTGACCGGCGCGAACGCGAATCTCGCGACGCTCCTCGACACCACGCTCGACCGGCTCCGCGGCGCCACGATCGAAGGCAACGACGTGATCCTGACGCTGCGGCCGGTCGCCCAGAAGGTGGCGATGCAGGCGCTCGGCGGGCAGTGCGGGGCCGCGGTCGCCCTGGAGCCGAAGACGGGGAAGGTGCTGGTGATGGCCTCCAGCCCAAGCTACGACCCGAACCTCGTCGAGCGCAACTTCGCCCGGATCCAGCGCGCCGCCGGCCCGTGCGGCATCGCGCCGCTGCTCAACCGCGCGTCCAGTGGGCTCTTCACCCCGGGGTCGATCTTCAAGGTCGTTACGGCCGCGGCGGCGCTCGACTCGGGCACGTATACGCCGGACTCCACTTTCAACGACCCGGGCTACTGCATCGAGTACGGCAAGCGCGTGAACAACTACGACACTTCGACGCCGTTCGGGACCGTCAACTTCAGCCAGGCGTTGATCAACTCGATCAACTCGTCGTTCTGCGAGATGGGGAAGAAGCTGGGGCCCGAGAAGATCCTCGACTACGCCCGGCGTTTCGGCTTCTACGCCGACCCGCCGGTCGACCTGCCGTCAGGGGAGCGGTCGCCGAGCGGCCTCTACCAGGGCGGCAAGTTGCTCTCGAGGTCGCAGGAATCCCGGGTCGACCCGGGACGGCTCGCCTTCGGACAGGAGCGCATGGTGGTGACGCCGCTTCAGATGGCGATGGTGGCCGGCGCGATCGCCAACAAGGGCGTGGTGATGGAGCCGTACCTGGCCGACCGGGTGCGCAAGCCGGACGGGACGACCCTCGTGAAGACGAAACCGGACGAGCTGCGCCGAGCGGTGAAGCCGGAGATCGCCGACCAGATCGCCGGGATGATGGAAGGGGTCGTTTCCGGAGGGACGGGGACGGCGGCTCAGATCTCCGGCGTGCGCGTCGCCGGCAAGACGGGAACCGCCGAGACCGGCGTTGCGGGGCGGAACACCGCCTGGTTCATCGCCTTCGCCCCGGTCGAGGATCCCAAGGTCGCGATCGCAGTCGTGCTCCAGAACCAGAACGCCACCGGCGGCACGGTCTCGGCCCCGATCGCCAAGGAGATCATGGAGGCACTACTACGAGTACCGTCGAACTCAGACGGTTAGCCGTATGGCAGTCACCGACACCCTGATCAACACGATCTTCGACGGGCGCTACCGCATCCTGCGCAAGCTCGGCTCGGGCGGGATGGC
>DASQTZ010000108.1:0-2812 GCA_035641605.1 Gaiellaceae bacterium | reverse complement strand
TCGTCGATCACGGCCGGCAGCAGCAGCTCCTCGGCGGTCTTGATCGAGAAGGGAATCGCGCGGCACACGAGCGAGATCGTCCCGCGCTGCACGAACGCGTTGACGCGAAAGCGCGCGACTCCCGGCACCGAGTACGAGAAGTCGACCTCGCGCTCGTTCCGGAACGACTCGAGCTTCGCCTCGTCCGTGAGCATGTGGAAGAGTGTGGCCTCGGTGTCCTCGGGGCGGAGCTGCTCGTATCGCTCGAGCGGGATGAGCTTTCCGTGGCGGCGGACCATGGGCTTTGAGGGAACCTTGAGGTGGAGGTCGGAAGCCTCCTCCTCGATGACCGTCATGAGGGCAGCGTCGACGTCGAACATGGTTTCTGCATCGACATTCCAGCCCCCGGCTTGAGGGCTGAAGGCGGTTTTGGACGAGCCTTAGCGCCGGTTCCGGCGTGGAACGACGTCGCTGCGCACCGGGCACCGCCCGGTGCTTGCGCAACTACGCGACGTCGCGCAGCTTCTGCGCCTCGGCCAGCGACTGAAGCTTCTTCAGCGACTGGTTCTCGATCTGGCGGATGCGCTCGCGCGTGACGTTGAAGGTGCGGCCCACCTCGTCGAGCGTCCGCGGGTGCTCGCCGCCCAGGCCGTAGCGCAGCTCGAGCACGCGCCGCTCGCGGTAAGACAGGTTCTCGAGCGCCTCGCGGAGCGCCTCCTTGGTGAGGATCTCGGCGGCGCGCTCGTACGGCGACTCGGCGCGCTCGTCGGCGATGAACTGGCCGAACTCGGACTCCTCCTCGTCGCCGACCGGCTTCTCGAGCGAGACGGGCGCCTGCGCGGAGCGCTTGATCGACTCCACCTCCTCGGGCTCGATCCCCGTGTGCTCGGCGATCTCCTCCGGGGTCGGCTCGCGGCCGAGCTCGGTGACGAGCTTGCGCTCGGCGCGGCCGATCTTGTTGAGCTTCTCGACCACGTGCACCGGGATGCGGATCGTGCGCGCCTTGTCGGCGAGCGCGCGGGCGATCGCCTGGCGGATCCACCAGGTGGCGTAGGTCGAGAACTTGAAGCCCTTGCGGTAGTCGAATTTCTCCGCGGCGCGCACGAGGCCGAGCGTGCCCTCCTGGATCAGGTCGAGGAACGGCAGGCCCTGGTTGCGGTAGTTCTTGGCGATCGAGACCACGAGCCGCAGGTTCGACTCGACCATCTTCTGCTTCGCGTCGAGGTCGCCGCGCTCGATGCGCTTGGCGAGATCGACCTCCTCCTGCGCCGTCAGCAGGCGGACCTTGCCGATGTCCTTCAGGAAGAGCTGAAGGGAGTCGGTCGTCATATCCGGCTTGAGGTCGATCGTGGCCTTCTTGCGCCGGCTGCGGCGGTCGACGGCGCGCTCGACCTCGGGCGCCGAGTGGGTCGGATCGTCCTCTACCAGCTCGATCTCCGACTTCTCGAAGTAGCCGTGGAGCTCCTCGATGTCGCCCTCGTCGAGCTCCACCTCGCTGAGTGCCGTGGCCACCTCGGCGTACGTCAGGACACCGGTCGCCTGGCCCTTGACGACGAGGAGCTTTACCTCCTCAAGCTCTTGCAAATCGGCTACAGACATCCTCTTCCTTAACGGCGCGCAGGGCCGGACACGAGGGCGCCGGGCCCTTTCGATCAGTCCTTGTCAACAGTAACGCTACAGATAGTGAAGTCAAGCGGCCCCAAGCGGAATTCCCGCTGACTAGCCAGTCAACCAGTTGATCCTTATCCGAATCTATCGACCGCGGTTATAACTGGGCTGTACCCAGGACGGACACCTCTAGAATCCCCGGCCATGACGGACGACGGAGGCGTGCTCGGCAACCTGCCCAACTCGCGCCCGGGAAAGCGGAGCGCAAAGCGGGATCCGGGCGGAAGGCCCGCCGGCGCGGCGGCGGGAGCGGGCGCCAAGCCGAAGACCGGCGCTCGCGCGAAGGCCGCGGAGCCGCAACACCCGGCGCAGGCTCCTCCGCCGCTTCAGCCTGAGCCCGCCGGCGACGCGGTCACGGCCGCGGTCAGGACCGCCGCGGGGCTCGCGGTGACCGGCGTGCGCGTGGCCGGAGCGGTCACCCAAGAGCTGCTCAAGCGGCTCCCGCGGCCCTGATTGTCCCCCACAACGGGGACGCCGCAGGTATGCTGGCGTCGATGCCGAGCGCCGCGAAGCAGCCTCCTCGCTGCCTCATCGTGGACGATCATCCCGTCGTGCGGGCCGGGGTGCGCGCCGTCCTGGAGCAGGCCTTCGACGACGTGGTGATCGCCGACGCCGAGTCGATCGAGCAGGTGGGCGACGTGGTGAACGGGGACGTTCCGGACGTCGTGATCATCGACCCGTGGCGCCCGGGGCTGGACGTGGGCGACATCGTCAGCCGTCTGCGCGACCAGGTGAAGGCGCCGATCGTGGTGTTCACCTCCGACGGCGGCGCCCGGCTCCTGAGCGAGGCGCTGAAGGCGGGCGTGAAGGGCTACGTGCGCAAGGACTCCCCCTCCGAGGATCTCGTACGGGCGATCGAGGCCGCGCGCACCGGCGAGTTCTACGTGGACCCGGGCCTCTCCTCGACGATCGTGCTCGACGAAGGCGACCGCACGCTGAGCGCCCGCCAGCGGGAGATCCTCCAGATGCTGGCCGACGGCATGCAGACGGACGCGGTGGCCGAGCAGCTCGGCCTGTCCACCGAGACCGTCCGCACGCACACGAAGCGCATCCTGGCGAAGCTCGAGGCGTCCACGCGCACGCAGGCCGTGGCGATCGGCATCCGCCACGGTCTCATCGAGTAGGCGGTTGAGCCCAGCCTCGTCGACGGTCGACGCGCTCGCCG
>DASQTZ010000107.1:0-8438 GCA_035641605.1 Gaiellaceae bacterium | reverse complement strand
AGTCTAGAAGTGCGACGGGGAGCCGGCCGGCGGGCGCCGCCGGGAAGAAGTCGCGCAAGAGCCGGTGAACCGGAGGTGACATGAACTCCACCTCGCCGCCAGAGCCGAAGAAGATCACTCCGCGGGAGCCTTCCTCGTCTGCGCGATCGAGCTCCGCCAGAGCCTCCCCCAGCAAGCGACGCGTCCTCGCCGCATGCCAGAGGCGGCTGAATTGCGGCGTCAGGAGCTCGAGGACGAGCCGGTCGCGCGTCGTGAAATCGCGGGCGCCGTTCCGGTGGAACGCGAATGTCTTGGCATGCCACGGCGGTGACGGAAGGCGGGTCTTGAGCTCGTATTCCATGCCCCAGGGTGCGAAGAACTCCGCGTAGAAGCGGGTCCGGCGGAACTCGCGTCGGGTGATCACATCCGAAAGCCGCAAAGCGCCGAAGCATCCGTCTTCCCTCCACCGCCGGCAGACGGGGTGGTCGTTCATTAGCTCCCACTCCCACTCATCGTCGGTGGTGTCGTCGTCCTCCACGTCGTCGTCGCCCGGACGCAGCACGTACATGAGCAGGCGCCGGTGGACATGGTCGACCTCGTGGTAGGTCACCCAGTCTGCTTCGATCAGGCGTCCGAGCTCGAGGCGCAGCTCGGGCGTGAAAGGGCGGTCGCCGCCAACGCTCTCTGCGTCGGCGACGAAGCGGAGCAGCTGCTCCGCATCGCTTCTCGAGAGCGTCGCCACAGCCCTTCAAAGATACGACGAATGGCGAATGGACTCCAGCCCGCGGCCGGTTGACGCTTGAGGAACCCGAACAACAAGCGGAGGAGGCACGCCGTGAGGCGAGTTCAGAGGTTGGTGATTGCAGCGATCGTCCTGCTTCCGGTAACGGGGGCGATCGCGCTGGCAACACCCGGGATCGGAATCATTTCCGCGCCTGTGCACGCTCGGGGAACCCACGCCGAGCTGCTGAACGTGCACAGCAAGGCGGGCGTGAAGCTGAAGACGAGGTCGTCGGTCGACTTCGTGACGCAACAGATCGTGATCGCGCCCGGCGGGACGACCGGCTGGCACAGCCACCCCGGCCCGGTGCTGGTGACGATCAAGTCGGGCGAAATGACCCTCGTCTATGCGGACGATACGAGCTGCCAGGGCCGTATTTACAAGGCCGGCGAGAGCTTCGTCGATCGCGGTGACGAGTTCGTTCACACCGCCCTGAACCGCGGCGGAACGAACCTCGAGTTCTGGGCGACCTATCTGGTGCCAGGCGCCCCGGGCACCCCGCCACGGATCGACGCCGCCGGACCCGGGACCTGCCCGTTCTGAGCCGGCCCGCGGCACCACCGGTGGCGTGCCGCACGCCGCCGGTGGTGGCCCGCATCTCTTCTGGGGCCTACGTCGAGCAGGAGTTCCGATCGGCGCCGAGTGTGCATGCGCCGACTGCTCGAGGACGGGTTAGCCGTCTGCCGCTCTCTCACGCCGCGAAGCAGCCCCGAGATTCCCAAATTTGAAAGCGACCGCTGCCGCCGCAGCGATCGCGAAGCGATCGGCGTCGGCGCCGGTCTCGCCCAGCTCGGGAAGAAGCGGCCGCCCCGGCTTGCCGGCCGGGCGGCCGTTACATTCGGGCGATGAAGCGCGTGCGCTTCGCGCCCAGCCCAACCGGCTCTCTGCACGTCGGTAACGCCCTGAGCGCGGTCATCAACCGGCGCGAGGGCGGTCATCTGCTCCTGCGGATCGATGACACCGACCCTGCCCGCAACCTGCCGGGCGGCGAGGACGCGATCCTGCGCGACCTCGGATGGCTGGAGGTTGGCTGGGACGAGGGGCCCGTGCGCCAGAGCGAGCGGCAGGAACGCTACCGGGAGGCCGCCGAGCAGCTGGGCGGCGACCGCTTCGGCCGGACGACGCTCCTCCGCGAGGACGGCACGGCCACCTACCACCTGGCGAGCGTCGTCGACGACGCGGACTTCGGAATCACGCATGTCTACCGCGGGAACGACCACCGGCCGAACGAGCAGCTCCACCAGCA
Organism: Gaiellaceae bacterium; assembly: GCA_035641605.1. GTDB lineage: Bacteria > Actinomycetota > Thermoleophilia > Gaiellales > Gaiellaceae > JACDAN01. The sequence continues at coordinate 6,432 of DASQTZ010000107.1, read as the reverse complement.
ACTCCACGAGGCACTCGGGACCGCTCCGCCCGAGTACGTCCATCACGGCCTGATCCTCGGCGAGGACGGCAAGAAGCTCTCGAAGCGCGCGGCCGGTGCGACGGTCGAGTCCCTACGTGAGCTCGGCATCCCCGCCGAGGCCGTGCGGCGCTATCTCGAGGAGCTCGGAGTGCCGCGCCACGACGTCCACTACGACCTGCCCCGGATTCAGCGCCTGTCGGTCGAGGCGATCGCGGCGCTGTCGGACGAAGACCTGGCCGCAGTCGCAGGTGCCCCGCTCTCATTTGTCCCCGCGCTTCGGGGAGCGCGGAATCTGGTGGAAGTGAAGGAATACGCAGCGATGCTGAGCTCACCGGAACCGCTCAGGGTTCCGGTGAATCGAGAGACGCTGGAGCGGTTCAAGGAGCTCGTCGAGGAAGAGCCGCGGGCGGTCATGCGGGAGCTAAAGGCCGTCGGCGGAGACCTGCGCGCCCTCCGGCTTGCGTTGACCGGTCGCGACCGGGGCCCGGAGCTAGCGGCGATACTGGCCGCGCTGCCCAAGGACGAAGCGCTGCGCCGTGTCGATCAGGCTCTACAACACACTCACTCGTAGGCTCGAGGCGCTTCCCGAGCCGCCCGGCCCGATCCGCATGTACATCTGCGGGCCGACCGTGAACGCTCGGGCGCACATCGGAAATGCACGCCCGTTCGTGCTCGGCATGTGGCTGCGCTCCTGGCTTCGCCTACGCGGCTACGACGCAGTCTTCGTCCACAACATCACCGACATCAACGACAAGATCTACGAGGCGGCGCCGGGGGCGAGCGCCGAGCTCGCCGAGCGCGTGACGAAGTGGTACCTCGAGGACACCGGAGCTTTCGGCCTTGGCATGCCCGACCACCTGCCGAAGGCGACGGAGATGGTCGCACAGATCATCAGCTTCATCGAGCAGCTGATCGCGCGCGACTACGCGTATGCGGTCGACGGAGACGTGTATTTCCGGGTCGCTCGGGATCCCGACTACGGGCGCCTTTCCGGTCAGCGGCCGGACCAGGCCGAAGAACAGGAGCCGAACCCACTGAAGGAGGACCCGCGCGACTTCGCGCTCTGGAAGGCCAACAAGCCGGACGAGGACACCTGGTGGGATTCGCCGTGGGGCAAGGGCCGCCCGGGCTGGCATATCGAATGCTCCGTGATGGCCGAGGAGCTCCTCGGGCCCGAGTTCGAGATCCACGGCGGTGGGCTCGATCTGGTCTTCCCGCATCACGAGAACGAGCTCGCCCAGTCGCGGGCTCTCGGCCACGCGTTTGCGCAGATCTGGGCGCACAATGGAATTCTCCGATTCACCGACGAGAAGATGTCGAAGTCGCTCGGCAACGTCGTGACGATCGACGAGGCGCTCGAGCAGTGGGGCCGCGAGACGCTGCTCGTCTACTTCCTCACCGGGCACTGGCGCAAGCCGATCGACTTCTCCGGAGAGACGCTAGAGGCTGCAGCCGCGCGGGCGGACCGGTTCCGCGAGGTCTTCCGCAACCCGTCGACGCCGGCGCCGGCGGATGCCTGGGAACGGTTCGCTGCTGCGCTCGACGACGACTTCAACACGCCCGGCGCGCTCGTGGTGATGCACGAGTGGCGTGAACATGACCTGCTCGCGCGGGCGCTTGATGTCTTCGGACTTGCGTCCCTGGCGGAGAGCGAGGAGGCACCCGCCGAGCTGGTGGACCTCGCGGAACGACGGAGCCAAGTGCGGGCAGCGGGAGACTTCGACGAGGCTGATCGCCTTCGAGAGCAGATCGCGGCCGCCGGCTGGGAGGTCCGCGACGTGGCCGACGGCTTCCAGCTCGTGCCCAAGTGAGTGCCGACCACGTCTACGGCCGCAACGCGGTTCGCGAGGCCGTCCGCGGCCCGCGCGAGGTGCAGGAGGTCTGGGCGACCGAGCGCGCGTTGGCCTCCGAGTCCTGGTTGCGCGACGAGCCGGGCCTGCGACTCCATGTCAAGCCGGAGCGGGCGCTCACCGACGAAGTGGGGACCCGCGACCACCAGGGGGTGGTCGCCCGAGTCGCGCCGTACCGCTACGCCGATGCGTACGAGCTCGCCGCGGCGGAGAAGCCGCTGCTCGTCTGTCTCGACCAGGTCACCGACCCGCACAACCTCGGCGCGGTCGCTCGCAGCGCCGAAGGTGCCGGCGCCACCGGTGTGATCGTGCCCACCCACGGCTCAGCCCGGGTGACTCCTGCGGTGTCCCGTGCGTCGGCGGGAGCGGTCGAGCATCTTCCGATCGCGGTCGTGCAGAACCTGGCGCGGTTCCTGACGGAGGCGAAAGGCCCGGATTTGTGGGTGTGGGGCGCCGCCTCCGAGGGCGGCACATCGCTCTGGGAGACCGATCTCGACGGCGGTGCCGCGTTCGTGCTCGGCGCGGAGGGTCGTGGGCTGAGGCCGCTCGTTCGCCGCGCCTGCGACGGGATCGTCGCGATTCCGCTGAGCGGGCGGATCGAGTCCCTGAACGTAAGCGTCGCGGCCGCGCTGCTCCTCTACGAGGCCAGGAGGCAGCGCGGTGCCTGACCCGACCCTCTACCTCTTCGACGGGTACAACGTCCTCCACGCGGCCGGGTTCGAGGATCGGCGAGAGCTCGTCGACCTGCTTGCGAGCTTCGTAGCTCTGAAGGGTGCACGCGGAGTCGTCGTCTTCGACGGCGTCGGAGTCGACGAGGAGCACGGCTCGCTCGAGGTCCGTTTCGCGCCGCACGCCGATGCGCTGCTCGAGCGCCTCGCCGCCGAGTATCGCGGCGGTGAGCGTGTCTGTCTCGTTTCGTCGGATGCAGCCGTTCGTGGGACGTCCGGCCAGGAGGTCGCCAAGATCAGCTCCGGCGAGTTCGCCTCCGCCTTGACCGCGGTTGAGCACCGCGAAGACAAGCCCAGCAGGGTTGTCGATCGCGTTGACGAAGAGACACGTGCACGCCTGGAGAAAATGCGCCGGGGTCCGGTCGAATAGGGACCGCCGCAAGGGTCCGGCGTTTGAAAGGGTCCACTGCAAGACCCTTGTAATACGCAGTTGATCCTGCTAGGTTCTCGATCAAGTTGAGCATGAGACTGGTCCGGGTGAGCGCCGGGGCCCGTTTCCAGAGCAGCCATGGCCGCCAGACCTGCCACTCGGATGACCCCGGCCCAGCGAGCCGAGCGGGAGCTCGAAGACCTCCAGCTCGTCATCCGCGCCCGCAACGGCGACTCGCGGTCGATGGACACGCTCATCCGCCGCTACACCGGCTTCGTCCGGCTGAAGGCGAGCTCGTACTTCCTCGCCGGCGGCGACTCGGAGGATCTGATCCAGGAGGGGCTGATCGGCCTCTACAAGGCCGTGCGCGACTTCCGCTCCGACAAGGAGACGTCGTTCCGCAGCTTCGCTGAGCTCTGCATCACCCGGCAGATCATCACCGCGATCAAGACGGCGACCCGCTTCAAGCACGCCCCGCTGAACACGTACGTCTCGTTCAGCCAGACGCCGGCCGGCCAGGAGTCGGAGGGCGATTGCACTCTTGGCGATGCCCTGCCGGGTCCGGTCGTGGACGAGCCGTCGATCTGCGTGATCTCGACCGAGGAGCTGCAGAGCTTAGTGTTCTCCCTCGGCACGGGGCTGTCGAAGCTCGAGGCCGACGCCCTGCGGCTCTACCTCGAGGGCTCGTCCTACGAGGAGATGGCCGTCGACCTCGCGGTCGACACGAAGACGATCGACAACGCCCTCCAGCGGGTCAAGCGGAAGATTCTCCAGCACCAGGCCGGACGGCAAGTCCTCCAGTAGCGGCTACACGAGTTCGGCGGCGGCCGTGACCGGATCCGCGTCCAGCAACTCGACCTGAGCCGCCTCGGCCAGCGAGTCGGTCGCCCCCGCCCCGGCGATCGCGACGCGCGTTTGACGTCGTAACCGCCTGAGCGTGTCGACAAGAGGTGTCAGTCGTTGCCGCACCGTCGCCGAGACGACCACGAGTGACGGCTCCAGCTGCCGCGCCGTATCCACCAGCGTGTCGATCGGCGTGTCCGCACCGAGGAAGGTGATCCGCCAACCGCGCCGGCGAAGCGCCAGGCCGAAGGAGATCAAGGCAAGGTCGTGAAGCTCCTCCGGCGCGCACGCGAGAAGTGCGCGCGGTCCATCGCCGCTGTCCCATCCTCGGGCCAGTCCGAGTAGTCGTCCGCGAACGACGTTGCTCGCGAAGTGCTCCTGGGCGACCGTCGCGTTGCCCCCGGCCCAACGCTCGCCGAGGTCGGAGAGGTACGGGAGGATCGCGTTGCGAAGGACGGTCTCAATCGCAAAGCCGCCGAGCAGGCGGTCGAGTGCAGCCTGACTCTTGGTCTCGTCGAAGGAATCGAGCGCCTCGCGCAGCGATCCCGTGGCTGTCTCGAGCTCTGGCGCGCTGCTCGCGGATTCCTCGTCCGGGAGAGCAGAGTGTTCCACCGCTCGCCGTGCGGCTTCGGCGGCGGCGAGGCCTTCGCGCAGATGTGCGCGCATGAGCTCGACCCGGCGTTCGTCGGCGTGCGAGTAGAGACGGAAGCCGCCCGAAGAACGCGCGGGGCGCAGAAGCCCGTAGCGGCGTTCCCAGGCGCGCAGAAGCTCGGGCGCGACGCCCGTGCGCCGGCTCAACTCACCGATCCGGAGATACCCCGCTTCCTCAACCATAAGCTCATTGTACAAAATTTGTACATACACTTGACAGGGGCCGCTGGTGATCTGTACAGTCTCTGGACAATCCCGGGACAAGAACCGGGCAGGGAAGGGAGGAACCATGAAGGCATTCAATCTGCTCACCGCGGCGCTCGTCATCGTCGGAGGGCTCAACTGGGGACTCGTGGCGATTGCCGAGTTCGATCTCGTCGCCGCCGTCGTCGGCGAGGAGTTCGGCGAGACCAACGCGCTCAGCCGGGTCGTCTACGGGCTTGTCGGCCTTTCCGCCATTTATCAGGCGACGCGGCTTTCGGCGCTCGCCTCGCGCGAGCGGCCTGAAGGGACGCCAGCGGCGGCCTAAAAACGCCGCGTCGAGCACCCAAAACCCCTCAAGACAAAGGAGACCAAAGCATGAAGTTCAAGCGTTACCGGTACGTGGCAGCCGCGCTTGCGGCAGCCCTGACTTCCGTCGCTGCCGTCGGCGCAGCCGGTGCCTCGGCCGATCGGGCCACAGCCACCGACAAGAACCTGGTGCAAGTCGCAACCGAAGCCGGTCAGTTCAAGACTCTCGGCCGCCTGGTGAAGCGGGCGGGACTCGTCGGAGCCCTCTCGGGCTCCGCCAAGCTGACGGTGTTGGCACCGACAGACAAGGCCTTTGCCAAGGTGCCCGCCTCGACGCTTCGCTCCCTCGAGCGGAATCGGAGCCAGCTTCGGGCGGTGCTCCTCTATCACGTCGTCAAGGGCGACGTGAAGGCGGCGCAGGTCGTGAAGCTTCGCCGCGCGAAGACCCTGAACGGTGCCTTCGTGCGCGTCGGCGTCAAGGGCAACCGCGTGTACCTCAATCGAACGGTTCGCGTCGTCAAGACGGACATCGAGGCCTCGAACGGCACGATCCACGTCGTCGACGGCGTCCTGATCCCGCCGGCGCGCTAGCCGGCGGTGCAGCGCGAGCGCCCCGCCCGCGGCCGGCGGGGCGCTTTCGCCTAACGCGCCTACCATGTGCAGAGCGCCGGAGTAGCTCAGCTGGTAGAGCAGCTGATTTGTAATCAGCAGGTCGTCGGTTCGAGTCCGACCTCCGGCTCTAGGCCTTCAATGCCTGTTCGAGGTCGGCCCAGAGCTCGTCGACGTCCTCGAGGCCGATGCTGAGACGGACGAGATTTTCCGGCACCCGGCCGGCTTCCCACCGGGCACGCGTTTCCAGTACCGAGTCGACGCTGCCCAGGCTCGTCGCGTTCTTGATCAGATCCGTCGAGGTCTCGACACGCCGCGCCGCCTCCGCGCCGCCCGCAACGTCGAACGACATCAGCCCGCCGAAGCCCGGGTAGCGGACGCGCTCGACCGCCGGGTGCTCCTCCAGCCTTCGGGCCAGCTCCGTCGCGTTCGCCGTGTGCCGCTCCATTCGGACAGAAAGAGTCTTCAGGCTCCGGCGGAGCAGCCAGGCGGGATCGGGCGCGGCGACGATGCCGCTCCGCCCGCGGAACTCGAGCAGCCGCTCGTACTCCTCTCGCGTCTTGCAGACGACGGCGCCGAGCAGCACGTCGTGATGGCCGCCGAGGAACTTGGTCGCGCTGTGGAGGACGAAGTCGGCGCCCTGTTCGAGGGGGCGGAGGTAGACAGGCGTTGCCGCGGTCGAGTCGCAGACCACGGGTGCCGGATGAGCGACTGCCGCTTCGACGTCCGGCATCGTCAGCAGTGGGTTCGAGGGCGCTTCGAGCCAGACGAGATCCACGTCGTCGGGCGGCGAGCCCGTCTGATCGAACGGAACGACGCGCAGATTCCAGCGCTCGAGCATCCGCATCAG
>DASQTZ010000106.1:0-24206 GCA_035641605.1 Gaiellaceae bacterium | reverse complement strand
GTCTTCGAGGAGGTCTCCGAGATCGTCTACGGCGGTCGTCCGTACGGAGAGGTCGGCGAGGAGGCCCCGCTACCGACACCCGTCCCTGCCGGCCAGGTCCGGGGGCCTGGCCCCGGGACACGGCCCGCGGAGACAGGAGGCGAGGGGGCCGGGCTTAGGCTGGTCACCTACCGGCCGCTTTTCTCCGGGCCAGCTGTCGAGCGCGTGCCCGAGCTGCAGTTCCAGCGGCCCGACCCCGAGGTCGAGATCTCCCGGGCCGATGCAGAGCGCCTCGGGATCAGCAACGGCCAGGAGGTGAACGTACGGTCCAACGGCACGTCGGTCGCCCTCCGAGCACGGCTCGCCGAGGACCTTTCCGAAGGCGCCGCCCGGATCGCCGAAGACTACGCCGGCGGGCTGGAGCTGCGGGTGGAGATCACCACGTGAACGAGCCCTGGTGGATCGACGCCGTCAAGGCATTCGTGATCGTCAACCTGCTCCTCCTCACCTTCGCCTACATGACGCTCCTCGAGCGGAAGCTGATCGGCCGGATGCAGCTCCGCTACGGGCCGAACCGCGCCGGTCCGCGCGGGATCCTCCAGCCGATCGCGGACCTGGTGAAGCTGATCCGGAAGGAGTCGTTCTACCCGGCGACTGCGATCGACTTCCTCTACATCACCGCGCCGGCCCTCTCCGCGACGACCGCGCTCGCCGCCTTCGCCGTGATCCCGTTCGGCCAGGGCTGGCACGTCGGCGACTACTACGTCAGCGGCCAGATCGCGAACGTCTCGATCGGGCTGATCCTGCTCTTCGCGCTGGGCTCGGTGGGCATCTACGGCTTCATCATCGGCGGCTGGGCCTCCGACTCGAAGTACTCCCTGCTCGGAGCGATGCGCACCTGCGCACAACTCGTCTCCTATGAGGTCTCGCTCGCGCTCTCGGTGCTCGGCGTCGTGATCATGGCGGGGTCGCTCTCGCTCGTCGAGATCGTCGCCGAGCAGGAAGCGAACTGGTGGTTTGTGCTGCCGCAGTTCGTCGGGCTGCTCGTGTTCTTCATCGCCGGCATCGCCGAGACGAACCGGGCGCCGTTCGACCTGCCCGAGGCGGAGACCGAGCTTGTCGCCGGCTACCTGACGGAGTACAGCGGTATGCGCTTCGGCCTCTTCTCGATGGCCGAGTACATCAACATGATCGTCCTCTCGGCGCTCTGCGTGACGCTCTTCTTCGGCGGCTGGGTCGGTCCGATCGACGCGCTCGGCCCGCTCTGGTTCGTCCTTAAGCTGCTCGCCGTCGTCTTCATCTTCATCTGGCTCCGGACGACCGTGCCACGCCTTCGTTACGACCAGCTGATGGCCTTCGGCTGGAAGGTGCTGCTGCCGGTGGCGACGATCAACGCGCTCGTCACCGCGGCGCTGGTGGTGGCGATTTGAGTCCTCAGCCGTTCAGCAGCATGAAGGGCTTCGGCGTCACGCTGAAGCAGATCTTCAAGAAGCCGATCACGCAGCAGTACCCGGAGTACAAGCGGCCCGTCTATCCCCGGTTCCGCGGTCGCCATCGCCTCTGGCGCCACGAGAACGGGCTCGAGAAGTGCATCGGCTGCTCGCTCTGCGCAGCAGCCTGCCCCGCCGACTGCATTCGCGTCGTTGCGGAGGAGAACACGGCGACGAATCGCGTCTCGGCGGGAGAGCGCTACGCCCGCATCTACGAGATCAACCTCAGCCGCTGCATCTTCTGCGGCTACTGCGAGGTCGCCTGCCCGTTCGACGCGATCACGCTCGAGGCGGAGTACGAGCTCTCCGAATACTCGCGCGACGACCTGATCTACACGAAGGACATGCTGCTGGCCGAGCCGATCAAGCGCATGCCCGTCGCCGACCGAGAGCTCTTCGACACCCCGATCCCGGCGTACAAGGCCCGCAGCTGATGGGCGACGTCCTCGTCTGGGCCGTCTGGGTCGTCGCCGCCTTCGGCTGCCTCGGTTCGGGCATCGCCGTGATCAGCTTCTCGAACCCCTTCTTCTCGGCGCTCGCGCTGATCGGGAACCTCGCCTCCCTGGCCGTGCTCTACCTGCTCCTCGCCGCCGAGTTCGTCACGGCGGCCCAAGTACTCGTCTACGCGGGCGCCGTGATGGTCATGTTCCTGTTCGTGATCGCCTACGTCGGCGGGCGAGTCGACGCGCCGTTCGAGAGGGGGCCGAGCTGGCAGGCGATCGCGGCGGTCGTCGCGGCCGGCGCGATTCTCGTCGACATCGTGATCGCAATCGGGCTGACGACGGGCGGCCGGCTCGAGGACGAAGCGGCCGTGGACGAGCCCTTCGGCGGGCCCGCCGAGGTCGGCCGCGTCTTCTTGACCGACCACCTCCTGGCGTTCGAGATCACGTCGATCGTGCTGCTCGTCGCGGCGGTCGGCGGCGTGATCCTCGGCAGCGAGCGAACCCGGAAGGCGAAGGCTCCGTGAAAGGGCCTGATGTCAGCTGGTACGTCACGCTGTCTGCGTTCCTCTTCGCGGTCGGCGCGCTCGGGGTGTTGCTCCGGCGCAATCCGCTGATCGTCCTGCTCTCGCTCGAGATCATGCTCAACTCGGCGAACCTGGCTCTGATCGGATTCGCGCGCCACCTCGGCGACACCGCCGGCCAGGTCTTCGCGCTCGCGGTGATGGCGGTCGCAGCTTCCGAGGTCGTCGTCGGCCTCGGCCTCATCGTCGCGCTGAACCGCAATCGCATCGCCCTCGACGTCGACCGCCTCAACACCCTCCGCGGATGATCACCGCGGCCTGGATCTGTCTGCTCTCGCCGCTTGCGGCTTCGCTCGCGATCACGCTCGGCGGCACCCGACTCTCCCGTCGGCAGGCCGGCTACGCCGCGACGTTCTCCGTTCTCGTCTCCTTCGTCGCCGCCCTGGTCGCGTTCTTCCAACTCCTGAACGACGCCCCCGAGGAGCGCTCGCACGTCTCGACGCTCTGGACGTGGCTGAGCGCGGGTGAGTTCGAGGTCGGCCTCTCGATCCTCGTCGACCCGCTCTCCGTTTTCATGATGCTCGTCGTCTCCGGCGTCGGCTTCCTGATCGTCGCCTACTCGATCGGGTACATGGACGGCTCCGACGAGGAGCGCCGCTACTTCGCGTACATGGCGCTGTTCGTCTTCTCGATGCTGCTGCTCGTCCAGAGCGGCGACCTCGTGATCCTGCTCTCCGGCTGGGGGCTCGTCGGCCTCTGCTCGTACCTGCTGATCGGCTACAACCAGGAGCGCCCGCAGGCGATCGCCGCCGCCAAGAAGGCGTTCATCATGAACGCGTTCGGCGACGCGACCATGGCGCTCGCGCTCTTCGTGCTGATCCAGCGCCTGGGCACGCTCGAGTACGGCGGCGTCTTCTCGCAGATCGACTCGGTCGGCGGCGACTGGGCGATGAGCCTGATCGCGCTCGGACTGCTCGGCGGCGCCGTTGCCAAGTCCGCCCAGATCCCGCTCCACACCTGGCTCCCCGATGCGATGGAGGGCCCGACGCCGGTCAGCGCCCTCATCCACGCGGCGACGATGGTGACGGCGGGCGTCTACATGCTCGTGCGCCTGAATCCGGTCTTCGAGCAAGCGCCCGGGGTCCAGGATCTCGCGGCAGGGCTCGGGGCGACGACTCTGCTCGTCGCCGGCCTGATCGCACTCGTCCAGACGGACATCAAGCGTGTGATCGCCTACTCGACGATGTCGCAGATCGGCTACATGTTCCTCGGCGCCGGCCTCGCCTCATACGGGAACTCGATGTTCCACCTGATGACGCACGCCTTCTTCAAGGCGCTGCTCTTCCTCGGCGCCGGCATCGTCATCCACGCGCTCGTCTCCGAGCAGGACATCCACAGGATGGGCGGCCTCGGCCGGCTCCTCCCCAAGACCTACGCGGCGATGCTGATCGGCGCGCTCGCGCTCGCCGGGATCCCGCCCCTTGCCGGCTTCTTCTCGAAGGACTCGCTGCTCGCGGCGGCCCTCGAAGCGGGTCCTTACGGACAGCTGCTGTGGGCCGTCGGCTTGGCAGGAACGTTCCTGACCGGGCTCTACACCTTCCGGATGATCTTTATCGTCTTCGGCGGCGAGCCCTCGCCGTTCGTCCGCGAGCACCTCCACCGGCCCGGGCACACGATGCCGGCCCTGTGGATGGCGTGGACCGTCGGCGCCCTCGCAGTGCTGTCGGTCGTCGGAGGCTGGATCCAGTTCGCGGGCCTCTGGCATCCGCTCTCCGACTTCATCGAGCCCGTGGCGGTCTCCGGAGTCGAGCCGAGTGGCCTACAGGACGCAGTGACGAGCGTGCTCGCCGTCGGGCTCGGATTGACCGGGATCGGGATCGCCTGGTGGATCTACTCGGCCCGTCGCGCCGTGGTTCCGAGGTTCGCGCTTGCGCAGCAAGTGCTCGAGCACAAGTTCTATTTCGACGAGCTCTACGACGCCGTCTTCTACCGGCCGGGTGTCTGGGTCGCACACGCAGCGATGCGTTTCGTCGAGGGACCGCTGATCGCGGGATCGATCCGCGGCCTGACCGAGGGGACTCGCCTTGTCGCGACTCGGGTGACCGAAGCTCAGACAGGCCTGCTCCGCACCTACGCCCTCGCGCTCGGGAGCGGCGCGGCGATCCTCACCCTCGTCTTCCTGGCGGTGCGCGCGTGAACGAGTGGCTGACCACGATCCTGATCCTCCTGCCGATCGGCGCGGCGCTCATCGTCTGGCTGCTGCCCTGGTCGAGCCAAGCGGCGGGCTCGCTCGCGCTGCTGGCCGCACTTGCGGAGGTGGGGATCTGGATCAATACGCTGACCCGCTTCGACTTCGACGCGGCCGGAATTCAGTTCGACCAGCAGCAGACGTGGTTTGACGACCTCGGCGTCTCGTACCACGTCGGGCTTTCCAGCTTCTCACTCTGGCTGATCGGAATGGCGGTGGTCGTGATGGCGGCGGCCGTCGCGTACGCGTTCTGGACCGGCCGCGACCGGCCCCGCGCCTACTTCGGCCTGATGCTGTTTCTGACGGGCGCGGTCGTCGGCGTCTTCTCAGCGCAGGATCTCCTGCTCTTCTACGTGTTCTTCGAGGCGATGCTGATCCCGCTCTACGTCCTCGTCGGCGTCTGGGGCGGCGCGGGGCGGCTGACCGCGACGATCAAGTTCGTCATCTACACGATGGCGGGCTCGCTGCTCATGCTGGCTGCAATCGTGGTCTACGGCCTCTCCGAGGGGACGTTCGACCTCGTCGAGGGCGCCGACAGCGACAACGCGTGGGTCTTCCTCGGCTTCGTGGCGGCCTTCGCGGTCAAGGCGCCGCTCTTCCCGCTCCACGGCTGGCTGCCGGACGCATACCGAGAGTCCTCACCGGAGGTTGCAGCCGTCCTCTCCGGCGTTGTCTCGAAGGCGGCCGGCTACGGCTTCCTGGCGATCGCGATCGCGAAGTTCGACGAGCCGGCGCGGGACCTTCAGCCGCTGCTTCTCGGTCTGGCCGCGGTCGGGCTCGTCTACGGCTCGATCGTGGCCTTCCGCGCTCCTGACGTGCGCGGCGTGATCGCCTACTCGAGCCTCGCGCAGATGAGCCTGATCACGATCGGACTCTTCGCGTTGAACGACCTCGGCTCCACCGGCGCGGTGCTCCAGATGGTGAACCATGGACTCCTGTCGGGTGCGCTCTTCCTGATCGCCGGTGTGATCGAACGGCGGGCCGCGACAGGGGAATTCGCCCGGCTCGGAGGCATGGCGCGAGGCCGTCCCGCACTCGCGACCCTGCTGATGACGACCGGTGTGATCGCACTTGCGGTCCCGGGCTCGACCGCGTTCGCCGGCGAGTTCCTGATCCTCGCCGGGGCATTCGACGAGGGCTGGGGCTGGGCTGTCGTCGGCGGCGTCGCGATCGTGCTCGCCGCGATGTACATGCTGCGTCTGATCTCTGCCGTGCTCCACGAACAGGTCGGCACATCTGTGCCCGACGAGGCGCTGGACCTTCGGCCGGGCGAGCTGGCGGTGATCGTCCCGCTCGTGGCGTCCCTGCTCGCGCTCTCCGTCTGGCCCGCCGCGATTACTGACCATTTGTCGTTCTGATGACGAAGCCGACCGTCGACTGGTTCGCTCTCGCCCCTTCGCTCGCCCTGCTCGGTGGGACTTCGCTCGCCCTACTCGGCGCCGTCCTCGTTCCAGTGGTCGCACGGAAGGTCTTCGCTGCGATCGCGGCCGCCCTCGGCTTCGTCGCCGCGGGTGTCTGGGCGGGCCTCCTGTACTCCGAGACGCCCAGCGCGTCGCTCGAGGTAGCCGACGCGATCACGCGCGACCGCTTCGGCGCGCTGGCCCAGATCGTCATCGCGGGCGCAGGTCTGCTTGCGGTCGGGATCTCCTACGGACACCGGACGCGCGCCGAGCATGTCGGCGAGTACTACGCGCTCTTGGCGGCGGCCGGCGCCGGGATGGTGTTCCTCGTCCAGGCCAACGACCTCATGACGCTCTTTCTCGGCCTGGAGTGGTTCTCGATCTGTCTCTACATCCTCTGCGCGATCGAGATCGACCTCGTCAGCTCGCTCGAGGCCGGGCTGAAGTACCTCGTCGTGGGGAGCTTCGGCTCCGCCGTGCTGCTCTTCGGCTCGGCGCTCGTCTACGGCGCGACCGGCGAGCTCGAGTTCGGAGCGATCGCCCGCGAGCTCGAAAGCCAGGGACTCCTCAACGACGGGCTTGTCCTGGCGGGCCTCGCGATGATCCTCGCCGGGCTCGGCTTCAAAGCGTCGGCGGCGCCGTTCCACATGTGGACGCCCGACGTCTACGAGGGCGCGCCGACGCCGGTGACCGCGTTCATGTCGGCGGCGACGAAGGCGGTCGCCCTCGTGCTCGCGCTGCGCGTGCTCGTCACCGCGTTCCCGGGCGAGGAGGAGCTCTGGACGATCGCGGTCGCTGTCATTGCCTGCGTCTCGCTCGCCGTGGGCAACGTCGCGGCGCTCGTACAACGGAACCTCAAGCGGATGCTGGCGTACTCCTCCGTCTCGCACGCCGGGTTCATGCTGATCGCCGTCGCAGCCAACAACGAGCTCGGCGGTCGGGCGCTGCTCTACTACCTGATTCCGTACGGCGCGGCGTCGCTTGGCGCGTTCGGCGTGGTCGCCGCGCGGGAGCGAGAGCTCGGCGAGCGGGTCACGCTCGACAACGTGGCCGGGATGGGGTGGGAGCGGCCGCTGCTCGGCGTCGCGATGTGGATCTTCATGCTCGCCTTCGCCGGCCTGCCGCTGACCGGCGGCTTCGTGGGGAAGTTCTACGTCTTCGCCGCGGCGTACGACGCGGGCCGGTGGTGGCTGGTGCTGGCCGGGGTGATTGCGACCGCGATCAGCCTCTACTACTACCTCGCCGTGATCCGCGCGCTCTACATGCGGATGCCGGACATCCAACTCGCGCCCGCCGGCGGCTCGCCCCCGCGCGAGGCGGTGCTGCAGGGCACGGTCCTCACCTGCATGGCGATCACGATCGGCTCCTTCTTCGCCGTGCAGCCGCTGATCGACGTCGCCGAGAAGGCGACAGCGCAGCTCCCCTTCTAGCCAAGCAACAACTTGTTACTTGGCCTTGAGCTCGCGCACCACGGCCACCGCGCCCTGAATTCCGACGATCGCGAGGCACGCCGTGAGCGTCGCGCCGCCGAAGGCGGGTGCGACGGAGTCGAACGCGGGCGCGCGGACGGCCGAGCTCGCAGTGACGAGCACGAGGCCCAGACCCCACAGCAGCGCCTGCAGCGAGATCGAGGCGGGCACCGGCCTCTCCGCCGCCACGAGGTCGCCGTAGGCGGCCAGGGCGACGCCGGCGATGATCGGGACGGCGGCGAGCAGTGCGTAGAACGCGAGGTCTGAACGACCGGCGGCATCGGCGAGGCCTGCGACGACGACGAGACCGGCCGGTCCGAGCTGGCGCGTCATGCCGAGCCGTTCGACACGGGAGTAGGCTCTCCTGCCGCGTTGATCCTCTGGACGCTTCTCATCGCGCTTCCAATCGCGGGACTCGTATTAGTACTGGCCCGCCCGGACGCCGACGTGCACTGGGAGCATCATCCAGCGCACTTCTGGCTCGTCCTCGCGGTCTCCGTCGTCAGCGTCGCCCTCGGCGCGCTGACGAGTGAGGCGGCGAAGCGACGCTCCGACGTCCGCCTCTTCCTCGTTTCGCTCGCGTTTCTCACCAGCGCCGGCTTTCTCGGCCTCCACGCGCTGGCGACACCCGGCGTATTGCTCGAGGGCAAGAACGCCGGCTTCACGGTCGCCACGCCCGTCGGCCTCCTGCTCGCGTCGATGTACGCGGCGTGGTCCGCACTCGACCGGCCGTGGCCGGGCTTCTTGGCCTGGCGGTGGTTGTTCCGGTGGTCCGTCGTGATGGCGCTGGCGACCTGGGCGGCCGCGTCGCTCTTCGAGGTGCCGCCGCTCGATCATCCTCTCTCCGAGGACTCGGCGGACCGCTGGCTGCTCGGGCTCGGCATCCCGGCCGTCGCGCTCTACGCGCTCGCGGCCTGGCGCTACCAGCGGCTCTACCGGCATCGCCCCTCGGCCGTGCTCCTCGGGGTCACCGCAGCCTGGATCCTCCTCGGCGAGGCCGCGATCGCGGTCGCTTTCTCGCGGAACTGGCACGCATCGTGGTGGGAGTGGCACCTCCTGATGGCGGCCGCGTTCGGCCTCGTCGCCTACACCGTGCTGCGGGAGCGTGCCCGCGGGGAACTCTTCGCCGGCCTCTACCTCGACGAAACGCTGGGCCGGATCGACAGGGGCTACACGACCGCCGTCAAGGCCGCGGCATCCGAGCAACTCGGCCAGGAGGAGCTCCGCCGCCGCTTCGGGCTCGGAGCGGAGAGGCCGTGGTAGTTGAGCGGACGGCGCGAGAAGTCGAGGCGGTCGAGGGCTTGCTTCGGCCGTATCTCTCTCCTCAGCTGGCCGCCCGGCTTCGCGCCGAGCCCGCGGTTGCCGAACTGGGAGGCGAGGAGCGCGACGTGACCGTTCTCTTCGCCGACTTGCAGGGATTCACTGCCTTCTCCGAGCGCCACACGCCGGCCGAGGTCTTGGCGATGCTGAACGCGTACTGGGAGAAGACGGCCCCGGTAGTGCTCGGCGAGCACGGCGGGATGATCGAGCGGTTCGCGGGCGACGCGATCATGGTCGTGTTCAACGCAGCCGTCGACCAGCCAGACCACCCGCTGCGCGCCGCGCGCGCCGCGCTCGCCCTCCAGCGCGCCGCCGAGGAGCTCGCCGCGAGCGAGCCGGGACGCCCGCGCTTCCGCGTGGGCATCAACACGGGCCCGGCGATCGTCGGCAACGTCGGCACCGCCGAGCAGCGCAGCTTCACGGCCATCGGCGACACGACGAACCTCGCCGCCCGGCTCCAGCCTCACGCCGAGCCGGGCCAGGTGGTGATCGGACAGACGACGTTAGAGGCGATCTCCGGCCACGCTCGCGCCGAGCCGCTCGGGGAGCTCGAGGTCAAGGGGAAAGCCGAGCCCGTGGCCGCCTACGTCCTGACCGGGCTCGGATAGGCTCCGCTCCGCTCAGACCAAGGAGGAGCAATGCCCGACGTCGCATTCACCTGGCTCGGTCACGGCAGCTATCGACTCGATAGCCCTGGCGGCAAGCGGATCTACTTCGATCCCTGGCTCGAGAACCCAAAGTGCCCGGAGTCGGAGCGGGAGCCTGAACGGGCGGACGTGATGGTTCTCTCGCACGGTCACAGCGACCACGTCGGCTCAGCAGTCGAGCTCGGCCGCCGGCACTCGCCGGCCGTCGTGGCGATCTTCGAGCTCGCAAATTGGCTCGAGGCCCAAGGCGTCGAGAACGCCACCGCGCACGGAATGAACAAGGGGGGAACCGTCGAGGTCGAGGGAATCAAGTTCCACATGACGCACGCACTCCACTCGGGTGGGCTCATCGCGAACGGCGACAACATCACCTACCTCGGTGACGCGGCCGGATACGTGATCGAGTTCGAGAACGGGACGAGCGTGTACGCGGCGGGCGACACGGCGCTCTTCGGCGACATGGAGCTGATCGGCCGCCACCTGGAACCGGAGGTCGCGATCCTCCCGATCGGAGACCACTTCACGATGGGACCGCGTCAGGCCGCCGCCGCGCTCGAGCTGCTCGGCTGTCGGCGGTGCATCCCGGTGCATTGGGGGACTTTCCCGCTCTTGACCGGGACGCCCGAGCAGCTGCGTGAGCATGCGACCGGGGTCGAGGTGCTGAGCCCGGAGCCGGGAGAGACGGTCACCGTTTGAGGGAGCGCTGGTTTGGCGCGACGGGCCGCAAGGTGCCGCAGATCGCGGTCGAGGGCGAGCTGGACGTCGAGGGTGCGCTGGTGCTCGACGAGCTCGACGACGAAGCGCTGCGCGCTGCCTTCGACGAGGGCAGGCCGGTTGTCGTCCGGACCGCGTCGCCCGAAGCGATGCTCCAAGCGCTCAAGCGGCCCGAGGTCTCGTCCGTGGTCGTCCCGCCGGAACGTCGCGACCTGCTCGAGCTCGACCTCATCAAGCTGACCTACGGGACGTATTCGATCGCTGCTTGCGATCTCGCCGCCGCGCAGTGGGGCGTCGCGACGCAGTCGAAGTTCCTCGCCGTCGGCTCGGTCGTCACCTGGGCCGAGCCGCAGGCCGGCGCCGTCGCCACGCAGGCCTACGCCAACCCCCGGTATGGGCCCGAGGGCCTGGCGTTGTTACGCGACGGGCTCTCGGCCGAGGAGGTGGTCGAGCGTTTGACCTCGGCCGACGAGGGCAGGGAGCACCGCCAGCTCGGCGTCGTCGACCGCGAGGGCCGTGGGGCCACCTTCACCGGCTCGGAGTGCTACGACTGGGCCGGCGGCCGAGCCGGACCGGGGTACGCCGCGCAGGGAAACATCCTCGTCTCGGCAGAGACCGTCGACGCACTCGCCGACACCTTCGAGCAAACCGCGGAGAAGCCGCTCACCGAGCGCCTCGTGGACTGCCTCGACGCGGCGCAGGCGGCAGGCGGAGACAGCCGCGGCCAACAATCGGCCGCACTGCTCGTCGTGGAGAAGGACGGCGGCTACGCGAACCTCTCTGACTCCGTCGTCGACCTACGCGTGGACGACCACCAGCGGCCGCTCGAGGAGCTCCGGCGCCTCTACGGCCTGCACCAGGCGATCTACGGGAAGACCCCGCGCGAAGAGTGGCTCCCGGTCGACAGGGAACTGGAGAGCGAGCTCCGCGAGCGCTTGGCCCGTGTGGGTTACGAGGGCGAGCTTGGCGATACCCTCTTACGCTGGGCCGGCAACGAGAACCTCGAAGAGCGTGTTGACGGCGCGGAGTCGATCGATCCCATGGTGCTCGAGGAGCTGAGGAGGCAGTCCTGAACGACAGGTGCCAGGTCGCAACGCTGACGGAGATGGAGCTGCCGGCCCTGCCGCAGCACCTGCGCTGGGCGACCGTGCGCCATCACCTGGGGATCAGTGCCTTCGGCATCAATGCCTGGACCGCAGACGAGGCCGGAAGGGAGATCATCGAACAGCACGACGAGCTCGGCCGCCGAGCGGGCGAGCACGAGGAGCTCTACGTCGTCGTCAAAGGCAGCGCGACCTTCACCGTCGACGGTGAGACTTTCGACGCGCGCGCTGGCACGTTCGTCTTCGTCCGCGACCCGGCCGCAAAGCGCAAGGCGGTCGCCGCGGAGCGCGAGACCACAGTGCTGGTGATCGGCGGGCGCCCGGGAGAGGCGTTCGAGCCCTCCCAGTGGGAGCGCTCCGCACCGGCGCTCGGCTTCTTCGCGACGAAGGAGTACGACAAAGCCGTCGAGTTCCTGTCGAAGGCGCGCGAGGAGACTCCAGACGACGCGGGCATCCTGTTCAACCTGGCCTGCGCGGAGAGCCTGCTCGGCCGGACCGCGGATGCGATCGGCCACCTTCGGGAGTCAATCGCGAACGACGACAGCTTTCGCGAGTTCGCGCAGAAGGACTCGGACTTCGATCCGATCCGCGAAGACGAGCGGTTCAAAGAGCTCGTCGGAACCGGCTAGTCGTCGTCGCCCCCCGAGCCTGAGCCCGAGCTGTCGCTGCCGCTGCCGGAGTTGTCGCTGCCGCGGCCGCGATTGCGGCCTCGCCCGCGGTCATCGGTCTCCGTCCGCGTGGTCGTCGTCACGCGAGTGGTCGTCGTCTGGGCCGTCGTCGTGCGACCTGGTCCAGTCGTCGTCGTGCGCCGCGTCTGCACCGGCGCCAGGTCGTCGCCGGCCTGGATGCTCGCGACCGGCAAGGCCACCGTGTCACGCGCGATCAAGTGCCCGGCAAGCGCGAGGCCTGCTGCAAAGACGAAGCCGAGAGCGATGACGAAGGCAAGGCGCATGAGTCCAGGCTAGACGCGGCCGGGTAAAGCCCCGTCCAAGTCTCTGTTCGGGCTTTGCAAGGCCCCGGCTGCAGCCGGAAAGCGGACTTCGGCCCGCGCTCCGCGTTCCGGTCGATTGGCGATCCGAGCCGAGCCGCCCCAGCGGCGGGCCAGCGTCGCCACGAGCGCGAGGCCGAGCCCGGTGCCGGGAGATCGTTGTCCGCCGCTGCCGCGGGCGAACCGCTCGAAGACGCCCTGCTCCTCGCCGGGCTCCAACCCGTTACCTTCATCCACGACGGCCAGGTAGACCTCGCTCCCGGCACGGCCGCACTCGACCGTCACGTCCCCGCCCTCCGAGTAGTGCAGAGCGTTCTCGATCAGGTTGTCGAGGACGATCGCGAGGTCTTCCGACGACGCCCGCACGGCGGCCTCCTCGCGACAGTCGGCAACGAGCCGGTGCCCGGTCTGCGCGGCTCGGTCGGCCCAGCGTTCCCGCGCGCCTTCGACAGCGTCGCGCAGCGACGTCGCCGCCGGCGAAGTCGGGCGATCGCCCTCTCGGGCGAGCGTGAGAAGCGCGCTAAGTAGCCGCGCCAGCCGTTCGACCTCACGCTCGGCGGCTTCGAGCTCTTCCGCGAGCTCCGGTCCGGCCTTGAGCACCGCAGATTCCAGTCGAAGCCGAAGGCCGGTCAGCGGCGTGCGCAGCTGGTGCGAAGCGTTGGCGACGAACTGGCGTTGCGCCTCGAGCACCTGGCCGAGCCGCTCGGTCATGTCGTTGAAGGCGTGCGCCACTTCGCGATGCTCCGTCGAGCCCTCCGGCTCGGCGCGCGCCTCGAAGTCGCCGGCCTCGACGCGGCGAGCCGTCTTCGCGAGCCGCTGGAGCGGCCGAGCAAGCGTGCCGGCCAGCACCCAGGCGAAACCGAGTCCGAGAACAAGTGCGATCGCGCCGATGCCGGCAAGCCCGAGGACGTCACGCCGTACCCGCCGGTCGATCGCGTCCACGCTCTGGGTGATCCGCACGACACCCCCGATGTCGCCTTCGACGACGATGGGGACAGCCGTGTAGAGGAGTGACTCGCCCAGGGTCTCGCTGAAGCGCCGACCCTGAGCGATGCCCCCGTCAAGTGCGGCTGCGATCTCGGGCCGATCTCGGTACGACTCCGAGCCGACGCCGGCCGAATCCGCCACCAGCGTCCCGTCCCGGGCGACGACGATGACCCGCCCCCCGGTTTCGCGGGCCGCCTCTTCTGCGATGCGGCCGAGCCTTCGCACGTCCTCTTCCTCGAGCTCCGCCGCCGCGCTCGCCGCGACGAGTTGGGCCTGTGCCGCCGCCTGCGCCTTGACCTCGGCGTCCACCCGGCGCGACACATTCAGGATCAACGGCACCTCGAGCGCGACGATCACGAGGACGAGCACGTAGGCGAAGGCGGCGAGGAGCCGGGTGCGGAGACTCATGCGGGGAGCTCGTCGGCGGATGCGAACCGGAAGCCGACGCCGCGGACGGTGTGGATGTAGCGCGGCTCCGTCGGATCGTCTCCGAGCTTCTTCCTCAGGCCGCTGACGTGGACGTCGAGCGTCTTCGTCGAACCGAACCAGTTCGTGTTCCAAACCTCCTCGAGCAGGCGCTCCCGCGTCACGACCGAGCCCGCGCTCTCGACCAGCAGGCGGAGCAGGTCGAACTCCTTGCGACTGAGCTCGAGCTCCTCGCCGCGGAACGACGCGCTGCGCCGACCCGGATCGACGACGAGATCGCCGATCTCGGTCACACCCTCGGCTCGCCGTTCGCCTGCCTCGGCGGCGCGACGAAGCACCGCTCGCACTCTGGCAACCAGCTCGCGCGCGCTGAACGGCTTGACGACGTAGTCGTCGGCGCCGAGCTCGAGCCCGGCGACGCGATCGGCTTCCTCGCCCCGGGCGGTCAGCATGATGATCGGAACGCGCGAGCGGCCGCGAAGTTCACGGCAGACCTCGAAGCCCGAGCCGTCCGGAAGCATCACGTCCAAGAGCACCAGGTCGGGCCGCGCACGCTCGAATGCCTCCAGCGACTCCGCCGCCGTCGTGGAGACCGCAGTGTCGAAGCCCTCCCGGCGGAGGGCTTCGACCAGCGGCGTGACGATCGACTCCTCGTCCTCGACGAGCAAGATCGTTCGTTTTCCGAACTGCATGTCGTGGGTTCTACCCACTAGTCATTAGCGGGCAACGAAGCTCCCCCGCATTCCTTCCTCGGCGTGGTCGCTCACGCCGCACCAGTACGAATAGCGGACGCCCTTCTTCAGCCGGGCGGCCAGCGTCGCGGTGCTGCCGGCGCCGAGTACGCGTGTCTTCCAGCGCCTGCCGCCGCCGCGGAGCCAAAAGTCGTGGCCCTCGCCGCCACGGTTGCGGACGACGAAGTTCACGGCGCCTGACTTCGGCCGAGCCGACAGCGAGATCCGCCCGTCCACCTCCGTGACACGGATGGTCTGCGCTGCGCCCGAGCCGAGGGTCGGGACGGCGAGAGCAACCATGGCGATCGCCGACGCCCGCACGATTCCAAGGGTCTTCTTCATCTGTTCCTCCTTAGGTCAGCCGCGGCCCGAGTTCGAGCCGGAGCGGTCGCTTTCGTTGTCGTCGTCGTGCTCACGGTCGTCGTCGCGACCGCGATTCGGACCGTCCTCGTCCTCGTGTTCGTCCTCGTTGCACCGGCCGCGCACCTCGTCGTCGTCGTTCGTGGTCGTTCCGAGGGTCGTCTCGTTCGTCGTCGTGCCCGTGTCCGACGTGGTGTCGGTCAGCGCACCACCCGCCAGCGCACCGCCGGCGGCCAGGAGCACGAGCGCGGCAAGCGCGATCACGAGCTTGTTCATTTGCCCTCCTTTCCTCACGAGGACAGGCTCGCGGGCGCCTCCCCAAGAGCGGGCAATCTCCGACTACGAGACGGGACGGCCTTGGTTAAGCCTTGGTTCCGTCGCCTGGCAGCCGGATCCCTGCGGCCAGCCGCCTCAGCGCAGGTACCGGATCGGCTTCTGGCCGGGCGACGAGCAGTACGGCGCCGTAACCCTCTCCCGCGAGAGCATCGACCAAGAGCTGGAGGCCTAGGGCGAGCGCGAAGGCCTTGTGCGCCTGGGCGCCGCCGAACGGCACGAGGTCGCCTTCGGAAGCCAGTCCGGCGATGACCTCGCCATAGGTCACCTGTCCCATCGAGACGTCGGCGACGATTGGTTGCCCCTCGGAGCTCGGAATCGCGAGCGAAAGGGGGTTCGTGCCCGCCAGCGCCGGCCCGCCGTCGGGATGGCCGAGCCGGCCAGGTGAGGTCGCCGTGAGGAGAGCGACGACGCCGGCTTCGGCGAGCTGCCGCGTCCAGTGGCCGAGCATCCCCGTCGGAAAGCAGTTCGACGCAACGACGACGCGGGCACGCTCCGGCGGTGACGCGACCTGAGCGTTGCAGACCTCGGCCAGCGTCAGATAGCCGAGTGCGCCGTTCCCATCCCAGCGCTCGTAGCCGGGCTCGGCGAGGAGTCGGATGGGTCTCGCACCGGGATCGAGCTCCTGCTCGGCGAGCCACTCGATCCGGACGAGCCCATGCCCGGTCTTCCCGCGCCGCTCGGCATCGAGGAAATGCGCGGCGAGTATGTTCGCTTCCCGCTCTGCGAAGCCGAGCTCTCGAAGCCGCGCTCGCGCCTCGTCTGCCGGCACCCCGAGCTAGGAACGCGCGCCTGCGAGCGGGAGCGCCTTCGTGATGCCGAGTCCCTCCTCGCGACGCGTCGCCGAGATGCGTTCGGCAAGCGCGACGATCGCCTGAGCGGCCTCGGCCTCGGGCTGCTCCCAGACGAGCGGCTCGCCACGGTCGGCGGCCTCACGCAGCGCCGGATCGAGCGGAATCTTGCCGAGAAGCGAAACCCCGATCTCGCGGGCAAGCGCCTCGCCGCCGCCAGAGCCGAAGAGCTCGGCGCCGCTCCCCACCAGATACGACATGTTCTCGACAGCGCCGACCAAGCGCATGTTCGTCTTCTCGGCCATTTGAGCTGCGCGCACGGCAACCTGCTGCGCCGCCGGCTGCGGGGTCGTCACGACCACTGCCTCCGCGCGCGGCAGGAGCTGCCCCAGCGAGATCGAGACATCCCCGGTCCCGGGCGGCATGTCGACGACGAGCGTGTCCAGCTCGCCCCAGTGGACGTCGGAGAGGAATTGCTCGAGCGCCTTGTGGAGCATCGGCCCCCGCCACATGACCGGCGCGTTGTCTTCGAGGAAGAAGCCGATCGACATCAGCTTCAGCTCGTCGCGAACCGGCGGCACGATCATCCTGTCGACGACGACCGGCCGCTGGTGGACGCCGAGCATGTGCGGAATCGAGTGGCCGTAGACGTCGGCGTCGAGGACGCCGGTTCGTTGACCCATCCGGGCGAAGGCCGCCGCCAGGTTCGCGGTCAGCGTCGACTTGCCGACCCCACCCTTGCCGCTCGCGATCGCGATCACGCGGGTCGACCGGTCGAGCGAGATGCCTTTCGTGCGCGGCGAGACGCCGCCGCGGAGGCGCGTCGTCAGCGCCGCCTTCTCCTCGGGACTCATGACGTCGAACTCGAGCGAGACCGACTCGACGCCGGGCAGCGGAAGCAGCTCACGCTGAACCTGCTCCTCGAAGCTGTGCCGAAGGGGACAGCCGGGAACCGTGAGGGCGATCGTGACGGCGATGTGGTCGTCCTGCACGTCGACGCCACGGACCATTCCCAGCTCGGTGACGGGCTTGCGGAGCTCGGGGTCGATGACCCGGCCGAGAGCCTCCGTGATCTGCTCAGGAGTGGGCTGCATCCGTAGAAGCCTAGCCGTCCAGTAACTCCTTGAGCCGCAGCCCGTTCTTGACCGCGAATCCTTCCCAGTCGTTGTTGAAGTACGCGTAAACGTCGGCGCCCAAGTCGCGCCACCCGTCGATGCGCTCGGCCCACTCCTGCAGCTCGCGCTCGGAGTAGTTCCCGGCCCGACCTCGCGAGCCGTGATGGAAGCGCAAGAACGTCCAATCGCTGGTCCGCTCCAGCGTCCGGAACGGGTACTTCGGGCTGTCCGGGATGACGAGCGCGACGCCGTGCTCGCGGAGCAGGTCGTAGACCTCGTCCACATACCAGGACGGCTCGCGGAACTCGAAGCAGTGCCGACCGTCGGGCAAAGCTGCGAGCGCCGACGCAAGGCGCTCGTCGTCGCGCTTGAACGTGGGCGGCAGCTGCCAGAGCACCGGTCCCAGCTTCGGCGAGCGCATGAGCGGCTCGATCCGTTCGTAGAAACGCTCGAGACCGCCCTCGAGGTCGGTAAGCCGTTTGATGTGAGTGAGGTACCGACTCGACTTGACCGCGAAGACGAAACCCGGCGGGCTCTGCTCGACCCAGCCCTGGACGGCCGAGACCGTCGGCAGCCGATAGAAGGTGTTGTTGATCTCGACGGTGTCGAAGAGCGTCGCGTAGTGCTCGAGCCAGCGCTTCGGCGGCAGTCCTTTCGGATAGACGCGCTCGCGCCAGTGGACGTAGTTCCAGCCCGAGCAGCCGATGCGAAGCTCGCTCACATGACGAGGATTTCTGCCAACCCGTCCCTTAACTCCTCGGTCGGCGCGGCGACGACCAGGGAGCGTGGCGCCGTGTCGAGCGGCGCGACGTTCCACGGGCCGGCGTCGGCGAACGCGATCGGGATCCCGCACTCGCGAACGACGAGCTGGGCGGCGGCGATGTCCACGGCGCGCGCGTCCCTGAGCGAGCACACGGCGTCGACCCGCCCCGCGGCAAGCTGGCAGAGCGAGAGTGCGAGTGATCCCAGGATCCGAAAGCGGTGCGCGTAGCCGACCAGCGCTTCCGCCTTGTCGGCCACCGAAGCCGAGAGCGTTCCCTCCAGGACGAGGATCTCGACCTTGTCCTTCGGCCCCACGTCTCCAAGTGCCTTGCCGTCGAGTTGAGCGCCGCCCCCTCTCGTCGCCGTCCACTCCTCGCCGGAGCCGAAGTCGTAGACGTAACCGAAGACGACGTCGCCCATCGACGGGCCCTCCGCGACGCCGACGGACAGACAGAAATTCCGCAGCCCACGCTTCGCGTTGATCGAGCCGTCGATCGGATCGACGACCACGCGGGTAGCGGAATCGCCGAACGCCCGCTCGCCCAGCTCCTCGGACACGAGCAGGAACTCGTGGCCCTGCCGGTGGAGGTCCTCGAGTCGTGCGACCACCGCACGCTCGGCGGCGTCGTCGATCGCCGTCGTCTCGTCGCCGCCCACGCCGATGGCGAGTACGGGCTCGCGCTCGCTGCGCGTCGGCAGCTCGTCGAGGACGGCGCGGATGTCCGAGGCCGCCGTCCGGCACAGCTCGAGCCAGGGACTCACTCGGTGTGGAAGAGCAGCCCGGAGAGGAGCTTCGGATAGAAGTACGTCGTCTTCTGCGGCAGGGTCTCGCCCGCTTCGGCGAAGCGGAACACATCTTCGATGCGCGTCGGCCGAACGATGAACGCGCCAGCTGCACGGCCGCTGTCGACGGCGGCAACCGCGTCCTCGACCGACGGCGTGTAGCTGACCCCCTCGGGCGCAAGCGACTCGACGAGCTGGACGTCGAGCTCTCCCTCACGACCATGCACGAGCGCGATTCCTCCCTCTCCCCTGTAGAGGACCGCCGCTGCGCGGTCGGCCCGCTCAGCCTGGAGCTCCGCGAGGGCGCTCTCCAGGTCGGCGTGGGCCGGCGCGGGACCGTTGACGCGCTCGACGATGCGGTGGGTCGGGAAGATCTCCAGGCCCGGATCCCGCGTGGAGACGAGGACGACGGGGATCGATTTGGCGCCGTACGCGAGCGCCGTCTCGTAGCGGTGGTGTCCATCTGCGATCAGCAGCTGCTTGTCGGCGAACGCCCCCTCGATCCCGTCGGGCGCAACTCGCCACAGCTTCGCATCCTCGGTCATGAGATCAGGCGGGCCGGAAGGCTGCTGATAAGGCGGCGCGCCGGCGTAGAGGAGGAAGATCGGCTCGAAGTGAACGCCGGTGGCGCGGAGGAGGCGCAGCCGGCCCTCCTTCGGCCCCGCGTGGGTGCGCTCGTGCGGCAGGACGACGCGGTTTTCGTACGGCTCGGGGTGCAGCGAGGCGACGAGTCCACGGCGTGTCCGGGAGACACCGTCCGGCCCGACGTAGTCCTGCTCCAGCGCCCAGAACGATGCTTCCGGCTCGCGCACGACCACGCCGTCCGACTGCCACTCGCCCCAGAGGCGCTCGGCGTCCGCGACGTCGTCGGGCAGCGTCAGATGCACGACGTTCAACGGGCTGCGCGCCATCAGCTCGTCGCGCTGAGCCTCGTCGACGACGTCGTACGGCGGCGCGACGAGCGTCTCGAGCGGACCGGCTACGTCCTCGTCGTAGCGATAGGCCCGGAACGGCTTCACCACGGCCATCGCGGCGAGCGTACCATCCGAAGACACGCGAAATCGCTCTTTTCCGCTCAACCATGCGCCATTGCGCTTCCGTGGCGGCAATCCTGGAACACGATCATTTGCTGGGCGCGGGGGCTGACCAGTGAGATTCGAGTCAGGACCCCTCGGCGTTGTTGAATTCGAATAGCGTGTTCGTTCCCCCTCTTGTCGCTGTTTCTCAGTTGGGAGGAGAGACTCCCGCGCGGCTCAAACGCCCAACAGCGACGAACGGGCGTAGTCCCTGCAACCACCCATCTTCTGGCGTTCTTTCCGTCTTGGCGATTGTGCGCATCTCCGTGGCCGGTTCACGCGTGTTTCGTCTTCTGGTCGCAGGGTAGTTGTTCGCAAAATGCAAACTTTGTAAAGGGAGGGTGAGTGGGATGGCAGACGTCAACAGATTCTCTGAGGGGCTGATCGACATGGCGGAGCGATTCGCCGATGTCGTCGAATCCGCACAGGGCCACGGACCGAGGAAGGGGGGTCCGGGCGCGAAGTGGCTGATCCTGCCGGCGGCCGGGGCAGGGGCATACGCCTTGGCTACCAGCAGCTCGGGCTTCGCGCGTCAAACGCGAAGGCTGATGAGCCGGGCCAAAGACCGGGCTACCGACCTTCCCGACGCCGATTTGCTCGGCCGCGTGAAAGAGGTCACCGGTTTGGCAGAGCAGAGCGCGTCAGGCAGCGATGGGCAAACCCAGAAAGCCAGAACAAGCCAGAACCGACGCGCTCGCGCCAGCCAAACTCAGCGTCGCCGGAGGTCCACGTCAACCGGTCGCCGGAAGTCCACGTCAGCCGGATAAGCGGCGCAGATCAGTGTTTTTCGTTCCCCTGTGCCCACCAGCCGTAGTAGGTACTCGGAGTTGAGAGGCCGTGGTGGCGGGCTCGGGCGCGGATCAACGCCTTCTCTTCCGGGTAGACGCGGATCTGTACATCCGTGCCGTTCATGGCTTGCGCCTATGGCGTCGTCTAGTGACGACTTCGGCATGTCTCTGAGGGCGCGGTGGCGCTCGGAACTGAGTGACATTTCGGAACTCCTTACACGTGCGCGACGGGCGGAAAGCCCCTCGGAAGGCGGTTGAGCGTGAGTTAGTGACAGTGGTTCGGGCGACGTGGCTGACTCGTTACTTCGTGTGCAGACACTCGGGCGGCGCTCGAAGAGCGGTTGCGAAGCCGCGGGTCGTGAAGTGAGGATCTCGGAGAGTCTCAAGCCTCCCCTCACAAAGGCCTAAAGAAACGCGCGTACATCGAGACTTAAGGGGCCGCCCGCGCCGGCGGCAGGGGAACAGCGCGCGGCCCCTACCTAATAGAACACGGCTGGAACAGGGAACCGGGAATGACGGGGAGTTCCCGGTGGCGCTCATTCCCGCTGGACCCGCATAGCTGGCGCTTCAGCATCCCCGCGGTTCCTCCCGCTTCCCGACTCGCAATACCATCCGTTTTCGTCCCTAGACTCGGGCCGTGAGCGCGATCGCCGAGCTCCAGGAGGACCGCGTCGTCGAAGGCGTCTACGCGGTGGCGAGAAAGGAGCGGCGGCGCACCCGTACCGGCTCCGACTACCTCGCACTCGAGCTCGTCGATCCGAGTGGAAGGATCGAGGCGCGCGTCTGGAGCGACGTCGAGCTACTCGACGGCCGCTTCGGCGAGGGCGATGCCGTGCGCGTGCTCGGGCGAGTCGACAAGTATCGAGACCGTCTCCAACTCGACGTGCGTTCGCTCGAACCGGCCGACGGCGAGGACGCGACGACCCTCACCCCGCGACTCCGTCGCGATGCCGACGAGCTCGACGGCTTTCTCGAGTTCCTGGGCGGCGAGCTCAGCCATCGCGGCCTGAAGTCGCTCGTCGGGCGCTTTCTTGTCGACGAGGCGTTCCGGGCGCGCCTCCGCGAGCTCCCCGCCAGCCCTGACGTCCACCACGATTACGCCGGCGGCCTGCTCGAGCACACCGTCGCTGTGACGACGATCTGCCGCGACGCCGCGCAGGTGCATCCACGCCTGCGCTCGGACCTGCTGGTGGCGGCCGCGCTGCTCCACGACGCAGGGCGCACGCTGGAGCTCGACCGCGCGCCGTCGTTTCGCCCGACCGAGGAGGGTCGGCTGCTCGGCCACGTTCAGCTCGGGATCCGGCTGGTCGAGTCGCGGGCGCAGGAGCTCGACCGCAATGAGCTCGCGGAGGTCGTCCACGCCATCGCGGTCCACCACGACGGGCGCGCGGCCCGCACTGCCGAGGCCGCGGTCCTCTATCACGCGAACCAGCTCGACGCAGTCGCCGCTACGAAACCGGTCCCTTAGGTCACTTAACTACTCCAGGCGAGGTTTCGCCGCCAGAGCAGGAACCCCAGCGGGAGCAGCGCCGCGAGGAAGACGTACGGCCCGAGTGGGTGGATGTCCGCGGTCTTGACCAGCGTTACCTCGCTCCCAGAGCCGAGGTTCGAACGGGCGGCCTCGATCGCGGCCGGGAGCTCGCCTTCGTCGAATGCCTCGCCGTCGACGGCTTGAGCGTAGCGCTCGGCCATCGAGGCGCTCCCTGGATCCGGAACGTACGCCTCCTCCACCCCGTCCGGCCCGTAGACGCGCTCGCCCGTGGCCCAGAAGCGCACCAGGATCGTCTTGATGCCGCTGTCGACGAACGCGCCGGTCACCTGGTCGAGGTCGATGCGTTTGGTTTCCGCGTCCGTGAAGAGCACGAGCACCCGGCGCTGGGCGCCGCGAAAATAGTTCCCCTCGGCTAAGAACCTGGTCGTCCCGAGGTCCGTCGTTTGCGCGTCCCCGGCCGCATCCGAGGGTGGATAGTCGACGCCGATCGCGTGGCTGAGAACCGAGTCGAACGAGCGCGGATTCGAGCTCGGGAAGAGGTGTGGCAGGACGCGGTCGGTCATCGACGCGATCCCGACCGGGACTTCCCCGAGTGCCCCGCGCATCTGCCTAGCCGCGGCCGTTGCGCGGTCGAAGCGCGTCGGCTCGCCCGCTCCCCGGGACGCCATCATCGAGCGGGACGTGTCGAATGCGAAGAACACCTGCGCGTCGACGCGCTCGGGCCGTTCGTCCCACTCTTCGAACACGGGCTGCGCGGTGCCGACCCCGACCAGAAGCGCCAGGGCTGCGAGCGCGGCGAGGGTCAGCCGAGGCGAGCCGCCCGGCGGAGCAAGACGTAGAAGCGACCGAACGCGCTCTGCGCGCCGCTCGGTTCGCACGAATGCGATCAGCGGAAGGATGACGGCTAGGGCTACGAGGCCGGCGCCCGGCGTGAGAAAGCTGATTCTCAGTAGCCCTGACCTCTCCGCTCCCCACCGCCGCCGGGCGTGCTCCGCGCTTCGATATCGGCGGGCACGAACCGGCGCTGCCTGGCCGGATTCTGGTTCGGATCGACCAGGCGCAGCAGGTACTCGAGGTTGTACTTCGCCTCGATGTTCCCCGGGTTGATCTTGACGGCGCGGTGGAAGTGCTCCAGCGCCTCCTGGGCCAGGCCCGCAGCGTCGAGCGGGTTCGTGAGCGTCTCGTCGTAGCTGAGAATTCCCTGCAGGTTCGCGAGTTTCGACCGGCGCGCGGCCGAGAGATCAGCGTTCTCGGCGATGCTCAGCGCCGCCTGCGCCTCGGCGCGGAGCCCGGGGCTCGAGAAGTTGAACCGCCCCTGCTGGCGCCGGTCCTCGGCTGCGTACTTCCTCAGCGCATGGCGATAGAGGAGGTCGTCCTCGATCCCGAAGAGCCTCGCCGGGTAGGGCGTCGTCGTGTCCAGGCGCCAGAGCCGCGCATACGAGGGCTGGGCCTCGAGGAAGACAAGGTCGCTGTGCTCGACGCTCTGGCGAACCGCGGCGGCATCGCGGGCGACGAGCGCGGCTGCGATCGCAAGTGCGAGTAGCACGGCGATGGGTCCGAACCTGCGAACGACGCGCCACGCAGGTCTGATCCTCATCGCTCGGCCCTCCACGCAAGCCGCCCGCAGAAATGCTCGTTGAGGGCCAGGAGGGTGAGCAGGAGGAGCGCGAGGCCGGCGAGTCCTTCGGGCACCCCGGCTCGCTCGGCCCGCCTGCGCGCGTCGAGGCCCGGCGTCATGTCCGCACGGTCGACGAACGCACCCCTGCCGAGAATCCGCTCGAAGAAGAAGCGGTCGTCGTCGAACGGCGCCAGCGCGACGACGTGGAGGGGGATGTTCTCCTGGCGGTACGTGATGAGCTCACGCGTGAGCTTGGGGATGTCCAGGGTCGCGTCGTCGAGGTCGCTGATCAGCAGGGCGCCGTGGTCCTTCATGCCGTGGCGCTCCAGCAGCTTCCGCGCGAGATTGAGCCCCACCGAGATCTCGGTTCCACCGCGGAAGTTGCTGTCCCAGGGCGTCGTTGAGAGGCGCCGGATCCGCTGGCCCTCCTCGCTGTCCGGCACGACGCGCCGCGTCCCCGGCGGGCACTGAATATCCGTTCGCGCGAGGCAGACGTCGGGGAACGGCCGCAATGCCCTGATGATCGGCCGGAGCTCTGCCGAGCTCGTTCCCGGCGGGATCGCCTCATAGGCTCGTCCGGAGAAGATCACGAGCCCGAACTCCTGGCCGGTGTCGGCGAGGT
>DASQTZ010000105.1:0-4232 GCA_035641605.1 Gaiellaceae bacterium | reverse complement strand
GGTGACGTACTCGGAGAACCCGTACCGTCGTGCTGCCTCCGCGACCGCCTCCTCGTTGCGGCCCGCGATCGCCACGAGCTGCGGCAGGAGGGGCGGCGGCCAGGTCATGTACGCGAGCGTCTTGTAGGCGTTCGAATGGGCCTTGCCCATGAACGCGTAGCCGAGCATGCCCACCCCGATCGGCTGCACGTCCTCGGCGGCGTCCGCCCGGCCCATCGTGGCGAATCCGACCTCGCTCATCACGCCTCCTTCGCGAACGCGGCGTCGAAGGCGACCTCCGACGGCGAGAAGTCGGTCCGGCGGACGAATGCGAGCGCGTCCGGCGCACCCCAGTCGCGGTCCATGCCGGAGTCCTCCCACTCGATCGAGAGCGGCCCCTCATAGCCGACTCGGTTGAGCGCGCGGAACATCTCCTCGAAGTCCACGTCGCCATGGCCGGGCGACACGAAGTCCCACCCGCGTCCCGGCTCGCCGAAGTTCAGATGGCCCCCGAGGATGGACGAGCGCCCGTCGAGGCGTCGCTTGGAGTCCTTGACGTGCGCGTGGAAGATCCGATCGCCGAACTCGGCGATGAACGCGGCCGAGTCGAGGAACTGGTGCTCCAGATGGCTCGGATCGAAGTTGATGCCGAAGCCCTGGCGATCGCCGATCGCGGCGAGCGACTTGCGGGTGGTCACGAAGTCGTAGGCGATCTCGGTGGGATGCACCTCGAGGGCGAACCTGACGCCCTCACTCTCGAAGACGTCGATGATCGGAGCCCACCGCTCCGCGAAGTCCTCGTAGCCGCGCTCGATCGCCTCGAAGTCGTTGGGCGGAAACGAGTAGAGCATGTGCCAGGTCGACGATCCCGTGAAGCCCGTTACCACCTCGACGCCGAGCCGAGCCGCCGCGCGCGCCGTGTCCTTCATGTACTCGGCCGCCCGCTGGCGAACACCCTCGGGGTCGCCGTCGCCCCAGACGTCAGGCGGGAGCACCGCCTGATGACGCTCGTCGATCGGATCGCACACGGCCTGGCCGGCGAGGTGGTTGCCGATGGCCCAGCAGCCGAGGCCGTGGCGCTCGAGTATCTGCCGGCGGCCGGCGCAGTAGTCAGGGTCGCTCACGGCCTGCGCGACGTCGAAGTGATCGCCCCAACAGGCCAGCTCCAGCCCGTCGAAGCCCCAGCCCCCGCACTTCTCGGCGAGCTCATCGAGTGTCAGGTCGGCCCACTGGCCGGTGAACAGGGTGACGGGACGGCTCATGCTGCCTCCTTCGAGGAGAGGGTCTCGAGATTTACGCCGGCGGCGCCGTAGGTTTGTGCGACGTCAGCCGGCAGACCGGCGTCCGTGATGATCAGATCGGGATCGTTCGCATGCATGATCGTCAACAGCGAGGCGCGGCCGAACTTGCTCGCGTCGATCAGCGCCACCGTCTGCTGCGCCGCAGCGCGCGCGGCGTTGACGACGTCGGCGAGCGGGCGACGCGACGTCGTGAGCCCCTCCTCGAGGGTGATTCCCGCGGCCGAGACGAACGCCACGTCGAAGTTCAGCTGCGACACGAACTCGACGGTCCACCGCCCGGCGATCATCCTCATGTGCTGATCGAGCTCACCCGGCGTCACGACGACGTGCACCGGCTCCGCCTGCATCTCGTACGCGATCGCGGGCGAGCTGGTGACGAGCGTGAGCTCGTTCGGTGGATCGACCATGAGCCGGCGCGCGAGCTGCAGCGCGGTCGACGAGGCGTCCAGGAAGATCGTCGACCCGGGCTGCACGAGGGGGGCGGCGTGTGCCGCGATAGCGTCCTTGGCGGCCGCCGCCTGCTCGACGCGCTGGGACCACGCCGTGGCTATCGCCGGCGCGCCCGCCGTTGCGCCCGGGGTGCTCAGCGCGCGCGCGCCGCCGTGCACGCGCTCGACCAGGCCCTCGCGAGCGAGATGCTCCAGATCCCGGTGGACCGTGATCGCCGACACCCCGTGGGTGCGCGCGAGCTCGGCCACGGAGACGCCGCCGTCGCGCTGGATGCGCTCCAGCATCTGGGCACGGCGGAGTGCGGGCGGCACGGTCGTCAGACGCGGTCCTCGAACGTTCGCTTCGTGACGGTGACATCCACGCCGCGGAACTCGTCGAGTGCCTTCACGAGGTGATCCGCGAAGCGGTTGAGCGCCTCGTCACCCTTCTTGCCGGTGGCGCGCATCGGGTTCCCGATCACCCCGGTCCGCGAGAACTCGGCATGGTCCATCGGGAAGACGAAGTACTGGTACCCGTCGAACTCGACGTCGGGCGCGCCGTCGGTCTTGATGAACGACTCCGGGAGCCACTTCGGGACCTGCGCGCGGTCCTCGGTCGCCCGCTCCATGTCCACCATGCGCTCGTCGTGTGCCATGACCTGCGACGTTTCGAGCTCGGAGGCGTGCCAGCCGGGCGTCTCGTCCAGGGGGTTCTCGAGCAGGTCGTCGAGGAGGCCGATGTAGCGCTCGGCATACGGCTTGTACAGCGCGACGAAAGCCCCCGTCTCATACTTGATGCGCCGCAGGAGCGGGTCGATCACCTTCGTGTTCGAGCCGTGGCCGTTGACGAAGACCAGCTTGTTCCAGCCATGATGGATGAGCGAGCGCGCAATGTCGTAAAGCACCTCGGTGAACGTGTCCGCGCGCAGGGTGATCGTGCCGACACCGGTCTCCGGCTCGCGCATGTGCTGGGGCGAGTAGCCGATCCACAGCGGCTGCGTGTAGGGCACGTCGGCCTTCGCGGCCGCGCGGCGGGAGACCTCGAGTGCGGTGATCGTGTCGGTTCCGAGCGGCAGGTGCGCACCGTGCTGCTCACAGGAGCCGATCGGCACGAGAACGATGTCCGAGCGCTCCTGGAACCACGCGATGTCGGGGGGCGCGAGGTCGAGCAGGCAGTTCGAGAAAGGACGGGTCTCATCCGGCATGGGCGGGCTCCTCGAGAAGTGTCAGGTATCGGTCTGCGACAAGCTCGGCGAAATCTGCGTCGTCCACGTGTGCGTCGACCTGCTCGAAGGGAATGTCCGGGCGAAGGGAGTCGCGGAGGGAGTCGACGAACGCTGCGTCGGCCGCGGGGTCCCAGAGGTCACCCCCCTCGGCGTCCGCGAGCGAGAAACCCGACATGGGAACGACGACGCGGACGGGCCCGCGCGCCTCGTTCAGGCGCTCGGCCACGACGCAGCCAAGCTCGCGCTCCTCGTCAACCGAGAGGCGAACGAGCGTCGCGACCGGATTGTGGAAGTACGTCTTGCGGTCGCGGTAGCGCTCAGGCAGGAGCTCACGCGCTCCCTGGTTGAAGAAGTCGACGCAGCCCGGAACGACGACCTGGGGGATCCCGCACCGCCCCGCGACCCGCAAGCGGTCCGGGCCAGTCGCGTGGATGCCGTCGAGCAGGGAGTTGGCCAACTCCGACAGGGTGTAGTCGATGACGCCGCCGAGCGCGCCGGCTTCGATGAGGTGCTCCATCGCCGGCCCGCCGACCCCGTTGGCGTGGAAGATGACTGGCTCCTGCCCGGCCTCGAGGAGGACCTCGCGGACGCGCATCACGCCGGGCGTCGTCTGTCCCAGCATCGTGATGCCGACGCTTTGCTCACCCAGCCCCGCCACGGGTCGGCCGGCGTCCCTGACCATCCCGGCGATCGCGGCGGCGGCGTTGTCGAAGATCGCGCGGGCGATCTCGTTCAGCCCGAGGATGTCGATCACCGCGTGCATCACGGTCACGTCCGCCTCCCCGACGAAGGGCGCGAAAGAGCGCCGGCCCGAGGCGCTCGGCGAGACGATCAGCTTCGGGACGCCGACGGGGAGGGCGTGCATCGCCGCAGCGCCCATGAGCGCGCCCTCGGCACCCCCGAGGCAGAGGACCCCATCGATCCTGCCGTCCGAGTACAGACGCAGGCAGACGGCGCGCACACCCTCCAACATCAGCTCGACGGCGGCTCCACGGGAGCCCGCGCTACGCACGTCGCCGAGGTCGTGGCCGCCCGCGCGGGCGACCTCCTCCCGGGTGATGTCCGCTGGGCATCCCGGCTCCCCGAGGATGCCCGAGTCCACCACCACCGGCTGCGTCCCGAGCTCCACGAGGAGATCGCGGACGTAGGCGATCTCGGCGCCCTTCGTGTCGAGGGTGCCGACGAGCGCGATGCCCGGCGTCCGGTTCACCGGCCTCAGCCGGCCGGCGTCTGGACGGCGTCGAGCGCCTTCCGCAGGCGGTCGATCGAGTCCTGGACGTACTGGTCGTAGTAATGCT
>DASQTZ010000104.1:0-2705 GCA_035641605.1 Gaiellaceae bacterium | reverse complement strand
GAAAGTCGTATCTCGGTTACTAGTGGCCGAGTTCCTGCAACAGGTCGTGAGCGGTCTCGCCTCCGGTGCGATCTACGCGAGCCTCGCGCTCGCCCTCGTGCTGATCTATCGCGCGACCGACGTCGTCAATTTCTCGCAGGGCGAGATGGCGACGTTCACGACGTTCGTGGCGTGGTCGCTGATGAACAACGGCCTCTCCTACTGGCCGGCGTTCGCGCTCACGCTTGCCTTCGCGTTCTTGGGAGGGGTCGCGGTCGAGCGCATCGTGATCCGTCCCGTCGAGCACCGCCCCGAGATCGTGATCGTGATCGTGACGATCGGGCTCCTGATCGCGATCAACGGGCTCGTCGGCTGGATCTGGGGCGGCGAGACCAAGACGTTCGAGAGCCCGTTCCCGAACCGCACGTTCGACGTCGGCGGCGTGACGATGTCCGTGCAGGACATCGGCACGCTCGGGGTCTGCCTCGTCACCGTGCTCGTGCTCTGGACGTTCTTCCGCTTCACGACGATCGGGCTGGCAATGCGCTCGTCCGCGGTCAACCCGGCCGCCAGTCGGTTGCTCGGCGTTCGCGTCGGCTGGATGCTCGCGATCGGCTGGGGCTTCGCGGCCGTGCTCGGCGCAGTCGCCGGGATGATGGCCGCGCCGACGGTGTTCCTGGACCCGAGCATGATGCTGATCATCCTGATCTACGCGTTCGCGGCAGCGGTGCTCGGTGGGATCGACAGCCCGATCGGCGCGGTCGTCGGCGGGCTGCTGCTCGGCGTGATCGTGAACGTCCTCGGCGCGTACGTCGTCCCCGCGGAGCTCCGCCTGCCGACGGCGCTCGCGATCCTGCTCCTCGTCCTGATCATCCGGCCGCAGGGGCTGTTCGGGCACCTCGCAGTGAGGCGCGTGTGAACCGGTACCTCCTCCCGGCGCTGAAGGTCGCGCTCTTCGCCGCCGTTGCGCTGGTGATCGTCGTCCTGCCCCGGTTCATGGGGGAATTTCGCCTCTCGCAGTTCACGTTCGTCGCGATCTACTTCATCGCGCTGCTCGGGTTGAACATCCTGACCGGCTACAACGGCCAGATCTCTCTGGGGCACGGGGCGTTCATGATGATCGGCGCCTACGTCGGCGCAGTGGCGACGCTCGGCAGGCCCGGCCTCGAAGCGCTGCTGTTCGAGCCGCCGGACTGGCTGCCGATCGGCGACGGGATGCGCCCGATCTTCACGCTCCCCATTGCCGGACTGATCACCGGAGTCGTGGGCGTCCTGTTCGGGATCCCCGCCCTGCGGCTCGCCGGGGTGTCGCTGGCGCTCGCGACGTTCGCGGTCGCGGTCTCGCTTCCTCAGCTCGCGAAGTGGCACCGGCTCGAGGACCTGACCGGGGGCGGCGGCGGGCTGGTCCTCAACCTCCCGTCGACGCCGTTCGGCTGGGACATCTCGGTCCGGCACTGGCTCTACTACGAGGCGTGGGTGACGGCCGGGATCCTTTTCCTGCTGGCCTGGGTGCTCGTCCGCGGGCGGACCGGGAGAGCCTGGCGCGCGATCCGGGACGGCGAGATCGCCGCGACGGCATCCGGCGTGAGCCCGGCCGCGTATAAGACGATGGCGTTCGGCGTCTCGTCCGCCTACGCCGGCGTGGCGGGCGCCCTCCTTGCGATCGAGGTCTCGTACGTGAACCCGGACACCTTCCCCCTCAGCCTCTCGATCCTGCTCCTGGCGAGCGTCGTGGTCGGCGGACTGGGGGCGCTGTCCGGAGTCATCTTCGGGGCCCTCATGCTCGAGTTCCTGCCGATCTACGCGCAGGACCCGCCGCTCCTCCCCTTCGAGCTCGCGAAGCAGTCTCCGACCGTCGTCTTCGGCGTGATCCTGATCCTGATCATGGTGCTCATGCCCGCCGGCGTCGCCGGATTGCTCCGGCGCGTGACTCAACCCCTCACATCCGCCCTCGCAAAACGCCAGAATATGCCCAGCCCGATGCCGGCCGTGCCGGCAAGGAGAGAGGAGACATGAAAAAAGCGCTGTTCCTACTGGCGACGCTCAGCCTCGTCGCCGCGATCAGCCTTCAGTCCGCTCTCGGCGCCACACGCGCGTCCGAGTCGGCGGAAGCGGCACCAGGAATCACCGGTAGCACGATCACGATCGGCGGCACCTTCCCGCTGACGGGGCCGGCTTCGCTGTACGCGCCGATCCCGAAGGGAATGGACGCCTACTTCAAGTGGGTGAACCAGCGGAAGGGCGCCGACGGAAAGCGAGGCGTCTACGGCCGCAGGATCGTCTGGAAGTACTACGACGACGGCTACAACCCCGCGAACACGGTGCAGCTGACGAACCAGCTGGTTCTGCAGGACAAGGTGTTCGCGATCGTCGGCACGCTCGGGACCGAGCCGAACATCCCGATCCGGCCGCTCCTGAACAGCCGCAAGGTCCCGCACATCCTGGTCTCGACCGGGGCGAGCTACTGGGGACTCCAGTACAAGCAGTTCCCGTGGACGAGCGGCTGGCAGCCCGACTACATCGCAGAGGGGATCGCGTACGGGCGCTGGATCGCCCAGAACGCCCCGAACGCGAAGATCGCCGTGTTCTTCCAGAACGACGACTACGGGAAGGACTACCTCAAGGGCCTGAAGATCGGGCTCGCGGCGAAGCGGACGCTCATCGTCTCTGAGCTCGGCTACGAGATCACCGACACGAGCTACGCCTCCCAGATCGCGCGGCAGAAG
>DASQTZ010000103.1:0-14549 GCA_035641605.1 Gaiellaceae bacterium | reverse complement strand
TCTCCCACTCGCTCGTGCCGAGTTCGCGCTCGGTCGAGGACTCGAGCTGGGCAAGGGTCAGCTTGGTGGTCATGCGGTTGCCTCCTCGAGGACACGGGTGCGCAGCGCTTTGCGGTCGATCTTCCCGACCGGGGTCAGCGGTAGCGAGGAGACGACGTGGACCTCGCGCGGGTACTTGTAGCCGCCGATCCGGTCCTTGCTCCAGGAGACGAGCTCATCCGAGTCGACGTCCTCGCCGGCCGTGAGCTCGACGAATGCGACGACCTCCTCGCCGTGAGCCTCGTCGGGCCGACCGACCACCCCGGCCGCCGTCACTGCGGGATGCTCGAGCAGCGCCTCTTCCACGTCGCGCGGAAAGACGTTGAAGCCGCCGCGGATGATCAGGTCCTTCTTGCGGTCGACGACGTAGAGGTAGCCGTCGGCGTCGAGGTAGCCGAGATCCCCGGTGTAGAGCCAGCCGTCGCGAATCGTCTCCGCGGTGAGCTCGGGCGCCTGCCAGTACCCGAGCATGACCGACGGCGAGCGGACGCAGATCTCCCCGACCTCCTCGTCGCCGTCGATGCGCACCTCGACGCCTGGAGCCGGCTTCCCGACCGAGCCCAGGCGGGCCAGGCCGGGTGGCGTCGACGTGACGAGCGCCGCCGTCTCCGTAAGCCCGTACCCCTCGCGGATCTCGACATGTGGCAGCCGACGCAGAAGCTCTTGGGCGACCTCGGGCGGCAGCGGCGCCCCGCCGGAGACGACGTACCGGAGCTCCGCGAGGTCGTAGTCCTCGACCGGCAGCGAGAGGAGCAGCTGCAGCATCGACGGGACGACGGCGGTGATCTGCGTGCGGTGCTCCTGGGCGAGCTCGAGGCAGAGGCCTGGATCGAACCAGCGCATCAGCACGCTCGGATGCTGCTCGACGGCCTGGAAACCCACCACGGTCACGAGTAAGCCGTAGGCGTGCGAGAGCGGCAGGGCCAGGAGGCCGCGGATCACGCCCGGCACGTGGCCCGCGTCATGGCCCGCCTTACCCGCGAACCAGAGGTTCTCGTGCGAGAGCAGCACGCCCTTGGAGCGTCCCGTCGTGCCACCCGTATAGAGGAGCGCCGCCGGGTTGGTTTCCTCACGCGCGACGATCGGGAGCGGATCAGCCTCCTCGAGCCAGGAGAACGCCTCCGTCGTGACCACGGTGTTGCCGCCGGCCGCCTCCTTCGCGTTGTCCGCGAGCTCAGGAGTCGCCAGCACGACCGTCGCGCCGGAGTCGTGCACGATGTGCGCGAGTTCCGCCGGTGGCAGCAGGAAGATCGCCGGTGTGACGACGGCACCGACCCGCCAGATCGCCTCGTAGGCGATTCCTACCTCCGGGCAGTTCGCCATCAGGACGACCACCCTGTCGCCCGGTTCGACGCCGCAACGGCGCAGCCCTCCGGCCAGTCGTGAGGCGCGCTCGTGCAGCTCGCCGGAGCGGTACCAGCGGCCGTCGAACCACAGCGACTCGTAGTCGCCAAGCCGTTCGAACGACGCTTCTGCTGCGCGGGCGAGATGCCGGTCAGCCAACTCGCATCGACTGGCCGCCGGCCTTGGCGATCATCGCCACCATCCCGGCGGGCGCGGCACCCTCTGGGAAGCGCTCACGGAGCTGGGAGAGCAGCTCGTCCGAGTCCCAGCGGCCTTCGGCAGCGAAGAGCTCACCCGCGTCCCACGGCCGCAGCACGTTGATCGAGCCGCCCCAGACGAAGAAGCATTGGCCGGTGATGTCCTGGGCTTCGTCGGCCGCGAGAGCGACGACGAGCGGCGCCATGTTCCCCGGATCGAGCGGATCGAAGCCGTCCTCGGGCGGCGGCAGGTCGCCGAACGTCTCCTCGGTCATCCGTGTGCGCGCATTCGGCGCGATGCAGTTGACCGTGACCCCGTAGCGCTGCAGCTCCTGCGCCGCGATCAACGTGAAGCCGGCGATGGCGGCCTTCGCGGCGCCGTAGTTCGCCTGGCCGACGTTTCCGAACACCCCCGATGGGCTGGACGTGTTGATCACGCGTGCGTGCAGCGTCTCGCCGGCCTTGGCCCGCTCGCGCCAGTACGCGGCCGCATGTCGAGTCGGCCCGAAGTGGCCCTTGAGGTGGACGGCGATGACGGCGTCCCATTCGTGCTCGCTCATGTTCACGAGCATCCGGTCCCGGAGGATCCCCGCGTTGTTGACCAGGATGTCGAGACCGCCGTAGCGGTCGATCGCGCGGCGCACGAGCGCCTCGGCGGCGCCGAAGTCCGAGACGTCGTCGTAGTTCGCGACGGCCTCGCCCCCGGCCTCGACAATCTCGTTCACGACCGACTGGGCCGGCGTGGAGTCCGAGCCTTCGCCGGCCAGCGAGCCGCCGACGTCGTTGACGACGACCTGGGTTCCGGCCTCTGCGAGGGCCAGCGCATGCTCGCGACCGATTCCCCGGCCCGCTCCGGTGACGATCGCCACCTTGCCCTCGAGTGACGGCATTAGGGGAAGATCGTACGCTGAGACGTCGCTTGCGATGTCGATTCAGGCCGCCGGGCTTTGCCCGGTGGCCGTCTGAAATGACCGGTCGACACAATCGAAGTGAGAGGGTTCGCGCTACATGAGCATGGACGGCAGCCAGGTACAGAACGCGATCTATGTCTCCGGTGAGTCGCCCTGGCCGATCGCCCCGGAGGAGTGGGAGGCACGCGCGGCCGAGAAGCTCGATCCCGGGCCGTTCGACTACATCGCCGGCGGCGCTGGGTCCGAGGCGACGATGCGCGCCAACCTGGCGGCGTTCGAGCGCCGGCGGCTGCGACCACGCATGCTGACCGGCAACCGCGAGCGCGACATCTCAGTCGACGTGCTCGGGACGCGCTCCCCCGCGCCGTTCCTGCTCGCGCCGATCGGCGTGCTCTCGATCGCGCACGCCGAGGGCGAGCTGGCCGTGGCTCGGGCCGCCGCCGCAACCGGCGTCCCGATGGTGCTTTCGAGCGCCGCGTCGCACTCGCTCGAGGAGGTCGCCGAGGCGATGGGCGATGCGCCGCGCTGGTTCCAGCTCTACTGGGTGAACGACCGTGAGGTCGCCGTCAGCCTGGTGCGGCGCGCCGAGGGTGCCGGCTACACGGCTCTCGTCGTCACGCTCGACACGCTGACGCTCGGCTGGCGGCCACGCGACCTGCGCAAGGCCTATCTCCCGTTCGTGACCGGAGAGGGCTGCGCGCAGTTCTTCTCCGATCCCGTGTTCCGCAGCCGGCTCGACCGTCCGCCCGAGGAGGACCTGCTCGCCGCAGCCGTCGCCATGCTCGCCAGGTTCCCGAATCTGGACCTGACCTGGGACGACGTGCGGTGGCTCCGTGGCGAGACGAAGCTGCCGCTGCTCGTCAAGGGCGTGCTCACGGCGGAAGATGCCGTCCGCGCACGGGACTGCGGCGTGGACGGGATCGTCGTCTCCAACCACGGCGGGCGGCAGGTCGACGGCGCCGTCGCCGCGCTTGACGCGCTCGTCGAGGTGCGGGACGCACTCGGCCCCGAGACGGTGGTGCTCATGGACGGCGGGATCCGCCGCGGCGCCGACGTGCTCAAGGCGCTCGCGCTGGGCGCCGACGCGGTGCTGCTCGGCCGGCCGTACGCCTACGGGCTCGCGGTCGGCGGCCAGGAGGGTGTCGAGGCCGTCATCCGCCACCTGATGGCAGACACCGACCTGACGCTGGCGCTCGTCGGCGGCATGCAGGCGAGGGAGCTCGACTCGTCGTGGATCGCGGCGTCGTTCTGAGCGAGCTCGACCGGTTCGGCGTCGAGGAGCTCGACCTCGACGAGCCGGGCACGGGAGAAGCGAGAGTCCGGATCGAGGCGAGCGGCGTCTGCCACTCCGACCTCCACGTCGTGCGGACCGGCCACAATCACCCGCTCCCCGTGCTCCTCGGCCACGAGGGCGCGGGGGTCGTCGAGGCGGTGGGTGAAGGAGTCGAGCACGTCCGTCCCGGCGACCGGGTCGTCGTCGGCTGGCGATCACCCTGCGGCGAGTGCCGCTGGTGCCTGCGCGGCGCGGAGCACCTCTGTCGCACGCCGCCGATTGCGGCCGGGCGGATGCATACCCGTGACGGCCGCGACCTGATGGGGGTGTTCCGCGCCGGAACCTTCGCCACGAGAAGCGTGCTCCACGGCGCTTCGTTGGTTCGGCTGCCCGTGGAGCTGCCCGTGGACCAGGCGTGCCTGCTCGGCTGCGCGGTCGCCACCGGTGTCTGCTCAGTGCTCAAGACGGCCGAGGTCTGGGAGGGGGCGCGGGTGGGCGTGATCGGCTGTGGGGCAGTCGGCCTGTGCGTGATCCAGGGCGCGAAGGTCGCCGGCGCAGCGGAGATCCACGCGCTCGACCTCGACGAACGGAAGCTCGAGGCAGCCACGCGGTTCGGCGCCACCCATAGAGGGCCGGAGGAGGCCAAGCGGCTCGACTTCGTCTTCGACGTCGTCGGGCGACCCGAGACCGTCGCCCAGGGCCTCTCGATGCTCGGCCATGCCGGAACGCTCGTCTACATCGGGCTGCCGGAGCCGGGGGCCGAGGCCACCCTGCTGCTGGACTACGCCTTCGACCGGCGGCTGCGGTTCCTCGTCTCGCACGGCGGCGACCACGTCCCGGCCGAGGACTTCCCCCGGCTCGCGCAGCTCGCGGTCGACGGACAGCTCGACTTGGCCGGAATGGTCACGAAGCGGATCGCGTTGGACGACGTCGTGCAGGCGTTCGACGACATGGAGGCGGGAGAGGTGATCCGCTCGGTGATCGTCTTTTGAGCCGCCCCCAGGATGAGACGCTGTGCCCCTGGGCCGCGCTGGACTGCGCGATGCGGCGTCCTCAGTCGCGCCCGTATCTCGTCCGATACGGGCGCTCCCTGCGTCCTTGCCTCGCACACCCCAGCGCACCCCAGGAACGAGCGCTCACCCTGGGGGCGGCTCTGTGAGGATCCCGCCGCCAGTCGCCGACCTGCTCGGAATCGACCTCGTCGAGGCCGGCGGCGGCGAGTGCACGATGCGCATGGAGGCCGGCGAACGCCACTCGAACCCGATGGGGACGATCCACGGCGGGATCCTCTGCGACATCGCCGACGCTGCCATGGGGATGGCGTTCTTCTCGACGCTCGAGGAGGGAGAGTCGTTCACGACAC
The DNA here is from genome assembly GCA_035641605.1 of Gaiellaceae bacterium. Classification (GTDB taxonomy): domain Bacteria; phylum Actinomycetota; class Thermoleophilia; order Gaiellales; family Gaiellaceae; genus JACDAN01. The sequence goes on along the minus strand of DASQTZ010000103.1, from coordinate 9,422 downwards.
TCGAGCTGAAGATCAACTACCTCCGCCCGTTCTGGACGGGCACGCTCCTCGCACACGGGAAGGTCATCTCGCGCGGCAAGTCGGTCGGACTCACTGAGTGCCGCGTCGTCGACGCCGGCGAGCGCCTGATCGCACACGCCACGAGCACGTGCATGGCGCTCCGCGGCGATGCGGCCCACGGCCGCTAGGCGCCGATCCGGATAAAGCCGCAGCGTGCCGTCGGAGTGACCCCGATGCGCCGGCGCATGTGGCGCGCCAGAGTCAGGGCATTAGTCCAACAGCGAGCGAAGGAGGCCCTCGGTGACCACCGATCGAACGAAGGTCGTCGTCGTCGGCGGCGGCTTCGCCGGGCTCGAGACCGCCTTCCTGATCAGACAGAAGCTCGGTGACCGCGCCGACATCACCCTCGTCTCGGACCGAGAGCAGTTCCTGTTCAAACCGAACACGATCTACATCCCCTTCGGCGCGAGCGAGGAATCACTCCTGATCCCGCTCGAGCGCGCCGCGGGCAAACGAGGCATCCAGTTCGTGCGCGGCTCGTTCGAGTCGCTCGACAAGTCGGCCCGGGTTGTGGAAGCCGGCGGGCAAGAGCTGCCGTACGACTACCTCGTCCTTGCGACCGGCGCCGGAATGAACGCAGCCGAGATTCCAGGCCTCGCCGAGCACGCCGAGACGATTTGGACACCCGCCGAGATGGAGAGGCTCGGCGGCCGCCTGCGCTCGCTCCTCGCCGAGAGCGAAGACGGTCGGACCCGGACGCTGCTGTTCCTCGTCCCCCCGAACAACAAGTGCGCCGGCCCCCTCTACGAGCTGGTCTTCATGGTCGAGACGTGGCTTCGCAAGCGGCGTGTGCGCGACCGGTTCCGGCTGATCTGGACGACCTATGAAGCCGCCTACATCGCCGCGTTCGGGCCCAAATTGCACGACGTCGTCGTGGAGGAGTTCGCAGAGCGGGACATCGAAGGCCACACGAACTGGCGGGTCGAGTCGGTGAACGGTGATGACGTTCAGTACGAGGGCGGTGAGACGATCCCGTACAACCTGCTGGTGGCGTTCCCGCCGTACGTCGCCGCGGTTCGCTACGACGGGCTCCCGCAAGACCAGCGAGGCTTCCTCCAGACCGAGGCCGGATCCCGGCGCGTGGTCGGGGAGGATCGCGTCTACGCCCCTGGCGACAGCGGAGACTTCCCGGTCAAGCAGGCCTTCCTGGCGTTCCTGCAAGCCGACGCCGTGGCCGAGGACATCGCCGCCCGAGTCGAGACGCGCGAGCCGAGGTTCGCCTTCGACCCGATCTCGATGTGCGTCATGGAGGAGTTCGACAAAGCTACGTTCGCGCAGGTGCCGCTGCGGGTCACCGGCGATCCGGATCGGCCCGTCGAAGTGCGACCCGACGCCGACGACGACTATCGGGTCGGCGTGAGCCCGGTCTGGCGACTCGGGAAGAAGGTTCTCGGCGTATACCTCCCGCTGCGGTTCAAAGCCGGCCGACCGTTCCATGCAGGCGCACCCTGGCGCGCGATGGACATGGGCCTCAAGGGGATGTCGAAGACGCTCGCCCGCCGGTAGTGCTCAAGCGTCATCCGCGACCACGCGGTCGATCAGCGCGGCGTAGTCGGCGTCGGTCTCAGGATCCCAGGCGGAAACAAGGTGACGGCGACGGATCAGCTCCGCGCTTTCCAGGTCGCTGCGGCGGAGCACCTGCACCTGGAGCGCCCGGACGAGCTCGCCGAGCTGGCGCCGGCCGTGGAGCGCGCCGAACGCGGGGTCCGCGACTGATCGCCGCAGCCGTGCCGCGAGCTCGTCCGTCGCGCCGCTGCGCTCGACCGCGACGTCGACGGCATCGAAGCGCTCGAGATCCCGCAGCACCTGTGCGCAGAGCACGTTGTGCGTCCCCTCCCAGCTCTCGAAGACGATCGCGTCGCGCCAGAGCCGCGGCAGCGGCGAGAAGTCCTCGATCGTCCCGTTGCCGCCGAGCGTCTCGATCCCGCGGCGGACGACCTTGGTCGCCGCGATCGAGGTGACGAACTTGTTCGCGTTCACGAGCAGGCGGTGCCACGCGATGTCGTCGTCGTCGGCCTCGCCCTTGTCGATCCGGTCCACGAGCGCCGTGAGCTCCATCGTCGATGCGAGGGCGGCGTCCGTCTCTGCCTTCATCACGGCCAGGTTCTCCCTGACGAGCGGGAACTCGAAGATCAGCCGCCCGAACGCCTCGCGCTCGGCCGCAAACTCGGACGCCACGACGTACGCACGCCGCATCAACCCGGCGGAGCCGACCGCATTCAGCCAGCGGGAGGTGTTCAGCACGGTCACGGCGGTCTTGAAGCCGTCCTCCAGCGGCCCGAGCGGGTAGGCGAGCGCGCCCTCGAACTCGATCTCGCCGGTCGCCAACGCCCGCGTTCCCAGCTTGTCCTTCAGCCGCCGGATCCGGAAGCCGCCGGCGTCGCGCGGCACGAGGAAGCAACCGATCCCGCGAGTCCCGTCCGGCGCGCCACGGGGTCGCGCGGTCACGATGAACTGGTCGGCGTCGGCGACGGAGCAGAACCACTTCTCGCCGTGGAGCCGCCACACGCCACCGTCGGGAATCGCCTCGACCCGGTTCGCGCCCACGTCCGAGCCGCCATGGCGCTCGGTCAGAAACTGTGCGCCCCGCTGAGCGCGGTCGTAGTCGGTCTCGAGTAGCGGTGGAAGGAAGCGCTCGCGGAGCTCGTCCGAGACCGTTGTCCTCAGCGCGCGCACGAGCCCGGCCGTGCAGACGACCGGACATGCGTGGCCGCCCTCGCCGGCCTGCGCGAGGAGGTAGAAGAGCGACGCCTGCTCGACGGCATCGGCGCCGACGATGCCCGACGCCCAGACGGCACGGCCGACGCGGTGGTACGCCGGATGAAACTCGATCTGCCCATCCGCTCCGAGCTGCGGCGGATTTCGTTCTGCCTCCTCCACCGCCGGGTCGATCACGTCCCGCACGATGTCGGCGAACTCGCCTGTTACCGCCGGTATCACCCGGTATAGGGTAAGGGCCGTGGACCTCCGCGACAGCCCCGACGAGGCCGCTTTTCGCGACGGGGTTCGCTCCTGGCTCCAGGAGAACCTGCCCGCCGGCGAGCCGCGCGAGTGGAGCCGGAAGATGTACGAGGCGGGCTACGCGGGCCTGACCTGGCCTGAGGAGTACGGCGGCCGCGGCGCGCCGTACAGCCACCAGGCGATCGTGCTCGAGGAGTTCGCCCGGGCGGAAGCACCCCAGCACATGGGCGTGATCGGGCTCGGGATGGCCGGCCCGACGATCATGGCCCACGGCACCGAGGAGCAGAAGCGCCGCTACCTGCCGAAGATCATCTCGGCCGAGGAGATCTGGTGCCAGGGCTTCTCCGAGCCCGGCGCCGGCTCCGACCTCTCCGCCGCCCGCACCTCGATCCAGGAGCAGAACGGCTCGTTCGTCGTCAACGGCCAGAAAGTCTGGTCGTCGTTCGCGCACATCGCCGACCACTGCATCCTGATCGGGCGCAGCGATCCGGACGCCCAGCGCCACGAAGGACTCACCTACATCATCGTCGACATGAAAGCCCCCGGCGTCGAGGTGCGCCCCCTGCGCCAGATCACCGGGGAAGCCGAGTTCAACGAGATCTTCTTCTCCGACGTCGAGGTACCGAAGGAGAACCTGCTGGGCGAGATCGGCGGCGGCTGGCAGGTGGCGATGACGACACTGCTCCACGAACGGGGCACGCTCGGATTCGCGCTCGGCGGCGCGCTCGAGGCCCAGGTGCAGAAGCTCGTCGCGCTGACCAAGCAGCGTGGTGCCGACGACCCGATCATCCGCGACCGCGTCGCGCAGGAGTGGATCGAGCTCCAGGCGCTCAAGATGACGAACTACCGCGCGCTGACGGCGCTGATGCAAACCGGGATCCCGGGCCCGGAGGGCTCGGTGTCGAAGCTCCACTGGTCGGAGCAGAACCAGCGGCTGACGAAGTTGGCGATGGAGATCCTCGAGGGCGAGGACGACGGCTACTGGCGCCACCAGCAGCTGCGGAGCCGCGGCAACACGATCGAGGCCGGGACGTCGGAGATCCTGCGCAACATCATCGCCGAGCGCGTGCTCGGCCTCCCGAGGTCACGCTGATGCAATTCGCCTTCACCGAAGAGCAGGAGCTGCTCCGCCGCGAGGCGCGCGACGCCCTGCAAGATGGCGGCTGGAGCCGGGAGGAGATCGCCGGCGCCGAGCTGGGCTTTGTCGATCAGGCCGTCCTCTTCGAGGAGGCCGGGCGGGCAAACGTCGGCGAGTCGCTGTTCGACGAGAACCGTCCGGAGAACGAGCGCCTCGCGATCCTCGCGCTCGAAGCGGTTGGGATCGGGAAGAAGGCGCTCGACCTCGGCGTCGAGCATGCACAGAACCGCGAGCAGTTCGGCCGCAAGATCGGCGTGTACCAGGCCGTCTCGCACCAGCTCGCCGACACCTTCGTCGAGACCGAGCTCGCGCGTTCACTCGCCTACTGGGCCGCGTGGTGTGTGGCGGAGGACGACGGACAGGCGCCGATCGCGGTCGCGGCGGCGAAGGCATATGCGGCTGACGCGGCGGTCGCCGCGTGCGAGCGCTCGATTCAGGTCCACGGCGGCATCGGCTTCACCTGGGAGCACGTGCTCCACGAGTACTACAAGCGGGCACTCTGGATCCAGGCGCACGGGGGGTATCCACGCGCGCAGCGCGCGAAGATCGCCGCCTGGCTACTCGACTGATGCCGGTGAAGACAGCGCTCGTGACGGGCGCCTCGTCCGGCATCGGCCAGGCGTGCGCCGTCCGGCTCGTGCATTCGGGATGGCGCGTGCACGCCGGCGTTCGTCGCCCGGGCGACGCACCCGACGGCACCGAGGAGGTCCTGCTCGACGTCACCGACGCGGAGCAGATCCGCGACGCCGCCCGCCTGGTCGAGGGGCTGGACGGCCTCGTCAACAACGCCGGGATCGCCCTTGCCGCCCCGCTCGAGTTCGTTCCGCCGGAGGAGTTGCGCTACCAGCTCGAGGTCAACCTCGTCGGTCAGGTAGCCGTGACGCAGGCGTTCATGCCGGCGCTGAGGCGCGCCAAGGGCCGCATCGTGTTCATGGGCTCGATCGCCGGGCGCAGCGCGTTGCCGTTCCTCGGCCCGTACGCCGCCTCGAAGCACGCGCTCGAGGCGATCGCCGACTGCCTCCGCCTCGAGCTGCGGCCATTCGGCGTTCACGTCTCGATCGTCCAGCCGGGCACGATCAGGACGCCGATCTGGACCCGCTCCGCGGCCCGGGCCGACGATCTGATCGCGGCCTCGGACGGGCATCTGAGCGAGCTCTACGGCGATCGAATGGCGGCACTGAGGCAGATCGCCTTGAAGCGCGGCGCGGCCGGGGCGCCCGCCCAGGCCGTGGCGAAGGTGGTCGTCGAAGCGCTCACCGCGGAGCGTCCGCACACGCGCTATCTGGTCGGTCGCGACGCCAGAATGCGGGCCGGGTTCGAACGACTGCCGGACCGGCTCCGCGACCGGATCTACGAACGAGTCCTGCTGAAGAGTTAGGAGGCAGCGGTGGGCTACGCGAAGGGATCGATCGACGAGATGGGCGAGGGTCCGGGCTTTCGGAAGATCCGGCCCGCACTCGGCGTGACGGCGTTCGGCGTCAACGCAATCGTCTACGCGCCCGGGTTCGAAGGCTTCATGCACTACCACGACGAGCAGGACGAGCTCTATTTCGTCCACCGGGGCATCGCGCGTTTCGAGGTCGACGGCGACGAGTTCGAGCTCGGGCCGGGCGGTGTCGTCCACGTCGAGTCGACTACCCCTAGGAAAGTGACCAACGCGGGCGACGAGGAGCTCGTAATGCTCGTCGTCGGCGGCAAGGAGGGCTACGTCGGCCGCGACGGGCAGCTCGTCGACGTGGAGCGGGACCTGCCGCGCCGTCAGGCCTTTACCAGCGGCGGGAAATAGGGAACGATTTCGGTGGGCCCACTGCGAGGAGGCGATCGGCGATGAACGGCTTGATGATGGAGTACCAGCTCACGCTCCCCCCGATCCTGCGGCGCGCGGAGACGTTCTTCGGAGACAAGGAGATCGTCAGCCGGCTGCCGGACAAGAGCTTTCACCGCTACACCTACCGGGACATGGCGAGACGGGCGAAGCAGCTCGCCGTCGCCCTCCAGAAGGTCGGGCTCGAGCGCGGTGACCGGGTCGCCACTCTCTGCTGGAACCACTACCAGCACCTCGAGGCGTACTTCGGGATCCCCTGCGGCGGGTTTGTCCTCCATACGCTGAACCTGCGACTGCACCCAGACGACCTCGCGTACATCGCCGACCACGGCGGCGACCGGGCCGTCATCGTCGACCAAAGCCTCCTGCCGCTGCTCGAGCAGTTCCAGGACCGGACGAAGATCGAGCACGTCTTCGTGGTCGAGGACTCGTATGAGGAACTCCTTGACACGGCGAGCGCTGACGAGTGGGAAGACCCTCAGCTGGACGAGGACGAAGCGGCCGCGATGTGCTTCACGAGCGGCACGACCGGCCGCTGCAAGGGCGTCGTCTACTCGCACCGGTCGACGATCCTGCATGCGCTCGGCGTTGCAACGACGTCGCCGCTGGGGCTGCGCGTCGCGCACGACGATACGCTGCTGCCCGTCGTCCCGATGTTCCACGCCAACGCGTGGGGCTACCCGTACGAGGCGGCGATGCTGGGCTCGAAGCTCGTCTTCCCCGGCCCCCACCTCGATCCGGAGAGCCTGCTCGAGGACTTCGTCCAGGAGCAGGTCACGTGGACGGCCGGCGTCCCGACGATCTGGCTCGGCATGCTGCAGATGCTCGATGCGAATCCCGGCAGGTGGGACCTGTCGCACATGAAGGGGATGCTCGTCGGCGGCTCCGCGGTGCCCCGCGCCATGATCGCGGCCTACAAGGAGCGGCATGGGCTCAGCGTCGTGCAGGGATGGGGCATGACCGAAACGTCTCCGGTCGCCTCCGTCACCGACTTCATCGGCGACATCGGCGACGCAGACCAGGACACGCAGTTCGACTACGTCGCCATGGCCGGCATCCCGCTGCCGTTCGTCGAGCTGCGCGTGCGAGCGGACGGTCAGGACGTCCCGTGGGACGGGGAGTCGATGGGCGAGCTCGAGGTTCGCGGGCCGTGGGTCGCGTCCGGCTACTACGAGGACGATTCACAGGCCGACCGCTGGACCGACGACGGCTGGTTCAAGACCGGGGACATCGTCTCCATGCACCCGCGCGGGTTCATCCAAATCAAGGACCGCTCCAAGGATGTGATCAAGTCCGGCGGCGAGTGGATCTCGTCGGTCGAGGTCGAGAACGCGCTCATGTCGCACCCGGCCGTATCCGAGGCGGCCGTGATCGCGATCCCGGACGAGAAATGGGCGGAGCGGCCGCTCGCCGCGATCGTGGTCAAGGAAGGGGCGACGGTGACGGCCGACGAGTTGCGCGAGCACCTGGCGCCGAAGTTCGCGAAGTGGTGGCTGCCGGACCGGTTCGAGTTCGTGGACGAGATCCCGAAGACGAGCGTCGGGAAGTTCAAGAAGACGGCGCTGCGGGAGCAGTTCGCGCAGGAGCAGGTTCCGGCCACTTCGTGAGGGCGGTTCTCCTCCGGGAGACGGGCGGACCGGAGCAGCTCCAGCTCGCGGAGGTGCCGGACCCCGAGCCGGGCGACGGCGAGGTGATCGTGCGCGTGCGAGCCGCGGGGATCAACTTCGCGGACGTCCTGGTGCGGCAGGGGCGGTATCCGCAGCCGCCCGAGCTGCCGACCGTGCCGGGGTCGGAGGTCGCCGGGGAGGTCGACGGGCGCCGCGTGATGGCGCTTCCGCGCGGCGGCGGCTACGCGGAGGCGATCGCCGTGGACGAGCAGCTGGTCGTACCGCTGCCGGACGGCGCGTCGTTCGAGGAGGGCGCAGGGTTCCTACTCACGTTCCTGACCGCGTGGATTCCGCTGACGCGGCAGGTTCGAGTCGGGCCTGGGTCGGTGGTGCTGGTGCATGCGGGCTCGGGCGGCGTCGGCTCGGCGGCGATCCAGGTCGCGAAGCAGCTGGGCACGCGGGTGCTGGCCACGGCGAGCACGGAGGAGAAGCGCGGGGTCGCGCTCGAGCAGGGCGCGGACGAGGCGTTCGGCTACGACGAGTTCGCGGAGAAGGTGCGGGCCGACGTCGTGTTGGATCCGGTGGGCGGCGAGGTGTTCACCCAGAGCTTCGGTGTGCTCAACCCGCTCGGGACGGTCGTCGCGATCGGCTTTGCGGGCGGCTGGTGGGAGCCGCTGGATCCCGCGCCCCTCGTCGGCCGGAACCTCGGCCTTCAGGGCTTCTACCTCGGCAGGTTGATGCGCCACGACCCGCAGATCGTTCGCGACGCGATCGGGGAGCTACTCGAGCTCTGGTCGTCAGGCGCTGTCAAGCCTCTGGTCGGCGCGAGCTTTCCGCTCGAGCAGGCCGGTCAGGCGCACGAGCTGATCGAGTCTCGCCGCCATGTCGGGAAAGTCGTCCTTGTTCCCTAGCACTGCACTCGTGACGGGCGCGGCCGGCGGAATCGGCCGCGCGATCGTCGATCGGCTGGAACGCGACGGGACCGACGTGCAGGAACTCGACCTAGTGACGGGTTTCGACGTGTCCGATCCGACCGCGTGGCAGTCGATCGAGCGCGTGGAACTCGCGTGCCTGAACGCCGGCATCACGACGAGCACGCCGTCGATCATCGAGCTCACGGGCGACGAGTATCGGCGGGTGGTCGCCGTCAACGTCCACGGTGTGGTCTATGGGGTGCGGCGCCTCGCCCGTGAGATGAAAGCGGGCGACGCGATCGTCGTGACGGCGTCGCTTGCCGGGCTGACCGGTGTGGAGAGCGATCCGATCTACGCGCTGACGAAGCACGCGGTGGTCGGCTTCGTGCGCTCAGTGGCACCTCAGCTCGCCGGGCGCGGCATTCGTATCAACGCGGTCTGTCCGGGCTTCGCGGACACGCCGATGGTCGCCGGCGAGCTGCGCAAGTCGCTGGAGGAGGCGGAGTTCCCGCTGCTACAGCCGGACGAGGTCGCCGAGACGGTGCTGCGGGCGGCGCGGAGCGAAGGCACCGGCGAGGCGTGGATCGTCCAGCCCGGCCGAGAGCCGGAGCCGTATCGCTTCCGCGGCATCCCGGGCCCGCGGGTCGCCGGCGAGGAAGGAATCGCCCCGCCGCTCCAGCGCAAGTGAGGATTCGAACTAGGGTCTGACCCCGAGCGAGCGGCGGCCTCGCTCTGGGAGCCGCTTCGCGGCGCCGGGTCTGACCCCGTCGAGGCAAGAGGGTTGAGCCCTATTCGGCCTCTTCGATGTCCATCCGCTCGACGAGGCCGTCGTGGAGCGTGTAAACGTGGCGGACGCGGTCGTCGGATAGCACCGCGCCATCGAGATCTCGCACCACCTGGTGAACGTCGACCGCGAT
>DASQTZ010000102.1:0-3303 GCA_035641605.1 Gaiellaceae bacterium | reverse complement strand
GGCCCACCGGGACGAGCTGGCCGGGTACGAAACCGCGAAGGGCACGATCCGCTTTACCCCCGGCGAGCCGCTGCCGGCGGACCTCGTCACGAAGCTCGTCAAGGCGCGGATCGCCGAGACCGACGCTTCCGAGCGATCACGCTAGGTTTCGGAGCGTGGTTGAGAAGCTCGACGGCATGCCGGATGACCTGAGCGCCTTGTGGGAAGACGTCAAGGCAGCGGACTCCGTTGGGCTCGAGCACCGCTCGTCCTGGGATCGGCTCGCGGTCCTGACCGACAAGGACTGTCACTCGATGACGGCGCGGGCGATCGTCGGCGGCTCCCGGCCGGCGAGGAGCCAGCCGGCCGCGGCGGCCGCGAGGGGGATGCCGAGGACCATGAGCCCGAGGTAGAGCGCCGGGATCTGACCGAGATAGTCGAGCTTGTCGTGGTAGGTCGCCGCGAGCATGAGATAAGCGCCGGCGACGCCGAGGAGCGCGCCCAGGAAGGCGAGCCCGCCGGCGGTGGCCGCCGTCAGCGTTCGGCGGATCCTGCTGGTTGCCCCGGTCGCGGTCAGAGTGCGGAGATCACCGGCGCTCTCGCTGCGGATCAGCCCAACGGTCATGGCGAGGATCGCGAGCGCGAGGAGGGCGCCTGCCGCGGTTGCGATGGCGATGAGCGTCGTGAAGGACGTGCTCTCGCGCCGTGTCTCGATCACCAGGCCACCGGCGGCAGCAAGGTCGCGGGCATCAGCGACCTGCTCGCTCGTCAGCGGCCGGCTCGGCTCGATCAGCCACCCGGACGGAATCTGCTTCCAGCCGCGGCGGCGAAGACCGTCGAGCGTGATGAACGACGTCGGCTCCATACCGGTTTCTCCCTTGGGAGAGCCGAAGAGCTTCCGGCTGTCGATCCTCTGGACGTTTGTGACTGCACGTCGGATGAGCCTTGGTTCTCCGCGTACCCGAGTCGCTGGGTCGAAGCGGACAGTGACCAGCCCGTCGGTGCGGACGCTCTCGTCGATCAGGAAGTCCGTGTTCGGGTCGACCTCGGCAGGGTCGATTCCGAGGTACCTGAGCAGCGCGGGGGTGGCGACGTAGAGGCGCGATTCGTAGATGTAGCAACCCGATGGTGGGGACGCGCAAACGAACGCCCCTGACTTGTTCTCAGGGTCGGCGACCTTCCGTACGAGGATTTCAGTGCGAAGGACTCGCAGGTTGCCCTCTGGCCGAGCCGGTTCGCCCGGTTGGTACGGGTTGTGGAGCGGGATTACGGTCGCATCATCGAGATCCGCCGCGAGCTGGCGGACGCGGGCAGCCATTCGTTCGAGCTGGCTTGGCGTCTGGATCGCGACGGCCTCCGGGCTCAGCGTTGCACCGGTGTACACGCGAATCTGCCGGGTGGACAGGTTGGGCGGTGCGCCGGCTGCTTTCTTCTCTTCGGCGGCCGCGATGATCACGACTGTCGCGGCGATGCCGAGCGCGAGGGTGATGGCCGCGAGCGCCGCCCCGGAACGAGCTTGGTAGCGGGCGAGGTCTCGCAGTGCCAAGCGCATGGCGATCGGGGCGTGCCCCGCCACCCGGGCGAAGATGCGAATCGCCAGAGGGCCCAGAAGCAGCGTCCCGAGGATCGTGGCCACGATCCCGGCCACGATGAGCGGCGGTCTCTCCCGGTTCGACAGCACGAGGCTGCCGATGCCCGCCGCGATCAACACCACGGCGAGAATTGCCGAGTGGCGTGCAGGCTTCGGCCTGGGCGGTCGCGCCGAGAGGGCGCGTGTGACGGGGACGCGGGCGACTGCTCGCCCCGGCCACCAGGCGGCGGCGGTCGCACAGAAGACCGCGACGACGGCGATCATGGCGAGCAGTGCCCAGGGGAGGTTGAGCCGGTCGAGGCGAAAGTCGAGCGCGGGCTCGAGTGTCGGCGCGACCGCGACCCAGAGCGCGAGACCCGCGACCGTTCCGATCAGTGCGCCGATTGCGCCGACGACTGCGCCGTTCGTCAGCAGGACGAGTCGAAGGTGCTTTTCGGTCGCGCCGATCGCAGCGAGCATGCCGAGCTGGCGGAGCCGTCGCTGCGCGATGACGGCGAAGCCTGCCGCGGCAACGAGCGAAGCCAGCAACATGAAGACGGTGGCCACGGAGAACATCGCCAGCTCGGGCGCCGGCTGGTAGTTGCCCCGAAGGCGGACTCCCCCTAGAGCGGACCTGTCGCCCTGCTCATCGATGAACGCGTCGGTCGCCTCGCTGTCGGCGTTGAGCAAGACCGTGACGGTGTCCGGTGCTCCGGCGGACGAGGGTGAGACGAGGGCGAACTCGTCGCTGAGCTCACGTGGGTTCTCGACGATGCCGACGACGGTTCGACGACGGCCGTCGAGGGCGAGAGTCTTCCCGATCTCGAGCCCGAGGAGGGTCGCGACTCCGTCGGTGACGGCGATCTGGCCGGGGCCCTCTGGGTAGCTGCCTTGGCGGAGCGCAAGCCCAACGTACGGTCCGCGGGGGTCCTGGGCCCGGAGCTCCACCGTATCGACACTGCCAGGCACGGGCAGCGTGCGGTGGCCGACGACGTCGGTCGTCCCGAACCGTTCCTCGGCGGCGGCGAGACTTGCCTCCAGCTTGCGCGGATCGGTCCCGTCGAGCTCGAAGAGGGCGTTTGCGGAGCCGAACTCCGCATAGTCCAGGGGGCCCGAGTTATAGGCGATCGTGACGCCGGTGACCGCGGCTGTGACCGCAACCGTGAGCAGAGCGATCACCAGGATCTGCTGGCGCCACTCGCGGCGGAACAGGCGCCACGCCCAGCGGATCAGAGGACGGCGTGCGGCGAGGCCGCCGCTGCCCGGTCGTCGGAGCTCCGAGCTGTGAGCGACCGTCGTCATCGCCGGTTACCTGCGGCCAGGAGTGACTCCGGGCCGGGCGGCGCAACCGTCTGGTCGACGACCTGGCCGTCGCGCAGGAAGACGACCCGATCGGCCCAGGAGGCCAGCTGCGCCTCGTGGGTGACGACGACACCCGCGACGCCCCGCTTCGTAGCTGCCCGCAGCAGTCGCATGACCGCCTCGCCGTTCACGGAGTCCAGAGCGCCGGTCGGCTCGTCCGCGAGCAGCAGCCCGCGCTCGCCGACGATCGCCCGGGCGATAGCAGCCCGCTGGCGCTCGCCCCCCGACAACTCGTCCGGGTAGCGATCGGCGAGGTCCGCCACGTCGAGCTCCTCCATCGCCTCGAGCCCATTTGCGCGTGCGGCTCTGGCCCGCACGCCGTCGAGCTCGAGGGGCAGGGTGACGTTCTCCATCGCCGTCAGCCCCGGGAGCAGGTTGAAGTCCTGGAAGAC
>DASQTZ010000101.1:0-22013 GCA_035641605.1 Gaiellaceae bacterium | reverse complement strand
CCCCGCCACGAGAACGGCCGCGAGGACGGCGACGCCCGCGGCGCTGGCTGCGAATCGGCGCCGGCTCACGGCGCTGGCGGCTCGTGGCGGAGGCGCTCGACAACGGCGTCCGCCACGGAGCCGGACGAAGGGGGACGATCGGTCTCGCCCAGAGCGCGAAGCCGATCGACCGTCCGCAAGAGCGAGTCGTAGACGGCCTGGCACAGCTCGCAGCGGACGAGGTGGACGCGGGCGCGCCAGCCTCGGATGCCGCGAGCCTCACCGTCGACGATGTCGGAGAAACGCTCGCGCGTTTCTTCGCACCCGCCGAGGAGAAGCCGCTCGAACATGCTCATGTCGGATTGGATGCCTCGTCCGGCCATAGTGATTCCCATCGTACGATCCACGGCGCGTGCCGGGAACTGATCACGATCATGAGCTGGTCGAGCGGGCGAGGGCGGGTGATCTCGACGCCTTTGGCGAGCTCGTGCGCGCCTATGAGCGCCGAGTGGCATCAGTCCTTTACCGACTGCTCGACGACCGGCGCGACGTCGAGGAGGCGACCCAAGACGTCTTCGTCCAAGCCTGGCGCAACCTGCATCGCTTCCGCGGCCACGCACAGCTCTTCACCTGGCTCTATCGGATAGCCGTCAACGAGGCGCTGATGCGCAGGAGGCGGAAGCGGCACGACGTCCAGGAGCTCGACGACCGTCTGGCCGCCGCGCCCGATCCCGAGCCGGGATTGCGCGAGCGGCTCGTGCGTGAGCTGGCGGCGCTGCCGTTCGACCACCGCGCGGCGGTCGTGCTGCGCGACGTCGAGGGGCTCAGCAATGCGGAGGTCGCCAAGGCGCTCGGCATCTCGGTCGCGGCGGCGAAGAGCCGCATCCATCGGGGCCGCATGCAGATCCGCGATGCGCTCGCGGACTGGGAGCAGGACTAGCGAACGATCCGCGCGTCAGGGCGGAAGGCGGCGACGACGAACCAGAAGGGCTGGTCGAAGCTGACGAGCCGGCCGCCTTCGCGAACCTCCACGGCGCCTTCGTCGCGCCCGGCCGCGATCTCGGCATCATCGAGCGACGATGCCACCCCCGGCCGCCAGCGGACGAGGAGCTTGGAGCCGCCGACCTCGACGCGCACGACCTTCTTCTCGCGCAGGGTCGAGAACGGCACGACGACCGCGTCGTCGCCGCGCTCGATGAAGGCGACGCGCTCCTTCGGCGGCAGCCGGTCGTCGTCCGCGTTCTTCGTCGGGAAGATCGGCGAGCTGTCGACGCTGTCATACCCGACGTACGGGTTCTGCCCGTACGGCCGCGAGAACCCGGTCTCCCGGGACAGCACCTTGCCGCCGCGGTGCTCGCGGCGGAAGTCAGCCCAGGCGACGATCCGCGACGGCAGCTGCTCCAGCTCTGAGCCGGTGAACTCGCCGACGAGCGCCGCGCCGCCGAACTGCTGCCACCACGACTCCGTCTCCCGGTCGTACATGACGAGGTCCGAATGGCGCAGCTTCCCTGTCGTCCCAAAGTCGAGCACGTCCCCGTCCACACGCCGATCGAAGACGAGCGCCGTGTTGCACAGCGGACAGAACGTGACGGCAATCGGGACGCTCCCGATCGTGTCGTTGACGATCTCATGCCAGATCAGGATCTGAATCGGATAGGCGCGCGCCTGGCCATTCACGATTAACTCGATCACCGGCTCTTCCGGCCGGACGAAATCGACTTCGTCGACCGGCAGGAACTTCGGCGCGTCGATCGCCGGGATTCCATCCTTCGGCGGCCCTCCCGACAGGAACTCGGACAGCGGCGCTTCGCGCTTCGCAAAATCCGTCTTCCAGCCTTCGGCGCGAAAGTCGAGTGCTTCCGAGGGAAGCTCTCGCGCGGTTCCCGTGTCCCCAGCGGGGCGCGAGGAGCCGCCACAGCCAGACACGACGACAGCGAGCACAACTGCGGCGATCACCACACCTATCACTACGTAGTTCGATGCGGCCGAGCCCTGACTCGCTTCGCCGGCGCGCTGTCGACCTTCGCTTCCCCCGCGCGGCAAACGGGATCAACGGGAAAGGACGGTAAGCGCGTGCACGTCGGCGATCGCGCGCTTGAGGTTCATCCCCAGCTGAGCGTCGCCCGTCCGCGCGCCGCAGTCGCGGAGGAAGCGGATGCGTTGCGCGTCCGTCAGCCGCCAGCCTGTCGCCGGATCGACCAGCGTCCCGCGAAGGTCCAAGATGACGGTACCCGGAACCCGGAGCATCGCCAGTCAGACCACACAACCGGCGCAGACGATTCGTGCCGATGAGCCGGAAGTGCCGTCCTCGTCGCCTTCGGCGTCCTTCTTATCAGCGGCGACCTCGGCAGCCTCACGACGCCCCTCGCTCGCTACATCGACTGGCGGATCTGACGCATCAAACAGGCTGTGCAGGTGCTCCTCATCCTCACAGTCTTCCTTCTTGCCGGCTGCTCGCTCAGGGCAGACGAGCAACGGCCTCCGGCCTCCGAGCCCTTCCTCATCCCGGCCTGGTTGAACGCGAACTACACGGACGGGAAGATCAACATCCGTTATCCCTCCGACTGGACACGGGGGCGCTCCGACCGCTTCGGCGAGTACGTGGACGACGCCACCAAGCGGACCGCTGCGTTCGTCGCGGTCCAGTATCTCCCGAGACGGGAGTACGAGAGCCATGCGGAGTTCGCCGACCTCGCGGCCAGGATCCTCCGTCCTCCGAGCGGTCGAAGCACGACTCTCGAGTACACGCAGGCGGCACGGGTCGGCGAACGCCCCGGCATCGAAGCGTCGATCATCTACGGGCTGATCTCGCCGGCCGCCGGGCCGACCATGCGCGTCTACGGAATCGAGCTCGGCTCGGGCGAGGTGGCGATCCTCATCTTCGCCGCTGAGGACCAGACGAACCACGCTGCCGAGTTCGCCTGGATCAAGCGCTCGATCACCTGGGAGGCGGGCTAGGCTAGGCGTTCGGCGCGAGGTACCCGCGCCGGGGCCACGACTTCTGCCCGGACGGCGCAAGCTGCCCCGAGGACGGGGACGACGACGACCGTGCCGCCTCCTCCTCGCCCACGATCCGCGCGTCAGGGCGGAAGGCGGCGACCGCGAACCAGAAGGGCAGGTCGAAGCTGACCAGCCGTCCGCTCTCGCGGACCTCCGCGGTGCCTTCGTCACGCCCCGTCGCGATCTCGGCGTCGTCGAGCGACGACGCCACCCCAGGCCGCCAACGGACGAGGAGCTTGGAGCCGCCGACCTCGACACGCACGACCTTTTTCTCGCGCAGCGTGGAGAACGGCACGACGACGGCCTCGTCACCGCGCTCGATGAAGACGACGCGCTCCTTCGGCGGCAGCCGTTCGTCGTCCGCGTTCTTGGTTGGGAAGATCGGCGAGCTGTCGACGCTGTCGTACCCGACGTAGGGGTTCTCCCCATACGGCCGTGAGAAGCCGGTCTCGCGCGAGAGGACCCTGCCCCCGGCATGCTCACGCCGGAAGTCCGCCCACGCGACGATCCGCGACGGAAGCTGCTCGAGACTTGCGCCGGTGAGCTCGCCCACCAGCGCCTCGCCGCCGAACTGCTGCCACCACGACTCCGTTTGGCGGTCGTACATCACGAGATCGGAGTTGCGGAGGTTGCCGGTCGTCCCGAAGTCGACGGTCTGCTCATCAACACGGCGATCGAAGGCGATCGCCGTGTTGCAAAGCGGACAGAACGTGACCGCGACCGGTACATCCGCGACGACGTCGTTGACGATCTCATGCCAGATCAGGATCTGGATCGGGTAGGCGCGGGCCTCGCCTCCCACGACGAGCTCGATCACCGGCTCGCGATCCGCGAGGAAGTCGGCGTCCTCGACAGCGACGAACCTCGGATTGTCGACGGCGGGAATGCCGTCCTTCCCGGGCCCCCCGGACATGAACTCGTCGAGCGAGACGCTGCGCTTCGAGAAGTCGGTCTTCCACTCGCCGTGAAGTCCGGGAGGCGGTGCCGAGGCATCGTCCCCGCCGGGCCCGGCGTCGGGCTGCTCTCGGCCACCGCAGCCGCCTGCGGCCAATGCGAGGAACACGCCGATGACAACGACTCGCCCCACTTCTGCAAGTCCGATGCGCCGATACGCCCAATCGTTCCAGCGCCTGCGTGAGCGAGCCATCAGAACGTGAGGACGTGGTAGCCGTCGGCAAGGAAGGAGCGCAGACTTGGATGCTCCTCGAATTCGTCGAGCAGGGCGACCTCTGCCGCCTCCACCTCTTCCCTGACCCCAAAGGCCTTGGCGCAATACGCACAGGCGCTCACGATCCGGTCGCGCACGTCCTCGAACAAGTCGTGATAGCGATGCTCGCTCTCGCTCAGCGCGGCCACCCACTTCGTGCCAGCGCCGTCGAAGAGCAAGGCGACCTCGCGTCTCCGCTCTCCTTCAGCTCCTTCGCCGTGATCATGGCGTTCACAACTCTTCCCAGGCCGTCGCTCGCCGCCGTGTCGGCGAGGACAACCAACGCAGCCTTTGTCATCGAGCCCCTCCCTCGGCGAGCGCTTGCTCTACTGCTTCGACGAGCGTCGTCGCTCGGACGGGCTCCGGGAGCGGAAACGGCCACCGCCGCTCGAGCCGATCGACCCAGACGGCGCCGAGGCCGGCCGCACGCGCACCGACGACGTCCCAGCCGTGCGCGGCGACGAGTGTGATTCGGTCGACCGGCAACCCGAGCCGAGCTGCGGCGTGGTGGTAGGGCGCCGCGTGCGGCTTATACGCACGAACCTCATCGACGGAGACAACGAGCTCAACGGCATCCTCGAGCTCCCCGCGCGCGAGGAGCCGGCGCGTGTGGTCCTGGGCACCATTCGTCAGCGTCGCGATGCGAACGCCCGCAGCGCGCAACTGGTCGAACGCCGCCGCAGCGTCGGGATACGGGTCTAGCTCGCCCAACCCCTGCAGGATTTCGTCCGCCTTGCTCACGTCGGCTCCGAGTTGCTCCAGAACCGATTCGAGGCTCGCCTTCCCGACCTCACGAAAGGGCCGGAACTCGCCAACGAGAGTGAGCGACGCAGACCCGTGAAGCATGCGGCCGAACCACGCCTCAAGCGACCCTTCCGGTGCGCCTGCCGCCCGCAGACGGTCGCGAAGCGGCGAGAGGTCGAACAGCGTCCCCATCACGTCGAACACGACTGCCTCCGGCACTCGACCTCCGCCTCCAGTTCTCCTCAGAGCGTGTCCATCGTGACGCGAAGCCCGGAGCCTTCCTCGACGCTGCCGATCTTGCGGAGAAAGAGTCGGCGACGGGCGAATTCCGCCTCCAGCGCGGCGCCCTGCACGGACGGGAGCGACACCAAAAGACCGCCCGCGGTCTGTGGGTCGTAACCGAGCGCGACCAGCGAGTCCGACACACCCTCGAGGGTCACCCGGTGCCCGGCGAAGTCACGATTACGAGGGTCGCCGCTCGTCCGCACACCTTTCCGGGCGAGGTCGAGCGCGCCGTCGATGGCGGGTAGACGGTCGGCGTCGAGGACGATCCGGACGCCGCTGCCCAATGCGACCTCGTACGCGTGGCCGAACAGTCCGAACCCCGTCACGTCGGTGACGGCATGCGGGGCGAACGCGCGCAGGGCCTCGGCGGCTTCGGCGTTGAGCGTGCGCATCCACTCGACGGCGCGCTCGAGCGGCTGTGTTCCGGTCAGCCGCTTCTTGCATCCCGTCATGATCAGGCCCGTCCCGAGCGGCTTCGTCAGGAAGAGCGTGTCGCCCGGCCGTGCGCCCGCTTTCGACCAAATGCCGCGGGGATGAACCGTGCCAACGACGGCAAGGCCGTACTTCGGCTCGTCGTCGCGGATGGTGTGACCGCCCGCAAGCAGTCCGCCGGCGGCACGAACCTGCGCGGCCGCCGCGGCGAAGACACGCGCCAGGACGTCCGACGGCAGCTCCTCAGGGAAGGCGGCGATCGAGAGCGCGAGCAGCGGCGTGCCACCCATCGCGAACACGTCATTCAGCGCGTTCGTCGCAGCGATCGTGCCGTAGTCGCCGGCGTCATCAACGATCGGTGGGAAGAAATCGACCGTGAAGACGAGCGCCCGGTCGTCGTCCAGCAGGTAGACGGCGGCGTCGTCCGCAGGTGCGAGGCCGACGAGCAGACGCTCTGCCTCCACCGGAACGAATCCGCGCAGGAGCTCCTCAAGGCGGGCGGCCGAATACTTCGCCGCGCAGCCACCGCAGGTCGCCAACTCTGTCAAGCGAATTTCCACGTCAGTCATCGAATCTCCCGCGATCGATCGAGCCTCCAGCGTCGCACGGCGTCTGATGCCGCGATGCGGCCGATAGGTTCCGACAGGACATCACCGGGCGGCGGACGCCCCCTCACAACGGGGCGCGTGCCGGCGCGCGAGCCCGGAGCGCCTGCTCCGCGGTGCCCTTCACCCGAAGCTCGAATACACGTGGATTGAGCGAGCGAGGTCCTCGATCCTCAGCCCGAGCCGCATCGCCACGGCGATGAACGGAATCGAGTCGCTCGCGGTCGGCGTCACCAGATGCACACCCAACTAAATCGCGCGTGAGGAGGGTCGGCCCCCCGACCTCCGGGCACCTGAGCCGCGCGCGGCGCGCCGGGAGGGAGAGGGCGTCCGTGGCGGACACCCTCTCCAATGCGATAGTTGCGCTGGCACTAAGGGAGTGAGGGCGGGAAAGTGAGCACGTTGCGGACGCCGCCGTCCGGCGTTCCAACGCCGCGCGCGTGCCCGGCGCCCCATTCTGGGTGCGAGAGATCGCAGACGAAGTGGAACTGGCCGTCGACGTCGCCGATGATTGGCGAGCCGGATTCGAAATGAATCTGGATCGTCTCGCCGAGCTCGCTTCCGCCCGGCTTGTCGACCTTGATGTTGTAATCGCCGAACACCATGGCCGATCCGGCCTTGGCCGGCTTGCCGGCGGCGCCGCCCCAGGTGCCGTGCAGCGTCTGGTCCGCGGTGAGGCTGACGTTGAAGCTCGAGTCGCGCACGACCCAGCCCTTCGGGCCGACCGCCTCCTCGGAGACGACGTAGGCCGTGTAGCCGTTGCCTGGGCTGAAGACCGAGCCCTGCATGACCGCGCCTTCGATCTCCCACGGTCCGACTGTCGTCGGCGCGGTCGCGCCGGTGAAGTCGAGGCCGAAGCGCGCGCGGAAGAACTCCATTGCCTGCTGGGCGTACGCCGCGACGGCCGCCTCATCGCGTCCGAAGACGTCGCGCTGGAAGGCGAGCACAAACGCTGGATCGGTAATCGAGCCGGCGTTGCCTTCCGCCATGTAGACGAGGAACTTCCTGAAGCCGACGGGCGTGGGAACGGCGCACGCGCCTGCAGCCGGGTTCCGTCCTGCCAACGCGGCCGCCGGTGTCGCCAGCACTGCGCCGCCCACGGCGAAGCCGGCGCTGCCCAGCAATGTTCTGCGGCTGAGACGCGACTGCTCCTGCTCGCGCTCGACCACTGTCGATGCTGGTGTCATCCGAGTACCTCCTTTCGCGAGAACCGCGACGAAGATCACTTTTCATCTGATGCGGCCGCGTCGCGAAGGGATTCAGCTGGGACCGCCCAAGGTAAGACGCCTAGTGGGGGTGACGATGACGATCACGTTCGCGCCGGATCCGGCGCTATACCCGTTCGAGTCGAACTGGTTCGAGTCCTCAGCCGGCCGGATGCACTACATCGATGAAGGCTCCGGTAGGCCAATCCTTCTCTGCCACGGAAACCCGACCTGGAGCTTCCTTTACCGCGGCATCGTCACGCGTCTGCGCGATCGCTTCCGGTGCGTGGCCATTGACTACCTCGGCTTCGGTCTCTCCGGCCGCCCCGAGCATTACGGCTACACGATTGAAGAGCACGTCCGCACCGTAGGCGAGCTCGTGGATCAGCTCGCGCTCGACCAGTTCATCGTGATGGGACAGGACTGGGGCGGTCCGATCGGCACCGCCGTCGCCACCGGGCGCGCCGACAGGGTCTCAGGCATCGTGCTCGGCAACACGTGGTTCTGGCCGGCAGCCCTGAGATTCAGGCTGTTCAGCAGAGTCATGTCGACGCGCTGGATGCAGCGGAAGATCATCGAGGAGAACTACTTCGTCGAGAAGCTGATGCCGCGAGCGATGACGAAGGAACTGAGCGCGGCGGAGAAGGACCACTACCGCGACGTGCAGCCTACGCCGGCGGCGCGGCAGGGTGTGGCCGAGATGCCGAAGCAGATCGTCGCTGCGCAGCCGCTGCTCGAGCGGCTCTCGCGGGAGGTGCCGGCGAAGCTCGGCTCGAAGCCGGCGCTCTTCGCCTGGGGGATGAAGGATTTCGGCTTCCGGCCTTCGATGCTTCGCCGCATGCGCGTCACGTTTCCCGATCACGTGCTCGTCGAGCTGCCGAACGCGAAGCACTACATCCAGGAGGACGCTCCTGCAGAGATCGCCGAGGCAATTGGCAGGCGGTTCGGCTAAACCCGCTCTCAAACGTCCGCGCGCCGACCCGGAGCTCGCGGATTCGTAGGGCTAGGCGGCGACCGCGTCCGCCTCGCGTCGTTCAGGATGAAGTCGACGGTTGCGATCTGGACGACGCCGCCGCCGAGTTGGGGCCGACAAGCACTGCCCGCTCGATCTCCAACGCATCCAGCCAGGCGAGCAGATACCCCGCGGACGATGCGCCCGTTCCACGACGGCCGCCACTCGTCGATCACCAACGCCGCGGCGGCCGGAACGCCGCCGCCGGCACTCCGGGCGCCGGCCGGCCACTCCGACTACTCGACGACCCAGCTCTACATCGACCTCGCCGGCGAGACGTTCCGCGAGGAGGCCGAGCGGCTCGAGCGGCGTCTTGGCGCGTTTGCCGGCGACCCGCTTTACAATCCCGCGCGAGGAGGTAGCGCATGAAGCAGCAGCTTCCGATTGTCGCGACGTGTTGCGGGTGCGGATGTGCTGAGTGCCCGTGCCCTTGCTGCGCCGAGAGGCGTAGCGGTAGAAAAAACCGGTAGAAACTAGCCGCTTCGTCGCCGTACTAGAAACCGAAAGGTCAGCGTTTGCGGGCCTTTCACCCAACAGGGGCGACAGGACTCGAACCTGCAACCCCCGGTTTTGGAGACCGGTGCTCTACCAAATTGAGCTACGCCCCTGGGCGCCTCGATTGTAGAGATACGCTCCGCGGGTGGCTCGCGCCGGTCAGCGCCGCATCCAGGGGGCGCTGTTCGCGTTCCTGACCGTCTTCTTCGCCGGGATCGCGTGGACGGCCTACGAGGCGGGGGTCTGGCCCATCGCGCTCGCCGGCGCCGCGCTCACGCTGTGGATGGGCGGGCTCGCGATCCGCACCTTCCGCGCCGCCCGTGAGGAAATCATCCGCTAGCCCCGTATCCTTCTCTAGCCGTGGGCCAGGACGAAACCCAGCAGCTCTGGCGTTCCTATCGCGCCAAGCCGGACGACAGCGGGTTGCGCGACCGCCTGATCCTCACCTACGCGCCGCTCGTCAAGTACGTCGCCGGCCGGCTGGGCAGCGGCCTTCCGGCGCATGTCGAAGAGGAGGATCTCGTCTCGTACGGCCTGCTTGGCCTGATCGGCGCGATCCAGCGCTATGACCCCGACCGGGACGTCAAGTTCGAGACCTACGCCATTGCACGCATCAAGGGCGCGATCATCGACGAGCTCCGCTCGCTCGACTGGGTGCCTCGCTCCGTGCGCGCCCGCGCCCGCGAGATCGAGCGGTCGATCGCCCACCTCGAGGCCAAGCTGCACCGTCCCCCGACCGACGAGGAGATCGCCAGGCAGGTCGGGATCTCCGTCGAGGAGCTCGGGGACAGCCTGACCGACATCTCCCGCTCCTCGATCGCCGCCCTCGACGAGCTCTGGACGATCGGCGGCTCCGGCGGCGACCAGGTCGCCCTGATCGACACGATCGAGGACACCGACGCGCCGGCTCCCGAGAGCTCCCTCGCCCAAACGGAGCTGAAAGAGGCCCTCGGCGAGGCGATCGCCCGTCTCCCGGAGCGCGAGAAGCTCGTCGTCACGCTGTACTACTACGAGGAGCTGACCCTGCGGGAGATCGGGGAGGTCCTCGGGGTCACAGAATCGCGTGTCTCACAGCTCCACACGAAGGCGATCCTGCGCCTGAAGGCCCGGCTTTCGGGCGCCGCGCAGAGGGCTGAAGCCGAAGCGTAGGCCGAAGCTAAACTCGCTCCCGCATGCCGCCAGTCGAGTCCGGAAAGATCCGCAACGTCGCCGTCACAGGCCACCGGGGAACGGGCAAGACGTCGCTGGTCGAGGCAATGCTCTTCCAGGCCGGCGCGGTCAACCGGCTCGGCACGATCGAGCAGGGCTCGACGGTCGCGGATTGGGACGAAGACGAGCAACGGCGCCAGATGACGATCTCCGCGTCGCTCTGTCACCTCGACTGGCAAGGGCGCAAGATCAACCTGATCGACACTCCGGGCGAGCCGAGCTTCCAGGGCGACATGGTCTCCGCGATCCGGGTTGTCGAAGGCGCGCTGATCGTCGTCTCCGGCGTGATGGGCGTCGAAGTTCAGACCAGCCGCGTCTGGGCCCGAGCCGAGGAGCTCGGCCTTGCGCGTGTCTTCTTCGTGAACATGCTCGACCGGGAGCGCGCCGATTTCTTTCGCGTGCTGAACGCGCTTCAGCACACCTTTTCGGCGCGGGCCGTGGCGATCCACCTTCCGATCGGCGTCGAGCACGAGCTCACTGGGATCGTCGACCTCCTGCACATGAAGGCGTACGCGAGCCCGGAGGGCGCGAAGGAAGCGGCTCCGGGCGAGATTCCGGCCGAGATGGCCGACCAGGTCGCGGAGTATCGCGAGAAGCTGCTCGACTCGGTCGTCGAGACCGACGAGGGTCTGATGGAGCGCTACCTCGAAGGACAGGAGCTGTCCGATGAAGAGGTCGCGCACGCGCTCAAGGACGCGGTCACCCGCGGGGAGATCTTCCCGGTCGCCTGCGGGGTGGCGACGAAGAACCTCGGCACGACCGCCGTCCTCGACCTCCTCGTCGAGGGCGTGCCCTCGCCGGCCAAGAAGGACTTCGACGTCCACATCGACGGCGCCGGGAGTGCGGCGTTCGTCTTCAAGACGGTCGCCGACCCGTTCGCCGGGCGCATCAACGTCTTCCGGGTCATCGAGGGGACGGTGGGGTCCGATGCGACGCTCGTGAACTCACGCTCGCACAACAAGGAGCGGATCGGCCAGCTGCTGACGTTGCAGGGAAAGGAGCACGATCAGGCCGACGAGTTCGGCCCGGGCGATCTCGGTGCGGTTGCGAAGCTCAAGGACACCCTCACCGGTGACCTGCTTCTCGACGCCGAGCGGGACTCGGAGCCGCCCAAGATCGAGTTCCCCGAGCCGGTGATGAGCTTTGCGATCACGCCGAAGGCGAAGGGCGACGAGGAGAAGCTCGGTACCGCCCTGCGCCGGCTGTCGGAAGAGGATCCGACGCTCGTGATGCGCCGCGACCAGCAGACCGGCGAGCAGCTCCTGTCCGGCCTCTCGCAGATGCACGTCGAAGTCGCCGTCGAGCGCGTGAAGCGGCGCTTCGGCGTCGAGGTCGAGCTCCGCCAACCACGGGTCCCGTATCTGGAGACGATCCGCCGAGAGTCGAAGGGCCATGGGCGATACAAAAAGCAGACCGGCGGCCGTGGCCAGTTCGGCGACTGCCACATCGTCCTCGAGCCGATCGAGGGGCATACCGGCTACGAGTTCGTCGACAAGATCGTGGGCGGCGCGATCCCCCAGAGCTTCCGGCCCGCGGTCGACAAGGGGATCCAGGAGGCGATGGCGCACGGCGAGCTCGCCGGTGCGCCGGTCCAGGGCATCCGCGTCGTGCTCGTCGACGGGTCGTACCACAACGTCGACTCGTCCGAGATGGCGTTCAAGATCGCCGGCTCGCTCGCCTTCAAGCAGGCCTACGAGCAGGCCGACCCCGTGCTGCTCGAGCCGATCATGGAGGTCGACGTCACCGTTCCCGACGACGCAGTCGGCTCGGTGAACGGCGACCTCAACTCCCGGCGGGGGCGCCTGCACGGGATGGAGCCGGTCGGCGCCGGCATGACGATGATCAAGGCCGAGGTGCCCATGGCGGAGATGCTCACCTACTCCCAGTCACTCACCTCGATGACAGGCGGCCGCGGCGATTACCACATGTCCTTCGCGCGCTACGAGGAAGTGCCGACGCACGTGGCCCAGAAGGTCGTGGCCGAGGCGCAGAAGGAACAGGAAGAGGCGAAGGTCTGAAGCATCGGCTGACGCACCGCGGCGCGCAGAAGAGAGGCGAGCGAGAGCGGCTCGTCGGCCTCGAGCCCGACGACGAGGCTGGCCGCTGGCTCGCCGAGCATGATCCGCCGCCGGAGCCGAAGTCCCCGAAGTCGGCGGCGAAGTCGAAGCACCTGCACCGCTGGCGCCGGCGCTAGTCGCCGCTCCACGGCACGAGCTCGAGCGCCCGCTCGTAGGCAGCGCGGTCGTGCACCGGCTCCCCGTGCGACACGATGACGCGCTCGAAGGGCAGATCGAGCAGCGCCCGTAGGGCGGGGAGGACGCGCTCCTCGTGCCACGGCGTTGCCCAGACGAGGAGCTCGCCGTTCCGCTCGGTCAGTGCGTCCGCGAAGACGAGCGCCCGCTGCTCCGGGAGCCAGAGCGGCGTCTCATTGCGGCCGCGCCCGTCGTAGAGCGCGAGGAGCCCGCCCGGAAGCTCGCTCGCGGGCTCGATCGGCTCCAGCTCCGCCTCGGGGATGTTGCGGCGCCAGAAGAGCGACGGCCCGTAGGCCTTGGCTCCGTATCGCTGGACGAAGACGTCGACGTCGCGCACGTGATCGGGCTTCAGGACGACGGCCATCGTCGGTGGTTTCGCGTCGAGCCGAGCCCACACGTCGGCAGCGTCCTCGGGCGGCGCGATCGGGTCGAGGACCGCGACCTCGTCGCCAGACTCGACGCACGTCGAGGTCACGAACGGCTCCCAGTCGACGTGAGGCGCCCAGTCCGGATGCCGGACGCGCCAGATCCAGAGACCTTGGGCAACGTCTCGGAGCTCGTCCGCCATGGAGGCAAATCCTCTCAGAGGAGGCAAATCCTCTCAGAGCGGGCTCGAGCGCCTGCGCCGCAAGGCGCCGATGTAGACACCTACTAAGACGAGCGGCCCGCCCAGGAGCAGCCCCAGGCCCAGCGGCTCGTCGTCGAGCCAGGTGGAGAGCGCCACGGTGAAGACCGGGATCAACACGAACTCGTAGGCGGCGCGTGACGCCTCCCAGTATCGGAGCACCACGAGATAGAGGACGAACACGACCACCGAGCCCACCGGGACGAGGTAGCCGATCGCGAGCCAGGTCTCGCTTCGATCGGGCAGCTGGATCGTTTCTCTCGCGACGAGCGAGCCCGCAAGGAGGAGCACCGCGCCAGTCGCCATCCCGACCGCGTTCATCGTGATCGGATGGGCCGGCGGGAAGTGCCGGACGAGCACAGCCGCCTGCGCGAAGCAGAGCGCGCCGCCCAGCACCGCGAGGAGCGAGAGGGCCGGTACGCCCTCCTCGAGAGTTGCGTTCGAGATCAGTGCGATCCCGGCAAGCGCGACGACGCCACCCGCCAGTGCGCCCAGGCGAAGACGCTCTTGGCGTTGGAGCACGGCCAGGAACAGCGTCGCAAGCGGGACGATCGCAAGAAGCGTCTGGCCGAGCCCGGCGTGGATGTGTACGAGCCCGTAGTAGGCGAGCGCGAATGCCCCACCGATCGCAAGGACTCCGTAGAGGACCGCTCCCCTCAGTGCACGTCCGCGCGGCGGCGCCAGCCGCAGGATCGCCATCAGCGCCGCCAGCAGCGCCGCGGCGAGCGCGAAGCGCAGACCGGCCCCCCAGAGCGGGTCGAGCTCGCGGTTGCTGAACCGGATCGCCACCGCGTTCCCCCCGGCGAGCACGGACATCGCGACGAAGGCGGCGAGCGCCGTGCGGTCGCCGGTGGCGTTCACGGCTCAACACTAAAAGGGGTCGGTCGGGGAGGGCGCCCACCGCCCGCCCCGACGCGTACGCCCTAGACGGTCGCCGTCTCCGCCTGCTGCTCGCCGGCCTGGAGCCGCTTGATCAGGTCGGAGACGTCGGCGAGCTCCTGTTCCAGGTCGCGCTGGTATTCCTCCAGCCGCTCCAGAACGCGCTCGCGGTCGTACCAGCCGCGGCCGAGGCCGTAGGGCCTACGAAAGCCGCGATGTCGATGACGTCTCGAATGCATGGTCGTCACCTCCTCTCTCCGTATCTCGCGAGGAAGCCGTCGATCCGGCCTTGGGCACCGCGTAGAGCGGCAGCCCATTGGTCGAGGAGTGCGCGGCCCTCGTTTGTGAGCTCGTACACGCGCTTGCTGGGGCCGGGGGCCTTGTCGTCCCAGTCCGACCGCACGATCCCCTCGGCCTCGAGCACGCGCAGGAAGCGGTAGAGGTTGCCCATGTCCACGCGCTCGCCGGTCAGCTCGGGGAGCTGCTCGAGAAGCTCGTATCCGTGGACCGGACGCTCGCGCAGCTGCAGCAGCACCGCCGGCTCGGCGAAGCGCTCGACGCGCGCCCGCACGTCGTACTTGCCAGGTCCGACGCGACGCCGAACTCGTGATGCGTGACGATGATGCCTCATACCTGTAAAAGACACATGTACCCAGCCAGCATAAAGAACGGGACCCTTCCGGCGCTGGGCTAAGATCGGCGGCAATGCAGATCAGCAGCCAGGCTCTTGTCCGGACGTGCGCAATCTGCGATCGGAGCCTTCTCACGGGGGAGCGCGCAGTCCGCTACGCGCCGCAAGCCGGCGAATTCGTCGACGTCTGTCCGCTCTGCCAGGAGATCGCGGTCGAGTACGGCTGGGTGAAGGAGGGAACGCCAACCACGCCGACCGTGCCCGTCCAGCGGCCGAAGCGGGGGAGCTGGCTGTCGCAGATCTTCGCCCCGGTCCGCTCGCCGACTGAGGAGACCGTGGCCTCCGAGCCGATTCTCCGCCGGCTGAGCCAGCCGGAGCTGGCGATGGTCGAGGCAGCCGACGTCTTCAACGCCAGCGACTACCGGCGGACGATCGGCGGCGTCGCCAAGAGCCTCGGCGAGCCCAGGGCGAGCATCCTCCAGCTGTCGGGCGTGAACCAGGAGCTCGCAATCACGATCGCCTGGGATATCACCTGGTACCAGTACCGCGTGTCAGCCGAATCTGCGCAGCCGGTCCGGCTCGAGGCGCGTGGCCACGAGCTCGGCGACCTCGACGGCCTCTTCCAGAACTGGAACGCCCGTGTCGACACCGAGGGCCGAGTCGTACCGGACATCGCGCGCATCTAGACGCTCTGGCGCTCGTCGAGACCGTCCCTACAATCAGACGCAGAGGACGATGATCTACTGCGTTATCCCGCTCGAGCTCGAAGACGAGCTGTACGAGAAGCTCAGCGAGTACTACAAGGACAACCCGAACGTGGAGGTCATCGTCGACCGGCGCACGGGGCCGGAAAGACGCCACGGCAAGACGGCGGGCGGGAAACGCGAGACTCGGGACCGCCGCCGGCCACGCGCCCCCGGAACGTTTCTTCCGAGCGACGCGCCGCCCGAGTAAGAGGCTCTAAAACCACTCCGTTTCGCGGCTCGTACATACGGGCGTGCGGAGATGGGGACTACTGCTCGGGACGATCGCGCTCGGCTGCTTGGCGATCATCGCCTCCGCGGCGTCCGGCGGCGCAGTAACTCGGACCGTGGCCGCCGTCGAGCTCCGGCCTGACGGGGGCAGCGCCGCGCGCGGGGCGGCGTACTTCACGCAGCGCGGCGCGCGCCTGTCAGGCTGGGTCGTCGTCTGGGGCCTCGAGCCCCGCTCGAGCCACGCGGTGCACTTCCACGGTTCGGGCGGAACCTGTGCGTCGAAGCCGGCGAAGCCGCCGCAGGCCGCGCACCGCGACCTCGTCGCCGACGCGCGCGGAGTTGCGTTCCAGCGGTTCGCCGTCGCGAGCTCGATGCAGGTGCTTCGTCGCGGCTTCTACTACAACGTCCACTCCCATCCGTCCTCGCACGGCACGAGCCCGAGCATCGCCTGCAGCGAGATCCGGGCGCTTCGAGTCCGCGGATAAACTGCGCGCCGCCATGGCGCTGCTCGGGACGAAGACGTACAAGAACTACATCGCCGGCGAATGGCTCGACGCCGAGTCGGGCGAGACCTTCGAGTCGACCAGCCCTGCCAACGGTGAGACGATCGGCACCTTCCCGCTCTCGGGCGAGGACGATGTCAATCGCGCCGTCACGGCAGCGAAAGCGGCGTTCGAGGAGTGGCGGTTGGTGCCGGCACCGAAGCGCGGCGAGATCCTCTTCCGCTTCGGCCAGCTGCTGATCGACAAGAAGGAAGAGCTCGCGCAACTGATGGCGCGGGAGATGGGGAAGGTGCTCGCCGAAGCGCGCGGAGACGTTCAGGAAGCGATCGACATGAGCTTCTACATGGGCGGCGAAGGGCGGCGCTTGTTTGGACAGACCACACCCTCGGAGCTCAAGGACAAGTTCCAGATGAGCGTGCGCATGCCGATCGGGGTCGTTGGCGTGATCACGCCCTGGAACTTCCCGATCGCGATTCCGTCCTGGAAGATGCTGCCGGCCCTCGTGGCGGGCAACACGGTCGTGTTCAAGCCCGCGAGCGACACGCCGGCGCTCGGCGAGCGCTTCGTCGAGCTGCTCGTCGAGGCGGGTCTTCCGGCCGGCGTGGTCAACGTGGTGCACGGCGGCGGTGGCGCCGTCGGCGAGGCGCTCGTGCGTCATCCGGATGTGCGCGTGATCTCGCTGACCGGGTCGCGTGAGACCGGCGTCGCCGTGCTGAAGGCGGCGGCGGAGGGGCTGAAGCACGTCCACCTCGAGCTAGGTGGAAAGAACGCGATCATCGTTGTGGACGATGCCGACCTCGACCTTGCAGTCGAGGGCGTCGTCTGGTCGGCGTTCGGGACGTCGGGCCAGCGCTGCACGGCGGCCAGCCGCGTGATCGTCCAGCGCGGCGTCTACCAGGAGCTCCAGACGAAGCTGGTGACGGCCGCCGAGCGGCTGCGCTTGGGAATCGGTTGGGAGGACAATACGGACGTCGGGCCGGTGATCAATCAGCGCGCGCTCGAGAAGATCCACTCGTACACGGGCATCGGCAAGGACGAAGGTGCGAAGCTGCTCACGGGCGGCGAGATCGCGTCCGACGACGGGCTCGGGAAGGGCTTCTACTACCGCCCGACGATCTTCGGCGACGTCGAGCCCGGCATGCGGATTGCGCAGGAGGAGATCTTCGGGCCGACCACCGCGCTGATCCCGGTCGACTCTTTCGATGCGGCAATCCGCGCCGCCAACGGCGTGAAGTACGGCCTCTCGTCCTCGATCTTCACGCGGGACGTGAACAAGGCGTTTCGCGCGATGCGCGATCTCGACACGGGGATCACCTACATCAACGCCGGCACGATCGGGGCCGAAGTGCACCTCCCCTTCGGCGGCACGAAGGACACCGGGAACGGCCACCGCGAGGCGGGCCAGGCGGCGCTCGAGGTCTTCACCGAGTGGAAGTCGATCTACGTCGACTACTCGGGCCGTCTGCAAAAGGCTCAGATCGACACCGCTGAGTAGCGTCAGGCCAGCGGCCCGAACTGGTCAAGGTCCGAGTCGCAGGCACGGTTCCACGCCAGATCCGTGCCCCTTAACTCGGCCACAGAACCTAGGTGTACGTGAGGATGTGGAAGAGCTCGACTTCGATGCCGTTGCGGCCGCAACGCGCGAGCTTGCAGATCCCGTCCTGCTCCTCGTAGCGCAGGACGAGCGCATCCATCACGTCCTCGGCCGCGTCGAGCTGATCGAGGCGGAAGACGAGCGACGAGGTGTGCTCGCCCGCGACGAAGAGGAGACGGCCCTCGACATTGTTGGCCCGGCCGAAGTCGTGGCCCTCGTGCAGCGTGAACTCCCACTCGGGGCGGTGCTCGACCCAGATCTCGATTGTCTCCGCGAGTTCGGCGAGAGGATCTTCGACGTGGATCGCGACCGGACCGTCGGCTCGTTCTTCGGGTGTCGGTCTTGGCAGCACTTCGAGTGTCGGCATGCGTCCTCGATTCCCGGGGGATGACCCGCGCAAACTACACGCCGCCCAGAAAGCGGCTGATCTGGCAGTACTCGTGAAATCCGAGCCGCGGGTACAGCAGCTCGCCCTCGGGAGTGGAGTGGAGGATGGCGGCGGCGTACCCCTTCTCCCGGGCCTCGAGCATCGGGACAAGGGTCAAGGCCGAGCCGACGCCGCGACGGCGAGCTGCAGGCAGCGTGCCGATCCCGTAGAGGCCCACGACACCGCCTCCGAGGAACGAGAGCCCGAGACCGACCGGGTCACCGTCGATCCGCGCCAGCCAATAGTCCCAGGGCAGATCGCGAAACCCGAGTCGCCGAGCTGCGTCGACCCAGGCCTGCGCAGCGGCGGGCGGAGCACCGTGCGCCCCGCAGAACATGCGTCCCCAAAGCTGCAGCCCGGGCTCGTCCTGGGCAGGCTCGACGGCGACGCCCTGCGGTCGCGCTCTCTCCTCGTCGATGTCCGCCAGTGCGATTGCCATTCCGGGAGAATCACGCCCGGCATCGAGAAGGCCGGCGGCTTCGAGGCGCTCGTCGAGGTCGCCCGGTGACGACTGCGGACCGGTCCACCAGAAGAACGGCTGCGAGAAACGCCCCGTGACCTTCTCGATGGGCACTCCGCGCGTCCGCGAGACGCCGTTGAACATCGGAGATGAGAGGCCGGTCCGGTGGAGCAGGAGCTCGTCGGTCTCCACGAACTCTCCGCCCGGCAGGCCGGCGATCGCGCGAAAGAAGGCGAACAGGTTCTCCTCGATCGCGCTGGTGAGCGCTGCAGGCGTGAGGTCGGTAAGGATGCTCACGTGAATCGCAAGCTAGTCGTCTTCGTCCCGCGCGAGGCCCTCGACCGCGTGCGCACCGCGCTGTTCGAGGCCGGGGCCGGCAAGATCGGGAACTACACCCACTGCTCGTGGTACGCCGCCGGGACCGGGACGTTCCTTCCGGGTGAAGAGACGTCGCCGGCGATCGGCCAGGCGGGGCGCGAGCAGCGGGTCTCGGAGCTGCGCCTGGAGACCGTCTTCCCGGAGGAGCTTCAGGGCGAGGTGATTGCCGCTCTTCGTGAGGCGCATCCCTACGAGGAGCCGGCCTTCGACGTCTATCCGCTGCTGTGAGGGCCAAGCTCTCGACTGACGGCGGCGCGCGCGGCAATCCGGGCCCGGCGGCGTACGGCTACGTCCTCGAGGCGGAGAACGGGACCGTTCTCGCAGCGCACGGCGAGACGATCGGCACCGCGACGAACAACGTCGCCGAGTACCGCGCGCTGATTGCGGGTCTCGAGAAGGCGCTCGAGGTGGGCGTCGACGAGGTCGAGGTCGTGTCCGACTCCGAGCTGCTCGTCAAGCAGATGCGAGGCGAGTACAAGGTCAAGAACGAGGCGCTGCGTGACCTTTCGCTGCAGGCCGCCGGGCTGGCGAGGCAGCTGAAATCCGTCAGCTATACGGCGGTGCGGCGCGAGCACAACGAGCTCGCGGACCGGCTTGTGAACGAGGCTCTCGACGCCCTAGGAGGCTGAGAACGCGTGGCTATACTGCGGCCGCGTGCGGATGTAGCTCAGTTGGCTAGAGCGTCTGCTTGCCATGCAGAAGGTCGAGGGTTCGAGTCCCTTCATCCGCTCTAAAAAGCCCTGCAAGCAGGGTAGTTCTGTCGTCTCAGCCGTAAACGGCGAATGTGGCGTGGCAAGGTTTAGCCCACTTGGGCTCGGCCGGAGCTGCAGCGTTTGACGCGCCGCGCGTATCCAGAGGGTCGCCATCCATCAACCTCTCGTTCCTCAGTGTCGTCACGGCCACTGTTGGCCGGTTTATTGCCAGTAGGAGGTCGGACCAGTGCTAACGGCAGCTGCCCCTCCATTTCCCTACTACGCGTGCGGCTAGCGCATTTTGGATGGATTGCAGAAACATGTAACAAACTGGCCAGGAAAGGTTCGCTCGGACAAACGCTGACCTCGAAGCATGCGAGCCTCATGGGCGGCTTGAGCGGCCCCTAAATCGGCGCGATAGTGGTAGTCGTGGCAGGAGGAGTCCGCACACCGTCTCGTGTCCCCGACGGAGGAAGCGCGGCCGCCGACCCGCGGTCGCGGCCATTGATCGGCCGCAGCGAGGAGGTCGAGTTCTGCCGGACGCCCTTCGCGCGCCGGGAGGGGAACGGGATCGTCGTTACGGGCGCCGCAGGGGTCGGGAAGACGCGGCTGGCGGCGGAGGTCGTGCGCGCCGCTGAGGACGCGGGCTACGCGGCCGTGCGCGTGACGGCGACAGAGGCGGGGCGCGCGATTCCGCTCGGCCCGTTCGCGCACTTGCTGCCTGCAGACGCCGACTCGGCGGCCACGCTGCTTCAGCTCCTGCGCCTCGCCCGCGCGGCGATCGCCGTGCGCGAGGATCGTCGCCCGGTCGCGCTGCTCGTCGACGATGCGCATCTCCTCGACCCGGCGTCTGCGATGCTCGTCCAGCAGCTGGTCGCCGAGCATGAGGCGACGGTGGTCGCGACGGTCAGGACGGGCGAGCCGGTCCCGGACGCGGTCGTCGCGCTATGGAAGGACCACGGCTGCGAGTACATCGAGCTGCAGCCGCTCTCGACAGAGGAGACCGGCTTGCTGGTGGAGTCCGTGGTCGGTGGTGAAGTCGACGGGGAAACGAAGCATCGACTGTGGAACGCGAGCCGTGGCTTGCCGCTGATCGTGCGCGAGCTCGTCCTCGACGGTCTCGAGAGGAGCTTTCTCACCGCACGCGCCGGGCTCTGGCGCTGGCGCGGGCCGCTGCAGGGCGGCGGACGGCTGATGGAGCTGATCGGAGCACGAATCGGGCACCTCGACGACCAGGAGCGGGTGCTGATGGAGCTGGTCGCGCTGGGCGAGCCGCTCGGTTGGTCGCTGTTGGAGACCAGCGACGCGAACGCAGCGGACGACCTAATTCGCCGTGGCTTGCTCGCTGCCGAGCGGGATGGACGCCGGCTCGAGCTGCGCCTTGCGCACCCGTTGTTCGGCGAGTCGGTACGTGCGAGCATGCCTGCCACGCGCGGCGCGACACTTCAGCGTCGATTGGCGGATGCGCTTGAGGCGACGGGACTAAGACGCTCGGGCGACCTCCTGCGCCACGCCGTGTGGCGCGTCGAATCGGGCGGGACGGCCGCCTCCGAGCTACTGCTCGAGGCAGCCACGGTCGCGTTCAGCCGGGTGGATCCCGTGCTCTCAGAACGTCTGGCACGAGCGGCAACCGAAGTCGGCGGCGGGTTCTCCGCCGAGCTGGCAGTGGCGAGAGCGCTGAGCTTACAGGAGCGTTTCGCGGAGGCGGACGCGATTCTGGTGCCGCTCACGGCGGAGGCTCGCACCGACGAGGAACGAGCGTCGGTAGCCATTGAGCAGGGTCGGACCCTGCTCATGGGGCTTGGGCGCAGCGCCGAAGCTGAGGCCGTGCTTGTGAGCGCAAAGCGAGCGATCTCCGACAAGGCGCTTAAGCGCGAACTCGAGCTCGAACGATGCTTCGCACTCGGTGCGGGCGGTCGTTGGGCGGAGGCGGCATCGGCGTCTTCCGCGCTCTTTGACGGTGCCGACGACGATCACGCTCTTCGCCTGCACGCGGGCGCAGTCGCCGCGCCCGCGCTGGTGCAGGTTGGGCGCGTGGAAGACGCCCTTGCCGTGGTTGCTCGCTGCGAGCCGTTCGCCGAGGAAGACTTGGGCCACACTCGCCTGCGTCACCCGACGCCATTTCTCCACACGAATTACCTGCAAGCGAGGACCCTCGCGCTGCTCTACGCCGGTCGGCTCGCAGAGGCCGATGGCGCTGCACGCGAAGCCTACGAACTCGTCGTCGGCGGGCGCGCGACCGATGCGACCGCGGTGATGGCAATTGGCTCCGGGCTCGTTGCGCTCGCCCAAGGCGACATCGAACGGTCGTCGCGCTGGTTCCGCGAGGCCGCCGCCTTGCTAAGCGAAGCCGATCCCTCTGCAC
This sequence comes from Gaiellaceae bacterium, assembly GCA_035641605.1. Classification (GTDB taxonomy): domain Bacteria; phylum Actinomycetota; class Thermoleophilia; order Gaiellales; family Gaiellaceae; genus JACDAN01. Next base: position 60 of record DASQTZ010000101.1, on the reverse strand, counting down.
TGGCGTGCATGGCCCAAGCGCTTGGTCAGGCCGGCGACGCCGCCGGCGCGAAGAGTGCCG